>NZ_JBHJPX010000007.1:83060-422057 GCF_042262425.1 Streptomyces sp. NPDC056373
CCCCCCCCCCCCCCCCCAAAAAAAACAACACCCCCGCCCGTGTTTTTCCCGGGGGGCGCTCGGCGGGGCGGGGGGGGCCGCGGGCCCGCCCCCCCCACACCCGCGCCGGCGCGCCTCAGTCGAACCGGGCGGTGCTCAGTCCGCCCGGCTCGATCTCGCCGGTCCGCTGCTGCGGGATGACGGCCCCGCCCTGCTGGAGCGCCACCGTGCGCGCAGGGGCGGGGATGCGGATGCCCTCCGCGCGGTAACGCTTGTGCAGGCGCTTGATGAACTCGTGCTTGATCCGGTACTGGTCGCTGAACTCGCCGACGCCCAGGATGACGGTGAAGCCGATGCGGGAGTCGCCGAAGGTGTGGAACCGGATGATCGGCTCGTGGTCCGCCACGGCGCCCTCGACCTCGGCCATCGTCTCGGCGATGACCTCGTTGGTCACCCGCTCCACGTGCTCCAGATCGCTGTCGTAGGCCACCCCGACCTGGACCAGGACGGTCAGTTGCTCCTCCGGCCGCATGAAGTTGGTCATGTTCGCCTTGGCGAGCTGGCCGTTGGGGATCACGACGAGGTTGTTGGACAGGTTGCGGATCGTCGTCTGCCGCCAGTTGATGTCCTCGACGTAGCCCTCCTCACCGCTGCTGAGCCGGATGTAGTCACCGGGCTGGACGGTCTTGGAGGCGAGGATGTGGATGCCCGCGAAGAGGTTGGCGAGAGTGTCCTGCAACGCCAGCGCGACCGCCAGACCGCCGACGCCGAGGGCGGTGAGCAGCGGGGCTATGGAGATGCCCAGGGTCTGGAGCACCACCAGGAAGCCGATCGCCAGGACCAGGATCCGGGTGATGTTGACGAAGATCGTGGCCGATCCGGCGACCCCGGAGCGGGACTGGGTGACGGTGCGCACCAGTCCGGTCACCACCCGGGCCACCGACACCGTCGCGACGAAGATCAGCAGCACGGTGAGCACCTGGTTGGTGGTGTGCTGCACCGTCCGCGTCAGCGGCAGCACCGCCGCCGCGCCCGCCACGCCGCCCACCACCGCGGCCCAGGGCACCACGGCCCGCAGCGCGTGCACGATGACGTCGTCCCCGCTCCAGCGGGTGCGGTCGGCGTGCCGGCCCAGCCAGCGCAGCAGCACGCTCAGTGCGAACGCCGCCAGCAGGCCCGAGCCGAGGGCGATGCCGGCGAACAGCAGATCGTCCACGGTGAGCGCCCGGTTCACCGGCCACCTCCGGGGCGGGGAACCGCGGCGAAGCCCGCCGCCGGCGGTCGGATGTGAAGTCTCGTCACGTCGTCACCTGCTCGTTTTCCGGGATGCTCGAAGGTGCCCGACCACCCTGACCAGCGGTCGGCACGATCGTTCATCCTGCCGTATCCCGTACGGGGTTCCGTACCGGATACGGGCCTGAGCGAAGGGTGAGTTACTGCACATGACACACCGTCACCTGCGGTTCCGTCCGGGTCAGATCACCTTCAGCCGCACCAGCGCCGCCAGCGTCAGCGCGCCCGGCACCAGCGGCAGCCAGACGGTGATGACCCGGAAGGCCAGGACCACGGCGGTGGCCACCGCGGCCGGGCCGCCCGCCGCGACCAGTGCCACGACCAGCGCCGCCTCCACGGAGCCGATCCCGCCCGGCGTCGGCACCAGCGCGACGGCCACCGTCGCCGCCAGGTAGGCCACCGCCACGTGTGCGGCCGGGACGTCCAGCTCCAACGCCCGCCCCACCAGTACCAGGACCGACGCCTGCAGCGCCGGGAAGGCGAAGGATCCGCCCCACAGCGCCAGCGCGCGGGCGGGCCGGGTGTGCACCGAGCGCGCCTCGCCGAGCGCCGTCCGCAGGAACGACACCACGGCCGAGCGCAGCCGCCGTACCAGGAGGAGCACGGTCGCGGCGATCACCAGCACCACCCCGACGCCGGCCAGCAGCGGACCGAACGCCGTGTCCGGCACCAGCGTGCCGAGCCGCAGCGCGTCGGGGAACGCGACGAGCAGGGCGCCCAGCAGCAGGACCCGGCCGGCGCTCTCGGCGAGCAGGTACAGGCCGAGGGCGGCGGAGGAGCGGGCGAGGGGCAGTCCGCACACCGTCATGAACCGCAGGTTGACCGCGCTCGCGCCCAGCCCGGTCGGCAGCAGGTGGTTGGCGGCGCCGGCCGCGAACTGCGTGGCCAGCAGCCGTCGTCGGGGCAGCCGTTCGACGACCGCGCCCTGCCGGGTGCAGGAGGCCGCGACCCAGGTCAGGCAGGTCGCGCCCACGGCGGCCAGCAGCCAGGGCCACTCGGCGGTGCCCAGGTGCGCGAAACCGGCCCCCAGCACCGACCGGTGCTGCACCGCGACCACGGTGACGAGCAGGAGCGGGAGCAGACACATGATCTGCCGCAGACGGCGGACCGGGACGCGACGGGGGAGTCGTCCGGGTCGGAGTTCGGGGAGTTGTACCGCTGTCACGTCTGTAGAGGCTGTCCAGGCCGTGCCAACTGCGGGTTGCGGGAGCGGGGACTGGGGATTGCGCGCGGGAAGCGGCTGGGTGGGGAGCGTCATCGGGGCCTTTGCGCGAAGGGACGGGGAAGAGGGGGATCGGGCCGATTGTGCGGGATGTCGGGGTGATGTGCGAGCTCCTTGACCTCAAGATTGCTTGAGGTTCTACGGTCTCCGCATGAGTATGGAGACCACAGCCTGGACGCAGATGTACAGCGTCATGAACGCCGAACGGGAACGCCGCCCCTTCGCCTTGGCCACCCTGCGCCGCATCGGCGCGTTCGCCCGCCCGCACCGGCGCCGTATCGCACTTTTTGTCCTGTTGGGTGTGGGTACCGCCCTGCTGGCCGTGGCGACGCCCGTCCTGGCCGGGTGGGTCGTGGACACGATCGTGTCCCACGGAGACGAGGACAGGGTCGTGCGCCTCGCCCTGCTCATCGCGCTGA
Source organism: Streptomyces sp. NPDC056373 (assembly GCF_042262425.1). Classification (NCBI taxonomy): domain Bacteria; kingdom Bacillati; phylum Actinomycetota; class Actinomycetes; order Kitasatosporales; family Streptomycetaceae; genus Streptomyces; species Streptomyces sp. NPDC056373. The sequence goes on from NZ_JBHJPX010000007.1 coordinate 85,974, forward strand.
TCGCGGTGGCGGAGGCGGCCCTGGGCATTCTCGGCCGGAGACTGTCCGCGACGCTCGGGGAGCACCTCATCCTCGATCTGCGGACCGCCGTCTTCGACCATGTGCAGCGCATGCCGGTCGCGTTCTTCACACGCACACGTACGGGCGCTCTCGTCTCCCGGCTCAACAACGACGTCATCGGCGCCCAGCGCGCGTTCAGCAACACCCTGTCCGGAGTGGTCAGCAACCTCGTCACACTGCTGCTCACCCTCGCGGTGATGCTCACGCTGTCCTGGCAGATCACCCTGCTGGCGCTGGTGCTGCTGCCGGTGTTCGTGATCCCGGCCCGGCGCATGGGCAGCCGCATGGCCCGGATGCAGCGGGAGGCGGCGACGCTGAACGCCGCGATGGGCACCCGCATGACCGAGCGGTTCTCCGCCCCCGGCGCCACCCTGGTCAAGCTCTTCGGACGTCCCGAGGAAGAGTCCCGGGAGTTCGCCGAGCGGGCCCGCCGCGTCGCGGACATCGGGGTCCGGACCGCGACCGCCCAGGCGGCCTTCATCACCGCGCTTACCCTGGTCTCGGCGCTCGCCCTGGCCCTGGTCTACGGCCTCGGCGGCTGGTTCGCCCTGCGCGGCGCCCTGGAACCCGGCGCGGTCGTGTCGCTCGCGCTGCTCCTGACCCGGATGTACGCGCCGCTGACGGCGCTCGCCGGAGCGCGCGTCGAGGTGATGAGCGCCCTCGTCAGCTTCGAGCGGGTCTTCGAGGTGCTCGACCTGAGGCCCCTCATCGAGGAGAAGCCGGACGCCCGCCCGGTGCCCGAGGGGCCCGTCGCCGTCGAGTTCGAGCAGGTCCGCTTCGGCTACCCGGCCGCCGACAAGGTCTCCCTGGCCTCCCTGGAGGAGGTCGCGTCCCTGGACGGCCGGGGCGGTGACGAGGTGCTGCACGGCCTGTCCTTCCGCGCCGAACCCGGTCAGACCGTGGCGCTCGTCGGCTCCTCGGGGGCGGGCAAGTCGACCATCGCGCAGCTGATGCCGCGCCTGTACGACACCGACGAGGGGGCCGTGCGCATCGGCGGCGTCGACGTCCGCGACCTCACGGCCGGGTCGCTGCGGCAGACTCTCGGCATGGTCACCCAGGACGGCCACCTCTTCCACGACACCGTCCGCGCCAACCTCCTGCTCGCCCGGCCCGAGGCCACGGAGGACGACCTGTGGGACGCCCTGCGCCGGGCCCGCCTCGACGACCTCGTACGGTCCCTGCCCGACGGGCTCGACACCGTCGTCGGCGAGCGCGGCTACCGCCTGTCCGGGGGCGAACGCCAGCGCATGACCATCGCCCGGCTGCTGCTGGCCCGCCAGCGCGTCGTCATCCTCGACGAGGCCACGGCCCACCTCGACAACACCTCCGAGGCCGCCGTCCAGGAAGCCCTCGCCGAAGCCCTCGAAGGCCGCACGGCCGTCGTGATCGCCCACCGTCTCTCCACCGTCCGCGCGGCCGACCAGATCCTGGTCGTCGAGGCCGGCCGGATCGTGGAGCGGGGCACGCACGAGGAGCTCCTGGCGGCGGGGCAGCGGTACGCGGAGCTGTACCGCACCCAGTTCGGCGGACCGGCCGACGGAGCGCCCGGCGAGGCGGTGGGGGAGGCCGCGTAGGGCGTGAACGCCCGCCCGGACCTGTGCGTACTCCTCCCCGGGTACTCCTGAGAAAGCGAGTGCTCCTGAACACAGGCCGACAGCCAGTACCGGAGAGGCGACGTGTCCCAGCAGCAAGCGCCCGCACGATCCATCCGCCGAAGCCCCTCGCGCCCCCGCCGGCTGCGTGCCGTCACAGCGGCCGGTGTCCTGGCCGTCCTCCCCCTCGTCACCGCCTGCGGCGGCGGTGACGAGGCCGGGGACGGGGGTGGCGGCAAGGCGGCGCCGAGTGTGACCGCCGCTCCCGCCGCCGGGGTCGTCGCACCGGCCAAGGTGGAGGTGATCGCCGCCCTGACCGGTTGCAGGGCGAAGATCCGCATCGACGCCGACGAACTGCGCCAGGGCCTGTGCCACACCAGGAAGGCCGACTACCTCATCACCACCTTCCCCGAGGAGAAGTTCAAGGAGACCTGGCTGGAGGAGGCGCGCGTCTACGGAGGCAAGTACCTCGTCGGCACGCGCTGGGTGGTCAGCGTCAAGCCCGCGCTGCTGGAGTCCTTCCGCGCGAAGCTCGGCGGCACGATCAGGGAACTGCGGGGTATCGGCCCCAAGCCGGGCGGGCGGTGACAGCTCCCTTTCGGTTTCGGCTGGTGGGCGTCATGATGGTGCGGCTCGGCACATGAGCCGCCCCGCTCGCGGCGGCATCGCAGATTGAGTCCGTCGTGGTCGCCACCTTCCGTCGCCACTCGCTCGCGAGCGAGATGCTGGTGCTCCAGCTCGCCATCGTCGTGGTGGTGCTGCTGGCAGTCGCCGCGGTCTCCCTCGCCCAGTCCCAGGCCACCTTCAACCGCGTCGAAGGGCGCCGGGTGGTTGCGCTCGCCGAACAACTGGCCGCCAACCCCCTGGTGCGCAGCCAGCTGACGCGTCCCGCGCCGGGGGAGGCGCTCGCCCCCCTGGTGCTCGCCACCCAGGCCCAGTCGGGGGTGACCTCGGTGACGGTGGCGGATGCGACCGGGCGGATCGTCAGCTCCACGAACCCCACGGTCGTCGGGGAGCGGATGCGGCTGGGGCCGGGCACCGCCCGGGGCCGCGGCTGGTCCGGGCAGCTGACCCTGGACGGTGACCGCGAACTGGCCGCCCAGGTGCCCGTCCTCGGCGCGAGTGAGGAGAACCTGGGCCGGATCCTCGGCACGGTGATGATCGGTGAGGCCGACCCGACGGTGTGGCAGCGGCTGAGCGGCGCCTCCTCCTATCTGCTCGCCTACCTGGGCATCGCCAGCGCACTGGGCGTGGCCGGCTCCTGGCTGCTCGCGCGGCGGGTGAAACGGCAGACCCTCGGGCTGGAGCCGGGCGAGATCGCCGGGCTTGCCGAGCACCGGGAGGCGATGCTGTACGGGATCGCCGAGGGCGTGATCGCCCTGGACCCGCAGCACCGGCTCACCCTCGTCAACGACATGGGCCGCCGCCTGCTCGACCTGCCCGAGGACTGCGTCGGCCAGAGCCTCGAAGGCCTCGGCATCGACGGGCGGCTGCGCGACGTGCTGTCCGGCACCGCCGCCGGCGAGCGCGACGAGGTCGTCGTCCGCCACGGCCGGGTCCTGGTGATGAACCGGATGACCGTCACCAAGGACGGCCGGGCCCTCGGCTCGGTCACCACGCTGCGCGACCGCACCGAACTGGCCCGGCTGGAACGGGAGATCGGTTCCTTCCGCAGTTCCTCCGAGCTGCTCCGGGCGCAGGCGCACGAGTTCGCCAACCAGCTGCACACCATCTCCGGGCTGATCCAGATCGGTGAGCAGGACGAAGTCGTGGCCTACATCCGCGCGTTGAGCCGGCACCGCCAGTCCCTGGACGTCACCCTCAGCCGCCGCGTCCGGGACACCGCGGTCGCCGCACTGCTGATGGCGAAGGCATCCCACGCGGCGGAACGGAAGGTCAGCCTGCGGATCTCGGACGACACAGCGCTGGAGCGCCTGACCCCTGAGGACGCCGCGGATGTGGCGACCGTGGTCGGCAACCTCGTGGACAACGCCGTCGACGCCGCCGGCGCCCGGGACGACGCCTGGGTGGAGGTGGCGCTGCGGCAGGACGCCTCCAGCGTGGAGATCGTGGTCCGCGACTCGGGGCCGGGCGTGGCTCCGGAACTGGCCCGCGAGGTCTTCTCCCACGGTTTCACCACCAAGGCCGCCCGGGAGGGCGAGCGCGGCATCGGACTGGCCCTGACCAAGCTGGTCTGTGAACGGCACGGGGGAGAGATCTCGGTGTCCAACACCCCCGAAGGGGCCGTGTTCACCGCACGCATGACCGTCAGCCACCTCACCGGCGCTGTGGCGGAAGGAGCGGCCCCATGACAGAGGCGAGCGACAAGGCGGACGCCATCGACGTCCTCGTGGTCGACGACGACTTCATGGTGGCCAGGGTCCACCGCGCGTTCGTCGAACGCGTCGAGCCGTTCCGCGTCGTCGGCACGGCCCACACCGGGGGGCAGGCCATCGAGGCGGTCGAGACCCTGCGCCCGGACCTCATCCTGCTCGACCTGTACCTCCCCGACCTGTTCGGGCTGGACGTCATTCCCCGGCTGCGCACAGCCGGGCACGACTGCGACGTCATGGTCATCAGCGCCGCCACCGAGGCCGAGACGGTACGCGGCGCCGTCCGTCGCGGCGTCGTCGACTACCTCCTCAAACCCTTCGACTTCGAGGATCTGCGCCTGCGTCTGGAGCGCTACGCCGCCCAGCGGGGCAGGCTGCTCACGACGGTGGTCCGCGGGCAGGCGGACGTGGACCGTGTCCTGGCCGGCGCGTTCGGCCCGGCACCGGCCCCGACCCTGCCCAAGGGCATGAGCGTGGAGACCGCCGAACTCGTCGAGCGGGCCCTGCGCGAGGCGGACGGCACCTTGTCCGCTTCCGAGTGCGCCGCCGTCACCGGCGTGTCCCGGGTGAGCGCCCGCCGCTACCTGGAGTACTTCCACGGCACCGGCAACGCGGAGGTGTCCCTTCGCTACGGCGCCGCCGGCCGGCCCGAACGCCGCTACGGCTGGCGGGGCTGAGCGCCCTCCCGGAGTCCGGCGGCCGGGCCCTGTGCCTCGTGGTGGGCGTGCACGCGCCGCAGCAGGGAGGCCAGTTGCTCGCGTTCGGCATCGCTCAGCGGGGACAGGAGGTCGTCGTCGGCCGAGGCGATGTCGGCGTTGAGATGGTCGAGGGCCGTTCTGCCCAGCGGGGTGATGCGGACGTCGACACGGCGGCGGTCGGCCAGGCTGCGGACGCACTCGACCTGCCCCGTGTCGGCCAGGTCCTTCACGATCCTCGCGAGGTCACTGGCGTTCATGTCCAGCCGGGCGGCCAGGACGCCCTTGGGCTGCGGGCCGAGATCGGAGACCAGGGTCAGGACGGTCAGGTGCCACAATCGCAGCCCTCTGGCCGTGAGCTTCTCCGACAGGGCGCGGCGGGCTGCCTTTCCCGTCGCGTACATCAGGTACGCGCTGAGGTCCAGCACGCCGGGCGGCGTCATGCGTGCACGGTGGCCCGGCTGTGCCTTTTCTGTGAACACGGTCCAAACATAGGGCACTTGGCGGCCGGGCTGGCAGCACTCCCGTGATCGCCCCCGCGCGGACCGGGTCCGCGCGGGGGCGCTGCGGACCGGCTCCGGGACCGTACCGGGGCCGGACGTCAGGGGCGGGTGGTGAGGTAGCCGCCCATGGAGGTGAAGTACTCGGCCGCGGGCAGCTCCCGCCCGTCCTCGGTGCGGACGCGGGTGATGGCCAGCCCGCGGTTGCGTCCCGTGCGGGCGTCGGCGCCCGCGACGATCACCACGCCGTCGCCCTCGCGGTAGAAGATCCGGCCGGGGGTGCCGCCGTAGCGGCCCTCGGACACGAACGACGCCAGGACGTCGAGCCGCTTGCCCCGGTGGAAGGTGTAGGCGCTCGGGTACGGCTCCGACTGGGCGCGCACCAGGCGCTCCAGGTCCTCCGCCGGCCAGCTCCAGTCGATGCGGCTGTCCTCGTCGGCCCGCTTGTGGAAGAAGGACGCCCCGGAGCGGTCCTGCGGGGTGAACTCGGTCTGCCCCGAGGCGATCAGGCCGAGTGCGCCGATGGTGACCGGGGCGATGAGGTCGACGGTCTTGTGGAAGAGGTCGGTCGCGGTGTCCGCCGGACCGACCGGCACCGCCTCCTGCCGGACGATGTCGCCGGCGTCGAGTTCGTCGTTCATCATGTGCGCCGTGACGCCCACTTCGGACTCGCCGTTGATGAGCGCCCAGATCAGCGGGGAGAAGCCGGCGTACTTCGGCAGCAGCGAGTCGTGCACGTTCAGCGTGCCGTGGCGGGGCAGGCCGAAGATGCGCGGCGGGATCCAGGTGCGCCAGTTGTTGGCCACGATGATGTCCGGGTCGGCCTCCTCGAGGCGCTCGAACAGCTCCTCGTCGTCCGGGCGGTTGCGGATCAGCACCGGGACGTCGTGCTCCTCGGCGAGGTCTGCGACCGAGTCGCTCCAGATCTTCTCGTAGGCGTGCTCGCTCTTGGGGTGGGTCACGACCAGCACCACGTCGTGCTCGGACTCCAGGAGGGCTTGCAGGGTGCGGTGCCCCCAGGTCTGGTAACCGAACATGACGACCCGCATGGGGTTCCTCCTCAGAGCAAGGTGTTGGCCGACGCAAGTAAAGCAAGGCTTACCTTAGTGCGCAACGGGTCGACACGGTAAGCGAGTTGACGGAGCCCGCTCACGACCGGTGTCCGTTTTGCCCTGTCGACACCTCAGCGGGTTTAGCTTAGGCTCACCTAAGTTTGTTGGCGTGCCGCGTCGTCGGCATGCCCTTCTCCCGTTCCCTCCACACCTGACACGCGCGGCTGCCCCGCACGATGGGAGTGACATGTCGCAGGTTCTTCCCGGTGGCGCATCACCGGTCCACGATCTGATCGGTATCGGCTTCGGGCCGTCCAACGTGGCCATGGCGATCGCGCTCCGCGAGCACAACACCCGCGCCGGCGGCCAGGAGGCGATCACCGCTCACTTCTTCGAGCAGCAGCCCCGCTTCGGCTGGCACCGCGGCATGCTCATCGACGACGCGACCATGCAGGTCTCCTTCCTCAAGGACCTGGTGACGCTGCGGAACCCGGCCAGCGAGTACAGCTTCCTCTGCTACCTGCAGAGCAAGGGCCGGCTGATCGACTTCATCAACCACAAGAACCTGTTCCCGCTGCGCGTGGAGTTCCACGACTACTTCGAGTGGGCCGCGGCCCAGGTCGACGACATGGTGTCCTACGGTCACGAGGTCGTCGGCGTCGCACCCGTGACCCGGGACGGCGTCGTGGACCACCTGGAGGTGACCGTCCGCTCGGGCGGCGGCCTCGAGGTCCACCGGGCCCGCAACCTCGTCATCGGCACCGGTCTGCGTCCCCTCGTGCCCGAGGGAGTGGAACGCGGCGACCGCGTCTGGCACAACTCCGAACTCCTGGCGAAGGTAGAAGAGCTGGAGGGCACCTCGCCTTCCCGCTTCGTCGTCGTGGGCGCCGGCCAGAGCGCCGCCGAGAACGTCGCCTACCTGCACCGGCGCTTCCCCGAGGCCGAGGTCTGCGCCGTCTTCTCCCGCTACGGCTACAGCCCCGCCGACGACAGCAGCTTCGCCAACCGGATCTTCGACCCGCAGGCCGTCGACGAGTACTTCGCCGCGCCCGAGGACGTCAAGCGCCGGCTGATGGACTACCACGGCAACACCAACTACTCCGTGGTGGACATCGACCTCATCGACGACCTCTACCGGCAGTCGTACCAGGAGAAGGTCCTCGGCACCGAGCGCCTGCGGTTCCTCAACGTCTCCCGGCTCACCGCCCTCAAGGAGACCCCGTCGAGCGTCCGCGCCACGGTGACGTCCCTGGTCACCGGCGAGGAGACCGAGCTGGACGCGGACGTCGTGGTCCTCGCCACCGGCTACAGCCCCGTCGACCCCACGAGCCTGCTCGGGGAGGTCGCCGACCGCTGCCTGCGCGACGACGAGGGCCGGGTCCGCGTCGAGCGCGACTGGCGCGTCGCGGCCGACCCCGCCCTGCGCTGCGGCATCTATCTCCAGGGCGGCACGGAGCACACGCACGGCATCACCTCGTCGCTGCTCTCCAACACCGCCATCAGGGTCGGCGAGATCCTGGACTCCCTCCTCGGCCGCAGGGCCGAACCCACCGCCGACCGGACGCACACGGTCGCCGACGGCACGGGCAGCGCCGCCCGCTAGGGCGACACCGTCCGGTCAACTCGCCTGCCGCACAAGGGATAACGTACGTCGACATGGGCACGACTGCTGCAGTGGAGCGCCCCCCGGTCAAGGGCTCGACAGCGACCCGTCACCGACGGGTCCTGGGTCTCGGCACCCTTCTGACGGTCCTCGTGATCGCCGCCGTCCTGTCGCTGGCCGTCGGTGCACGCGCGCTGAGTCCCGCCGAGGTGTGGCACGCCCTGGTCGGCGCCCCGGACGCCGACCGGCGGCTCACGGAGATCAGGCTCATCGTCGAGACCGTACGGGTGCCCCGTACGGTCCTCGGGGTCGTCGCGGGGATCGCCCTCGGCGTCGGCGGGGCGCTGATCCAGGGGTTCACCCGCAACCCGATCGCCGACACCGGCCTGCTGGGCGTGAACTCCGGCGCCTCGTTCGCGGTGGTGGTGGCGATCACCGTGTTCGGACTCGGCAACCCCTTCCAGTACGTCTGGTTCGCTTTCGCCGGGGCGGCCGTCGCCGGTGTCGTGGTGTTCGGTCTCGCGAGCATCGGACGCGGGGCCGGCAACCCGCTCACCCTCGCCCTGGCCGGGCAGGGGGTCACGGTGTTCCTCGCGGCGATGACCACGGCCGTCGCGCTGTCGGACCAGGCGGCGCTGAACGCCCTGCGGTTCTGGAACGCCGGCTCCCTCGCCGGTTCCGGATTCGACGTCATCTGGCCGGTGACGGCGTTCATCGGTGCCGGTCTCGTGCTGGCCCTGACCACGCTGCCCTCCCTCAACCTGCTCAACCTGGGCGACGACGTGGCCCGGGGGCTGGGCGTGAACATCGCGCTGAGCCGGACCGTCGGCATCACCGCCATCACCCTGCTGGCCGGCGCGGCGACCGCCGCGTGCGGCCCCGTCGCCTTCCTCGGCCTCATGGTCGCCCACGTGGCCAGGTACCTGACCGGCCCGGACTACCGCTGGCTCGTGCCGTACGCCGGCCTGCTCGGGGCCGTCGTACTGCTGCTGTGCGACATCGTCGGCCGACTGGTCGTGCGGCCGGGCGAGTTGGACGCCGGAGTCCTCGTGGCGCTGCTCGGCGCCCCCTTCTTCGCGGTTCTCGTGTGGCGCGGAAAGTTCAGGAAAGCATGAACGTGACCGATGTGAAGGCGTCCCTGCCGCCGGGCGTACGGCTCGGCCGGGTGTCGTTCGTCTGGCGGCCCTGGCTGCTGTGCGTCACGCTGCTGCTCGCGGCGGCGGCCTTCCTGGTGTTCTGCGTGTCCATCGGCGTCGGGGACTTCCCGATCGGCCTCCCGCAGGTGGTCGCCACACTCTTCGGGCGGGGCGAGCAGGTCGACGAGTTCGTCATCATGGACCTGCGGATGCCGCGCGCCCTGGCCGGACTCGTCGTGGGCGTGGCGCTCGGGGTGTCCGGGGCGCTCACGCAGGCCATCGCGCGCAACCCGCTGGCCAGCCCGGACGTCCTGGGGATCACCTCGGGCGCCAGCGCGGTCGCGGTGTTCCTGGTGACGGTCTCGGGCGGGACCGCCGCGGCGGTCGTCAACTCCGTGGGACTGTCGGCCGCGGCGCTCGCGGGCGGGCTGGGCACGGGCCTGCTGGTGTACTTCCTGGCCTGGCGGCGCGGGGTGGACGGCTTCCGGCTCATCCTCATCGGCATCTCGGTGAGCGCCGTGATGGAGGCGATAACGACCTGGCTGCTGGTCACGGCCGACATCAGGGACGTGGCCCGGGCCCAGGCGTGGCTGGTGGGCTCGCTGGAGGACCGCTCCTGGGGCGAGGTCCGAACGGCCCTGTGGTGCGGGCTCGTCCTCCTGGTCGTCGTCTCCTGTGTCGCCTTCCAGTTCAGGCCGATGCACTTCGGGGACGAGGTCGCCGCGGGTCTGGGTGTCCGCTACGCGAGGGTGCGGGCGGTCCTGCTGCTGTGCGCCGTGCTGCTGGCCGGTGTGGCGGTGAGTGCGGCGGGCCCGGTGCCGTTCGTCGCGCTGGTGGCACCGCAGGTGGCGATGCGCCTGACGCGCTGCCCCACACCGCCGATGGTGGCCTCGGGCCTGACGGGCGCGTTGCTGCTGACCGGCTCGGACCTCGTCGCGCGCACGGCGCTGCCGGTCTCGCTCCCGGTCGGCGTGGTCACCGCCGCGACAGGCGGGCCCTTCCTGGTCTATCTGCTGGTCCGGGCGAACCTGCGGTAGATGTACAAGAGTCAGCTGAACCTGAGCAAGGGGGGACCCGTGGTCGCACAGTCCGTCACCGAGGCCGCGGTCGGCGGCGCTTCGCGGCTCGCAGCCCGGGGTGTCACGGTCGGCTACGGTGGCCGGGTCGTCATCGGCAAGCTCGACGTGGCGATACCGCCCGGCGTGATCACCACGATCATCGGTCCCAACGGATGCGGCAAGTCGACCCTGTTGCGCACGCTGTCGCGGCTGCTCAAGCCGGCCGGCGGGACGGTAGTGCTGGACGGCGAGGACATCGGCGGGCTTCGGACCCGGGACGTGGCGAAGAAGCTGGGGCTGCTGCCGCAGGCGCCGGTCGCGCCGGAGGGGCTGACGGTGGCCGACCTGGTCGCCAGGGGCCGTCACCCGCACCAGAGCTGGCTGCGGCAGTGGTCGTCCGACGACGCCGACGTGGTGGAGCGCGCCCTGGCCATGACCGGGGTGTCCGACCTCGCCGACCGCCCGGTCGACGAGCTGTCCGGCGGGCAGCGCCAGCGCGTCTGGATCTCGATGACGCTGGCTCAGGGCACCGATCTGCTGCTGCTGGACGAGCCGACGACCTATCTGGACCTGGCACACGCCCTCGACGTCCTCGACCTGGTCGACGATCTGCACGAGTCCGGGTGCACCGTCGTCATGGTGCTGCACGACCTCAACCTGGCCACGCGCTACAGCGACCACCTCGTGGTGATGCGCGAGGGCTCGATCCTGGCGCAGGGGCATCCGCGTGACGTCGTCACCGCCGAACTGCTGTACGAGGCCTTCGGGTTGCGCGCCCAGGTGATCGACGACCCGGTCGGCGACCGGCCGCTCATCGTGCCCATCGGGCGGGCCCATGTGAAGCCGGGGCACCTTCCGGCGCAGGAGAAGTAGTAAGGCTAGGCTAACCTCACTCTCGCGGGGTAAGGTTTGGCTGCCCTTAGGCGAGGGTGCAGCGAACTGGCGCGAAAGCAAGGGGATTTGGATGCTCCTCCATCGAACGACGCCCGGAAGGCCATGGCGGCTGGCAGCGGTACTGTCCGCGGCCGCCCTCGGCGTCGGTCTCCTCGCGGGGTGCGGTTCCGGCTCGGCGGACACGGCGGACAGCAAGGGTGAGGGCACCCGGGCCGGGGCCGCCGGCGACTTCCCGGTCACAGTGGAGCACGCGTTCGGATCCACGACGGTCGACAAGGCGCCCCAGCGGGTCGTCACCGTCGGCTACACCGACGACCAGACCGTCCTGGCCTTCGGAATCAAGCCCGTCGGCATGGTCGACCAGTACCCGAACCCGCCCGGCAAGAGCCCCGACGTCAACACCCAGTGGCCCTGGGTGAAGGACAAGTGGGGCGACACCAAGCCCGAGGTCGTCATGAAGAACGGCGACTCCGGCCCCAACTACGAGAAGATCGCGGCCCTTCGCCCCGACCTGATCGTCGCGGTGTACTCCGAGATCGACCAGGCCGCCTACGACAAGCTCTCCAGGATCGCCCCGACGGTGGCCCGCACCAAGGGCGAGAAGGAGCCCTTCAGCGCTCCCTGGCAGGACAACGCCCTGCACATCGCCAAGGCCCTCGGCCAGGCCGACGAGGGCCAGAAGATGGTCGACGACATCCAGGGGCAGCTCGACACGGCCAAGAAGGCACACCCCGAGCTCGGCAAGGAGACCGCGGTCGCACTGTCCTGGTACAAGGACTCGGTGGCACCCTTCACCTCCACCGACGTGCGCGGCCGGCTCGTCACGGGCATCGGCTACAAGTACCAGACCGGGATCGACAAGATCGCGGGCGGCAACTTCTACACCTCGCTCTCGCCCGAGCGCATCGACCTCGTCGACGTCGACCACATCTTCGTCATCAACGACAAGGCCGACACCGAGGCGCTGAAGAAGTTCAAGCTGTTCGCCAACCTCGACGCGGTCAAGAAGGGCAACGTGTCCTACCTGCTCGACAGCGAGGGACCCGCGGTCGGCGCGGCCATCTCCCAGGGCACCCTGCTGTCCATGCCGTACGCGATCGACGAGCTCGTCAAGTCGGTCGAGTAGGGAAGTGAGCACCACCGACGCGCGCGTCGCCCCGGCGGCCCTGCGCACGACGACCGGCCGCGAGGCCGCCCGATGGGTCGCGGACCACTGCCGCGCGATGCCCGGCCTGACCGTCGCGACCGTGCTCACCACGGTCGCGGGGGCGGCGCTCCAGGTGCTCCCGGTGCTCCTGCTCGGCCGGGTGGTCGACGGGGTCGTCGGGGGCGAGGACCGTTCGGTCCTGGTCACGATCGGGGTGCTCATCGGTGCCGCCGCGCTGCTCGGCGCGGCGGCCACCGCCGTCTCCACGTACCTGATCGGACGGCTGGGCGCGGATCTGCTCGCGCGGCTGCGCGAGGGCGCCGTCCGCGCGGTGCTCGGCATGCCGAGCGCACGGATCGAGCAGGTCGGACGGGGAGACGTGCTCTCCCGGGTCGGAGACGACGTGGCCGTCATCTCCAAGGGCATCCGCACGGCCGTCCCCACGGTGTTCTCGGCGGGCGTGCTGGTCGTCATCGCGACCCTCGGCATGTTCGGGCTCGACTGGCGGCTCGGCCTGGCCGGCGCCGGCGCGCTGCCCGCGTACGCGCTGGCGCTGCGCTGGTACCTGCCCCGGTCCGCCCCGCTCTACCGCAAGCAGCGAGTCGCCCAGGCCGACCGTGCCCAGGCGTTCATCAGCGGCCTGAACGGCATCGACACGGTCCGGGCCTATCGTCTGGAGGGCGCCTTCCGGGAGAAGGTCACCACCGAGTCGTGGCGGGTGCGCGAGCTCGGCATCGAGGTGTTCCGGTTCTTCGGCCGGTTCGTCGGCCGGGAGAACCGCGCCGAGTTCATCGGCCTGGTCCTGATCCTGGTGGTCGGGTACGCGTTGCTGGAAGCGGACGCGGCCACCCTGGGGGAGGTGTCGGCGGCTCCGCTGCTGTTCCACCGGCTGTTCACCCCGCTGGGCGCCATCATGTTCACCTTCGACGAGGCGCAGAAGTCGGGTGCGAGCCTGACCCGCCTGGTCGGGGTGCTGGGGGAGCCCGCCGAGGAGCGGCTGGTCGGCGACGAGTCCGTCACGACGGCCCGCTCCGGGGCGTACCCGGTGACGGTCGAGGGTCTGACGTTCCGTTACCCGGACTCCGAGGAGCCGGTGCTGCGGGATGTGGACCTGTCGATCCCGGCCGGAGGATCGCTCGCCCTGGTCGGCGCCACGGGCGCGGGCAAGACGACGCTGGCCGCGTTGATCGCCGGGATCGGCACCCCGCAGACCGGTTCGGTGCGCATCGGGACGACCGACCTGGCCGACCTGGACGAGGCCGGGGCACGGGCCCTGGTCAGCATCCTGACGCAGGAGACGCACGTCTTCTCCGGCCCCCTCGCCGAGGACCTGCGGCTGTCCGCGCCGGGGGCGAGCGACGCGGAGCTGATGGACGCGTTGCGCACGGTCGGCGCCGAGGACTGGGTCGCCGCGCTGCCCGACGGGCTGAACACCCCGGTGGGTGAGGGTGGTGAGCGCCTGGACGTCACCAAAATCGCCCAGGTCGCCCTGGCCCGCCTGGTGCTGGGGAGGGCGCCGGTGGTGGTGCTCGACGAGTCGACCGCGGAGGCCGGCAGCGAGGGCGCCGCCGAGCTGGAGCGGTCCGTCCTTGCCGCCTGCGCGGGCAGGACCACGCTGTTCGTGGCGCACCGGCTGACCCAGGCGACGGCCGCGGACCGGATTGCCGTGCTCGACGCCGGACGGGTCGTTGAGCAGGGGACGCACGAGGAACTGGTGGCTCTGGGCGGCCGGTACGCACGACTGTGGCGGGCCTGGCGAGAGGGTAGTTAGGTAACCCTTATTTAGGTTAGCCTAACTCCACATTCTGGAAGGGACGCTGAGTCTTCGATGATGGAACCGCGCGCTCGTCTCGTACTGCTTTCCCCCACGCGTCTGGCCGACGTGCGCCGGCGGATCGGCGACCACCCGGACCGGACCATCACCGAGGCCTGCGCCATCGGCCTGGCGTACTGGGCCACGGGCGACAGCCCCGACGGCATCGACCTCACGCCCGGCACGCTCTTCGCCGACGTCCTCGGCTGGGTCGACAACGGTGGTACGACGCCCGCCGGTTGGGAGATCTCCCCGGACGGCCGCGGCATCACCGTCCCCGAGGGTGTCGGACCCGAGGACGCGCAGCTCGCGCTGGACGACCTGGCGGACTTCCCGGACCGGCCGCTCGGCACCGTCGGCCCCTCCAGTGCGGCGGCGAGGCTGCGGACCCTGGCCGAGTGGAACGACAACCGGGCCGACCGGGACCGTCCCACCATCGTGGAGATGTTCCGCGCGCAGGCCAGCGCCCGGCCGGACGCCGTTGCCGTCGTCGACGAGCACCGGTCGCTGACCTACCGCCAAGTCGCGGAGCTCTCCGGCCAGTTGGCCCATCACCTGCTCGGGCGCGGGCTCGGCCCCGAACAGGTCGTCGGCATCTCCCTGGGCCGCTCCGCCGACATGGTCGTCGGGCTGCTCGCCGTGCTACAGGCCGGCTGCGCCTTCGTACCGCTCGATCCGCAGTGGCCCGCCGCGCGCCGCGCCGTCGTCATCCAGGACGCCCGGGTCGTCGTCCAGCTCAACGCCTCCGGCGAGCACGACCCGGCCGAACCGGACGCCGTGGCCGTCGACCTCGGCGACTGGCGGTACGGCTCGCACCCGGCGGAGGGGCCCGACGTCACCGTCCTCGGCGACGCGCTGGCCTACGTGATCTTCACGTCCGGTTCGACCGGGCGGCCCAAGGGCGCGATGATCCGGCACGAGGCGATCAGCGAGCGCCTGCTGTGGCAGGTGAACGAGATCCTCGGCTTCGGCCACGACGACGCCTCACTGTTCAAGGCGCCGCTGTCCTTCGACATCTCCATCAACGAGATCTTCCTGCCGCTCGTCTCCGGCGGCCGACTCGTCGTCCTGCGGCCCGGAGGCGAACGCGACCCGCACCACCTGCTGAGCGTCATCGCCGAACAGCGCGTCACCTTCACGTACCTGGTGTCGTCCATGCTGGACGTCCTGCTGGAGATGGCCGGCGACTCCGGCCGCCTGGACAGCCTGCGGCACGTGTGGTGCGGCGGCGAGGTCCTCACCCCCGAGCTGTACGAGCGCTTCCGCACCAAGCTCGGCAACATCCCCATGTACCACGGCTACGGCCCCGCCGAGACGACCATCGGCGTCTCCCACGTCATCTACCGGGGCGCCGCCGAACGCCTGTCGACGTCCATCGGCAAGGCCAACCCCAACACCCAGCTCTACGTCCTGGACGACGAACTGCGCCCCGTCCCGGTCGGCGTCGGCGGCGAACTCTACGTCGGCGGTTTCCTCCTGGGCCGAGGCTACGTGGGCACACCCGGCCTGACCGCCTCCCGCTTCGTCGCGAATCCCTTCGCCGACGACGGCTCCCGCCTCTACCGCACCGGCGACCTCGCCCGCTTCGCCCCCGACGGATCGCTGGACTTCCTCGGCCGCGCCGACAACCAGATCAAGATCCGCGGCATGCGGCTGGAGATCGAGGACGTCGAGGCCGGCCTCGCCGAGCACCCCCGGGTCCGGCACACCTGTGTCGTCGCGAAGAAGAACACGGCCGGCGGCACCTACCTCACCGGCTACGTCATACCCACCGCCGGCAGCGAGGACCTGCGCGCCGACGAGGTCAAGGCGTGGGCCGGCGCGCACATGGTCGAGTACATGGTGCCCGCCCACATCGTGGTGATGAACGAGTTCCCGCTCACCGCCAACGGCAAGCTCGACCGCAACGCCCTGCCCGAGCCGGCGATCGGGACCGGTGCGCTCACCCGCCCCACCACCGACGACGAACGGGCGGTGTGCGCCGCGGTCGCCGAGGTGCTGCGCCTCGAAGAGGTCGGCGTCGACCAGGACTTCTTCCAGCTCGGCGGCGACAGCATCCTCGCCATCTCCTTGCTGAGCGCGCTGCGCGAGCAGGGCCTGCACGTCACGGCACGGCAGATCTTCACCCATGGCACCGTGGGCGCGCTGGCCGCGGTCGCGAGCCGCGAGGACGTCACCACCGTCGACCACGCCGATGTCGCCACCGGCACCGTCGTGGGTTCGCCGATCGTGCAGTGGCTCGGCGAGACCACGGACGCCGTCGACGGCTTCGTCCAGTCGGTCGTCCTGAACACGCCGGCGGACCTGACCGCCGACGCCCTCGACACGATCCTCACCGCGCTCGTGTCCCGGCACGACATGCTCCGCGCCAGGCTGGTGCGCGGCAGCCGCTGGAGCTTCGACATCCCCGACACGGGCCGGGCCGAGCCCGGCCCGCAGCGCAGCGACCGGCCGCTCGACGAGTGCATCGCCCTCGCCACGGCCGCACTGGACCCGGCGAACGGCGTGATGCTCCGGGCCGTCTGGCGCCCCGAGGCACGCCAACTCGTCCTCGTCGCCCACCACGTGGTCGTCGACGGCGTCTCCTGGCGCATCCTGATGGACGACCTGGCCACCGCATGGCGGCAGTTCACTGCGGGTGAGCCGGTCGAACTCCCACCCGTGGGCACGTCGTTCCGGCGCTGGACCCAGCTGCTGGAACGCGCCGCGTTCGACGCCGGCAGCTCGTACTACCGGCGCTCCCTGCCCGGCGAGGACCTGCCGCTGGCCCGCCGCGCCCTGTCCGGCAGGGACACCGTCGCCGAGGAACGCCTGCGCACCGTCACGGTCGGCCCCGAGGTCACGGCCGCACTGCTGGGCGAGATCCCCGCGAAGTTCCACGCCGGAGTCAACGACGTTCTGCTCACCGCGCTCGCCGTCGCCCTCGCCCGCAGGCGCCGCGACCTCGGCCAGGACCAGACCTTCGCCCACATCGAGCTCGAAGGGCACGGTCGCGAAGGGCGGTTCGTAGCGGGCTCCGCCGGATTCGAGCCGGACCTGTCCCGGACCGTCGGCTGGTTCACCACGCTCTTCCCGGTCACCGTGGACCCCGGCACGGCAGCCGACCTCACCACCCCCGCGTACCTGACCGCCGCCCTCAAGGCCGTCAAGGAGGACCTCGCCCGGGTACCGGACAACGGCATCTCCTACGGTGCTCTGCGCTACCTCACCCACAGCGAGTTCGACGCCCCCGCCCCCCAGGTGCTCTTCAACTACCTCGGCCGTTTCGCCGCCGGCGCCCCAGGCGACTGGCAATTCGCCGGAGCCACGAGCCAGTTGGGGGAGCGCCGCGATCCGCGGATGTGCCTGCCGCGCGCCCTGGAGTTCAACGCCATCGCCGAACCCGCCGCCTCCGGCGCGTACGAGCTGGTCACCACCATCTCCTGGCCCGACGGCCTGTTCACCGACGCCGACATCACGACGCTCGCCGGCTACTTCCGCACGGCCCTGACCGGACTCGCCGCGCTCGACGAGGGTGGCCACTCGCCCAGCGACTTCCCCCTCGTCCCGCTCGCACAGTCCGACGTGGACGCCCTGGACGGCCCCGGACTGCGGGACGTCCTCCCACTGACCCCGCTCCAGGAAGGCCTCTACTTCCACTCGGTCTTCGACGACGAGTCCGCGGGTGCCTACGTGGAGCAGCAACTGCTCACCCTGGACGGCGAGGTGGACGCCGACCGGCTCGCGACGGCGGCCACCCGGCTGCTCACTCTGTTCCCCAACCTGGCCGCGCGCTTCACGGCGCTGGCCGACGGCCGCGTGGTCTCCGTCCTGGAGAACGGTGTCGAGGCCCCCTTCACCACCCTGGACCGCCCCGGCATCACCGACGAGGAGATGCGCGACCTCGCCGAACGGGACCGCCGCACCGGCTTCGACCTGGCCACCGGCCCTCTCATGCGGTACACGCTCATCCGTACCGGCTCCGCCCGGAACGTCCTGGTGCAGACCGTGCACCACATCATCGCCGACGGCTGGTCCGTGCCGCCCATGCTCCGCGCGCTGCTCGCCGAGTATCACGCGCCGGGCACCGTCCACCCGATCGGCGGCTTCGCCGACTACGTGCACTGGCTCGCCGGACGCGACGCCGAGGAGAGCGACCGCGTCTGGCGCGAGGAACTCGCCGGACTGCCGGGCCCGTCGCTGGTCGCCGAGGGACACACCCCCTCCGACCGGTTCGCCGACACCTCCATGGCACCCGAGGACGACATCGACACCGCCGTCCGCGAGGCCGGAGTACCGCTGAGCGTGGCCGTGCACAGCGCCTGGGCCGTCACCCTCGGCGGCATCCTCCAGGGCCGGGACGTGGTCTTCGGCTCCACGGTCTCCGGCCGCGACGCCGAGGTGCCCGGCATCGGCGACATGGTGGGCCTCTTCATCAACACCATCCCCGTAAGGGCCCGTTGGGCACCCGGAACCACCGCCGCCGGCCTGCTCACCTCGGTACGCGACCACCAGAGCACCGTCCTGCCGCACCAGCACGTCTCCCTGGCGCGCATCGGCCGCCAGGCCGGAGCCGGGTCACTCTTCGACACGCTCGTCGTGTTCGACGTGGCCACCGACCTGACCGCGCTGCGGAGCCCCGGCGACACGCCGACCGTCACGGACCTCGTCAACGAGGGCGCCCCGCACTACCCGCTGACCCTGGTGGTCGAGCGCGCCCTCGACGGCCGCCCGCGCTTCAACCTCATCTACGACGGTGAACTGCTGCGCGAGTCGACCGCCCGGTCGATCCTGCACACCTTCGGCCGGACGCTGACCGGCCTGCTCGCGCACCCGGACACCCCGGTGGACGACCTGGCGGCAGGAGCCGGACGGCTCCCCGCCCCGATCGCCCCGACCACCCTGGGCGCACTGTTCGACACCGCGGCCCGCCGCGACCCGGAGGCCACCGCCGTCACCCAGTGCGGACTCGACGGCACGACCCGGTCCCTGACCTACGGCGAACTGTCCGACGCCAAGAACGACCTGGTCTCCGCCCTGCGCGCGGCAGGAGTCGGCCCGGGCAAGCGGGTCGCCGTCGCCGTCCCCCGCTCCCTGGAGCAGGTCGTCGCCCTGGTCGCGATCGTCGGCGCGGGCGGCGCGTACGTCCCGCTCGACCTGGCGTACCCGGACGAGCGGCTGGAGTACATCCTCGCCGACGCGGCCCCGCAGGTCGTCCTCGTCGACCGGGACCAGCGCGACCGCTTCACGGACCTCCTGGATAGGGCGGGGGTGCCCGCGCGTGTGCTGGTGCGGGGCGAAGAGCCCCCGGCCGCCCTCACGGAGCCCGGCCCCGCGCCCGACTGGCACACCCCCGCCTACGTGATCTACACCTCCGGATCCACGGGCCGCCCCAAGGGCGTCGTCGTCCCGCACTCCAGCGTCGTGTCGCTGCTCGCGAACACCCGGCCGGACATGGACTTCGGCCCGCGGGACGTCTGGGTCCAGTTCCACTCCTTCTCCTTCGACTTCGCGGTCTGGGAGCTGTGGGGCGCACTGGCCCACGGCGGTGAGCTGCTGGTGCCCGAGTACGGGCTGACGCGCTCCCCGGTCGACTTCCACCGGCTGGTCCGCGAGCGCGGCGTGACCGTGCTCAACCAGACCCCGTCCGCCTTCTACCAGTTCATCGAGGCCGACCGGCTCTCCGGCGAAGCGCTGCCCGCACTGCGCCGGATCATCTTCGGCGGCGAGGCACTGGACCTCGGACGGCTGCGCGGCTGGGTCGAACGGCACGGCACGGCCGCCCCCGAGCTGGTCAACATGTACGGCATCACCGAGACCACGGTCCACGTCACCCACCGGGTGCTGACCGACGCCGACTTCGGCCCCGGCGACGACGTCAGCCCCATCGGCGGCCCGATCCCCGGCCTGGTCACCTACCTGCTCGACGACCGGCTCCGCCCGGTGCCGCCGGGCCGCGAGGGCGCCATCTACGTCGCCGGTGACCAGGTGTCCCTCGGCTATCTGGGCCGGCCCGGGCTCACTTCGGGCCGCTTCGTCGCGAACCCGTTCACGGCCGACGGCTCCCGCATGTACCACACGGGCGATCTCGCGATCCGCACCCTCGACGGCGAACTGGTCTTCACCGGCCGCGCGGACGACCAGATCCAACTCAAGGGCTTCCGCATCGAGTCGGGCGAGGTCGAGTCCGCGATCAGGGCCTTCGACGGCGTGACCGACGTGGCGGTGACGATGGCGGACACCGGGGATCACCTGGTGGCGCATGTGGTGGGCAGCGTGCCGCCCGACCTGACGGCCCGTCTGTCGTCCAGGCTTCCCGTCCATATGATTCCGGGCCAGGTCCTCACGATCGAGGCCCTACCGCTGACGATCAACGGCAAGTTGGATCGAAAGGCCTTGGTGGAACGCCCCCTCAGGGGCGCGGGGCTGTATCAACGTGCGGCTCCGCCGCGGGGCGCGACAAGCCACGACGCACCCGCAGACGAACACTCAGCACTCGCCATGCTGGTGGAGGTCTTCACTCAGACGCTGCCCGGCACAGCCGTAGACGCCGACACCGACTTCTTCCGCGCCGGAGGCGACAGCATCATCGCCATCACGGTCGTGAACAGGGCCCGCACCCTAGGCCTGCCCATCGCGCCGAAGGACGTCTTCCTGCTCAAGACCCCCCGCGCACTGGCCGAACACCTGGGAAACAACACACCCCAGACCCCCCGGACCCCCACCCACCGCGAGGACGGCCCCCTCACCCCCACCCCGATCATCCTCCGCCAACGCCAACTCGGCGGCACCCTCACCCGCTTCGCCCAGGCCAGGACGGTCCAGGCCCCCGAAGGCACGGGATACGCCGAAGCCGTACGCGCCGCGAACACGGTCGTCGCCGCCCACCCGACCCTCCGGCTGCGCCTCGACACCACACACGGCGTGTGGACCCTGCGCACCGAACCGGCCCACGAGATCGGCGTCGTACGCCCGAACACCACCGACGCGACAGCCGTCGCGAACGAGGCCGCCGGACAACTCGACCCCGAGTCAGGCGAAGTGATCGCGTTCGCGTGGCTGGAGTCGAGCAGGACCCTCGTCGTCACCGTGCACCACCTCGCCGTCGACGCGGTCTCCTGGCTGATCCTGCTCGAGGACCTGGCCACGGCGCTGCGCGGCGAGCCCCTTGCCCCGCCGACCACCTCGTACGCCGAGTACGCCGAAGCCATGGCGCTCCGGGCGACCCAGGACCTCGACGACCTCGGCCGTTGGGTCACCACCCTCCAGGCCCCTGAACTGCTGCCGCTCACGGGGGCGTTGCGCAGGACGACGGTCGTGCTCGCCCCCGACGTGAGCGACCGCCTCACGCGTACCGCCCCCGCCGCCCTCGGTGTCGGGCTCACCGAGCTGCTCTGCGGAGCCCTCCGTACCGCGCTGACCCGCATCCAGCCGACGCCCGGGGACCTCGCGATCGACCTGGAGCGGCACGGCCGTGTACCGGCCTTCGAACAGCACGACTACACCCGTACCGTCGGCTGGTTCACCGCCATCGCGCCGGTGCGGCTCACCCCGCACACCGACCCCGTCGCCGCCGCGCGCGAGGTCATCGCGCGCCAGCGGGACGAGGGCGGACACGTCAACTACGGCCGGCTCAGGTACCTCAACCCGCAGACGGCCCCGCTGCTCACCGCCCGCCCGCAGGTGCTGTTCAACTACCTCGGCCGGGGCAGCGAGTCCCAGGCCCTGCACCTCACCGGCGGCGACCAGGGCAGCCCCTACGCCGTCGAGGTCAACGCATGGACCGACGAGGCCACCGGCAGCCTGCTCGCCGAGTTCGTCCTCGCCGAGGGCGTACCCGACGAGATCACCGAGCACTGGCGCAGCGCGCTGAAGCACCTCGCGGACGCCGCGACGACGGCCGAGCGCACCGCCCCGGTCACCCCGCTCCAGCGCGGCCTGTTCTTCCAGGCCCAGCTGGCGGGCTCGGCCGGCCACTACGTCGCACAGAACTGGTTCACCTTCGACCGGCGCCTGGACACCGGCGCGCTGGCCGAGGCGATGGCCCACGTGATCGCACGGCACCCGGTCGTCGGCGCCGGCTTCGGCACCGACGACGACGGGAACCCGGTCCAGGTCCTCAAGGCCGGGCGACGGGTCGACGTCCGTACGGTCGCCCTGTCGACGGACGCGGAGGTCGACGCCCTGCGCGCCCGGGACCGGGACACGGGCTTCGATCCGGGCGAGCCGCCGCTGATCCGGCTGACCGTCGTACAC
Organism: Streptomyces sp. NPDC056373; assembly: GCF_042262425.1. Classification (NCBI taxonomy): domain Bacteria; kingdom Bacillati; phylum Actinomycetota; class Actinomycetes; order Kitasatosporales; family Streptomycetaceae; genus Streptomyces; species Streptomyces sp. NPDC056373. Next base: position 108,092 of record NZ_JBHJPX010000007.1, read on the forward strand.
CTGCCCGGCGACCGGGACGGCCTGCTGCTCAGCTACCACCTGCTGCTGTGGGACGGCTGGTCCCGCGAGACCGTCCTGCGGGACCTCTTCGACAGCTACCGTGCCGTCCTCGCCGGCGAGCCGCTCGACCCGGCTCCCGCCACGCCGAGTTTCGAGGAGTACGCCCGGGCACTCGCCGCCCGGGACCCCGCCGCGTCGGAACGCTTCTGGGCGGACCGGCTGGCCGCCCTGCCCGGCCCCACCCTGCTCGCCGGGCCCGCACCGGCCTTCTCGGACGACCTGCCGAAGGCCCTCGTGCACACCCTGTCCGCCGAGCAGTCCACGCTGGTGCGGGAGGCGGCCCGGACGCACGGCGTCACCCTCAACTCCGTGCTGACCGGTGCGTTCGGCCTGCTCCTCGGCGCGCACACCGGCCGCGCCGACGCCGTGTTCGGCGTGACCGTCTCCGGCCGCGAGGGCGAGGGGCGCTCCGACATCGTCGGCGTGCTGCTCAACACCGTGCCCATGTGGACCCGGGCCCGCCCGGAGCAGTCGGTCGGCGCCTACCTGTCGGCCCTCCAGGCCACCCGGGTCGAGGCGATGGAGCACGAGCACCTGGGGCTCGGCGAGATCCAGCGGGCCAGTGGGCACGACACCCTGTTCGACAACCTGTTCGTGCTGCAGAACTTCCTGGACATGGACGCGTTCGCCGAGATGAACACCCGGCACGGCATCACCTCGGTGAAGGCGGACGACTCCACCCACTATCCGTTCACCTGGGTCGTGACGCCGGGGGAGCGGCTCACGGTCAAGCTGGAGTACCGCGACGGCGACACAGGCAACGCCCGCCGTCTCCTCGACGACTACCTGAGCGTGCTCGGGGACCTGTCCCGGGCGACCGGGCCGGTCGGCGCCTTGCGAGGGCTGGGCGCGGTGCCCGAGCCGGCCGCACGCACCGACGTCGGCACGGACACCGTCGTCGACCGGTTCGACCGGGCGGCGGACCGCGACCCGCAGCGGGTGGCACTCGTCGCCCACGGCTCGACGATGACGTTCGCCGAACTCCGCGACCGCAGCCGGGCCGTGGCGGGCGTGCTCGCCGCGCGCGGCATCGGGCCGGAGACGACCGTGGGGCTCGCCATCCCGCGCTCGATCGACTGGATCGCGGCGCTGTTCGCCGTCCTGCGGGTCGGCGCCGCGTACGTGCCGCTGGAGCTGGACCACCCGGACGAGCGGATCGCGGCCATCGTCGACGACGCCCGCCCGGACGTCATCCTCACCGTGAGCGCGGTCTCACCCCGGCTGACGGGCGAGCTGATCGAACTGGACCGGCCGCTTCCCGAGGCCGAGCCGTTCGTGACGTTCGCGCCGGACGACCCCGACCGCCTGCGCCACCCCGCCTACACGATCTACACCTCCGGTTCCACCGGGAAGCCCAAGGGCGTGGTGACCGAGTACGCCGGTCTGACCAACATGCTGATCAACCATCAGCGCCGGATCTTCGAGCCGGTGCTCGCCGGGCACGGCCACCGGGTCTTCAGGATCGCCCACACCGTGTCGTTCGCTTTCGACATGTCGTGGGAGGAGCTGCTGTGGCTCGCCGACGGCCACGAAGTGCACATCTGCGACGAGGAGTTGCGCCGGGACGCGCCCAGGCTGGTGGAATACTGCCTGGAGCACGGGATCGACGTAGTCAACGTGACACCGACCTACGCGCAGCAACTGGTCGCCGAGGGCCTGCTCGACGACCCGGCGCAGCGGCCGGCGCTGGTGCTGCTCGGCGGCGAGGCCGTCACACCGACGCTGTGGCAGCGGCTCGCGGCAACCGAGGGCACGGTCGGCTACAACCTGTACGGACCCACCGAGTACACCATCAACACCCTCGGCGTCGGCACCTTCGACTGCCAGGACCCGGTGGTGGGCGTCGCCATCGACAACACCGACGTGTACGTCCTGGATCCCTGGCTGCGGCCGCTGCCGGACGGTGTGCCCGGCGAGCTGTACGTGTCGGGCGTCGGCATCGCGCGCGGCTACCTCGGGCAGCCCGCCCAGACGGCCCACCGCTTCGTCGCCTGCCCGTTCGGCGAGCCCGGCGAGCGCATGTACCGCACCGGCGACCTCGTGGTCCGCCGACCGGACGGCAACCTGATGTACCTGGGCCGCACCGACCAGCAGGTCAAGATCCGCGGCCACCGGGTCGAACTCGGCGAGGTGGAGGCGGTGTTCGCGGCGCATCCGGCGGTCCGGTTCGTCGCCGCGGTCGCCCAGCCCGACCCGCAGGTCGACGGTGCCCACCGGCTGGCCGCCTACCTGGTCCTGGACGGGGCGGATCCGGCGACCGTCGCGGCCGACGTCGGCGCAGGGCTGCCGGACTTCCTGCGGCCCACGCACTACGCCAAGGTCGACAGCATCCCGCTGACGGTGAACGGGAAGGCCGACACCAAGGCGCTGCCCGAGGCCAAGCCGCTGGGCGCGCTGACCACGGCGGGGGAGCGGGGCCCGCAGACCGAGACCGAGACCGTGGTGTGCGAGTACTTCGCCGAGGCACTGGATCTTGACGACGACGAGGTGAGCGCGGTGAGCGACTTCGTGTCCCTGGGGGGACACTCCATGCTGGCGGTGCGGCTCGTCGGGCTGCTCCGCCGCGAGTACGGTCCCGTGATCACCATCCGCGATCTGTTCACCCTGCGAACCCCGGAAGCGATTGCCCGCCACCTCGATGACAACTGACATCCAGCGGCCCCGCCACGGGGCCGCGATCCTCCGGAGGGCCCTGCGCCGCAACATCGGCGCCATGGCCTGGGGCACTCTCCTCATGGGCCTCTACCAGGCCGGGGAGACGGCCTTCCCCATCGCGCTCGGCCTGATCGTCGAGCACACGATGCGGGACGGTCGCAGCCTCCAGGCGCTCGCCGTGTCGATCGGCGCCCTGGCCGTGATCATCACGACGGTGTCGCTGTCGTGGCGGTTCGGCATGCGGATCCTGCAGAAGGCCAACACCACCGAGGCGCACCGCTGGCGGGTGAAGGTCGCGGCCTGCGGCCTGCAGCCGGTGGCCCGGGACGTCGACCTCAAGTCCGGCGAGGTGCTGACCATCGCCACCGAGGACGCCGACCAGACCGCCGACATCATCGAGGTGGTGCCGCTGCTGATCAGCTCGCTGGTGGCGGTGCTGGTCGCGGCGGTGGCCCTGGGCCTGGCCGACGTCCGGCTCGGCCTGCTGGTGATCGTGGGCACCGTCGCCATCCTGTCGGTCCTCAGCGTGATGTCGAAGCGGATCGGCAGCAGCACCCAGGAGCAGCAGGCGAGCGTGGCCCGGGCGGGTGCGAAGGTCGCCGACCTGATCACCGGCCTGCGCCCGCTGCACGGCTTCGGCGGCAACCACGCGGCGTTCCGGTCGTACCGGAAGGTCAGCACCGAGGCGAAGCACCAGTCGATCACCGTCGCCAAGGTGAACGGCGCCTACGCGGGCACCGCCCTGGCCCTCAACGCGGTCCTCGCCGGCGCCGTGACCCTGACGGCGGGTTGGCTGGCGTTCGAGGGCCGCATCACCATCGGCGAACTCGTCATGGCGGTGGGTCTGGCGCAGTTCATCATGGAGCCGCTCAAGCTGTTCTCGGAGATGCCCAAGTACGTGATGATCGCGCGCGCGTCGGCCGAGCGGATGGCGCTGGTGCTGTCGGCCCCGCCGGTCATGACGCCGGGCTCCGCACGCCCGTCCGAGGGCGGCGACCTGGAGGTCGACTGCGTTCGCCACGGCACGCTGACCAACCTGAAGTTCCAGGTGCGGGCGGGTGAGTTCGTCGCCATCGCCCCCTACCGGCCCCGCGCCGCGGCCGACCTCGCGGCCGTCCTGGCCCTGCGGGTCCCGCCCGCCGCGTACGAGGGAACGGTAAGGATCGGGGGCCGGGAACTGGCGGACCTCTCCGTCGAGGCGGTCCGGGAGCACCTGCTGGTCAACCCGTACGACGGGGAGATCTTCGCGGGCACGCTCCGCACCAACATCGACCCGTCGGGCACCAGCCGGACCGTTCCCGACGCCGTAGAGGCCTCCATGCTGACCGACGTCGTCGCCCTGCACCGCGAAGGCCTCGACCACGGCGTCCGCGACCGGGGCGCCAACCTCTCCGGCGGCCAGCGCCAACGCCTCTCCCTGGCCCGCGCCCTGGCCGCCGACACGGACGTCCTCGTCCTGCACGATCCGACGACGGCGGTGGACGCGGTCACCGAGCAGCTCATCGCCCGCAACGTGGCGAAACTGCGCCGGGGCCGCACGACGATCGTGATCACCAGCAGCCCGGCGTTCCTGGACGCGGCGGACCGGGTCCTGGTCCTGGCCGACGGAGTCATCGCCGCGGAGGACACCCACCGCAACCTGCTGGCAAGGGACCAGGACTACTGCTCGGCGGTGGCACGCTGACGTTCAAAGGGGGCCCGGGGCAACGCCCTCAGGGGCGCGGGGAACGGCGCGATCAGCCCCCACACCCCCGCACCCCACAACGGCGCTTCGCGCGAAGCCACGTGTGACTCCCGGAGGGCCCGGGGGAGACGCCTCAAGGGGCGCGGGGAACGGCGCGATCAGCCCCCACACCCCCGCACCCCACAACGGCGCTACCCGCGAAGCGCCCAGCCCACATCCCTGAGCAGCGCATGACGCCACCCCGCCCGGTCATGCCCCGACGCGGACCGGGACACCCGCACGGTCGCCCCGGCCCGCTCGACCAGCCCCTCGGTCACCTCACAGTGGGGCAGCATCCGGTCCTCGTGCTCCCCGGCATCGAACGCGACCCGCAGCCCCGACAGATCAACCCCCGCCCGCAACCGCTCGGCGATCACACCCCCGACCGAACCCCCCAACGGATCAGCCGCCCGCAGGGCATCCGGCGTCCACCAGAACGACCCCGACTGACAGGCCACCCGCGACACCAGCCCGGGAAACTCCAGCGCCGCGTACACCGCGCTCAGCCCCCCGAGGCTCTGCCCGGCGACCACCAGCCGCTCCGGATCGGCCGGCACCCCCGACTCCGCCACCAGCGGCAGCAGTTCGTCCCGCACGGCCTCCCACAGCTCGGGCCGGCACGTGAACTCGGCGACCCGGTCCTTCGCCGGCAGGAAGACCAGCGTGACCGGCGGCACCTCACCCGCCGCCACGGCCGAGTCGAACGCGCTCACGGCCGGATGCAGATAGAGCCAGTCGTCGCCGTCGAGCAGCAGCACCACCGGCCCGCCGCCCCCCGCCGGATGCACCCGCACCGTACGGCGCCCGCCCAGCCGCTCACTCGCCCAGCGGATCCGCGCCCGCGGCAGGGGCAGCACCGCGTCCGCCCCGACGACGGGCCAGTGCGGCTGCTCCGGGGCGTCCGGCGTCGCGACGAGGGACCGCTCGCCGCCCGCCCCGGCCGGATTGAAGGGGTCGGCATGGGAGACGTCACCCGCCACGAACCGATACGTCACCCGCAGCCGCTCGGGCATGCGCACCTCGGCGTACCAGCAGTCGGTGTCCTGCCAGCGGAGCAGGGCCACCGGCTCCGACCAGCTCTCGAACTCGATGACCACCGGCGACGACCCGCGCCACAGGAACAGGGTCACCCAACCGCCGCCCTCGGCAGGCACCGCTGAGGGCGCCCCCACAGCGGCCCAGAACGCGGCACTGCCGGGCGCGCCCGGCACCCCGAACCCGGCGAACGCGTCCTGACCGTCGGCCGCCGCCACGCGCATGAACGTCTCCTTGTGAGAGGGAAGGGCCAAAGGCTAAGCTCCGTCAATTAGGCGAGCCTAACCTAATCTTGACCCTCCGAGGAGGCAGCGCGCATGAGCACCAACCCCTTCGACGACAACGAAGGCCGTTTCCTGGTCCTGGTGAACGGCGAGGGGCAGCACTCCCTGTGGCCGTCCTTCGCCGAGGTGCCCGGGGGATGGACGATCGCCTTCGCCGAGAACACCCGGGAGGCCTGCCTGGAGTACGTGGAGACCCACTGGACGGACCTGCGTCCCACGTCCCTCGCCGCGTCCCAGGACGCCTGACCCGGCCGATGCTCTGCACCAGGCTGACCAACGCCCGTTTCCTCACCATGGATCCGGGCCGTCCGGTCGCGCATGACCTGGGCATCTGGCGGGGCCGGATCGTGGGCCTCGACGAAGCGGTGACCTCCCTGCCCGCCCGGGAGATCGTCGATCTGCAGGGCGCCACGGTGCTGCCGGGTTTCATCGACGCCCATGTCCACCTCGCCTGGACCGGGTTCAAGCAGACCACCCCGAGCCTCGCCGGCCTCACCCGCGTCGACGACGTGCTCGCGGTCGTGGCCGAGGCCGTGGCCCGCACCCGGGCGCCCGGCGACTGGGTGAGCGTCGTCGGCTACGACCAGCGGGCCCTGGGACGTCATCTGACCGCCGCCGACCTCGACAAGGTCAGCGACGGACGCAGGCTGTACCTGCTGCACGACTCCGGACACGGCTGCGTCGTCAACACCGCCGTCCTGGACCTGCTCCCGGCCGGCATCCCGCACGAGAACGGCTTCCTCGCCGAGCAGGCCATGGGCGCCGCCCGCGCCCTGCGCCCGCCGCACTCCCAGGAGGACCTGGCCGAGGCGATCGGCCGCGCGGCCCGCACCTGTCTCGCCGAGGGCGTCACCGCCTGCGCCGAAGCAGGTATCGGCGGCACCCTTTTCGGCCACAGCCCCGTCGAACTCGGCGCCTACCAACTCGCCCGCGACGAGGACCTGTTGCCGCTGCGCGTGCAGCTCATGGTGTCGGCGGACCGGCTGCGCCCTGTCGCCGCGCAAGAGACCGACGGCATCCCACGCGCCCTCGACCTCGGCCTGCGCACCGGGTTCGGCGACGACCGGCTCTCCGTGGGCGCGCTGAAGGTCTGGACCGACGGCGGCATGATGGCCCGTACGGCCGCGCTGACCAGCCCGTACGAAGGGCTCGACCACGCCGGGCAGTTGCAGGACGACCCGGAGGTCCTCACGAACCTGATCGTGGACGGCCACCTCGCCGGCTGGCAGCTCGCCGTGCACGCGATCGGCGACCGCGCGGCCGACATTGCCCTGGACGCGATCGAACGCGCCCAGCGAATGCGGCCGCGCCCCGAGGCCCGTCACCGCATCGAACACGCCGGCCTGATCCGGCCCGACCAGCTCCCGCGCATGGCGCGACTGGGCGTCAGCGCGGTCGTGCAGCCCGGCTTCCTGCGCTGCTTCGGCGACGACTACGCCTCGATCATGGGGGAGTTGCGGGCGCCGTGGATGTACCGGGGCAAGGCGTTCCTCGACCACGGCATCCCGCTCGTGGGCAGCTCCGACCGGCCGGTCGCGGACGGATCGCCCCTGCGTGCCGTCCAGTTCATGGTCGAACGCGCCTCCGTCTCCGGCCGGCGCATCGGCCCGGAGGAGGCCGTCACCCTCGACCAGGCCCTCCACGCGTACACCGTCGCCGGCGCCCGCGCCTGCCACTGGGAGGACCGCATGGGCAGCCTCACCCCGGGCAAACACGCCGACCTGGTCGTCCTGGCCGACGACCCCCGGTACGTCGACACCTCGCGCATCGGTGACATCGACGTGGTGGAGACGTACGTGGCAGGCCACCCGGCCCGTCCGCGTGACTGATCCCCGGTCCGACACCTGAGGGAAGGAACCCCTTGACCACGGCCACGCCGCGCCCCACCGCGCCGCCGCCCACCCCTCTCGCACCGGATCCTTCCGCGCTGCTGCCGCCCACCACCCCCCTCGCACCGGATCCCTCCGTGCAGCCACCCATACCTCCCGCACCGGAGCCCTCCCTGCGGCTGTCGCACGTGCCTCTCGCTCGGCAGCCCCTCGCCCGGCTGCCGCACGTGCCCCTCGCGCCGAAGCCGTCCGTGCGCGTCGCCCGCCCGGACGAGGCCGCCGCCCTGGCCGCCCTGTCCCGACCCTTCGTACGCTCGGGTGCGCTGCGGGAGCGCCCCGTCTCCCTCTACGCCGCCCGGGCGGCCGACTTCCTGCTGCTGGAAGCCCCTGACGGCACCCTCGACGGCTGTGTGGGGCTGCGCGCGTACCCCGCGGACGCGGGGCAGGGCATGTGCGAACGCCCAGGCGTCCTCTACAACTTCTGCGTGGCCGCGCACCGGCAGGGAAGCGGAGCGGGAGCGGGTCTCCTGCGCGCCGCGCTCGCCGCTGCGCGAGCCCGCTCGCTGGACGGCGTGTTCACGGCGACCACCGGGGGCGCCGGACTGTTCCTCCGCTACGGATTCACGCGGACGACGGCCCGTCGGGCGCCGCGCTCCTGGGCGGATTCACTGGATCCACGACGCGGCGCGCAGGTCCTGGTCAGGACCTGCTGAGCCTGCGGTTGGCCTCATCGCACCCGTGCCGAGAGATGGTGACCACGTCGGGCACCACCGTGGTGCCCGGGCCCGACCCGGTGAGCACACTGCGCAGCACCGCGTGCGGCACGCGCCCGTCCACCACGTGCGCCGCGCGCACCCCACCGCGGACGGCCCGCAGGCAGCCCTCCATCTTCGGCAGCATCCCACTGGCCAGTCCGGGCAGCAGCTCGTCCAGGGCGCGGGCCGTCAGACGGCCGATCACCTCGGTGCTGTGCGGCCAGTCGGCGTACAGTCCTTCCACATCGGTGAGCATCACCAGCCGCTCGGCGTCGAGAGCCACGGCGAGGGCCGCGGCCGCCAGATCGGCGTTCACGTTGTAGACCTGTCCGTCCGCGCCGCGTGCGACGGGGGAGACGACGGGGATGTGGTCCTGCTCCAACAGGGCGCGCACCATGGCGGGGTTGACGTCCACCACGTCGCCGACGAGGCCGATGTCCACGGCCCGGCCGTTCACCCGGGCAGTACGCCGCTCGGCGGTCATCGTGTGGGCGTCCTCCCCGGTCAGGCCCACGGCGAAGGGACCGTGGGCGTTGATGTGACCGACCAGCTCCCGCTGGACGCGACCCGCCAGCACCATGCGCACCACGTCCAGGGTCTCGGGCGTGGTCACCCTCAGCCCCGCCTCGAAGCGGCTCTCCAGACCGAGCCGGTCCAGCATCGCGCTGATCTGCGGTCCGCCACCGTGCACCACGACCGGCCGCAGCCCCGCGTTCCGCAGCTCCACGACGTCCCGGGCGAAGGTCGGTTGGAGATCCGCGTCCACCATCGCGTTGCCGCCGAACTTGACGACGACTACACCGCCCCGCAGTTGCTCGGGCCGAAGAAGTGCAGGGGCGGACGGCTCCTCTTCCCGGGAGGCTGTCACGGTCACGCGGTCACTCCGTTTCACGGCGGGGCCGGGCAGCGCCGGGCCAGGGGAGCACCCTGCGACTTTAGCTTAGCCTAACCTAAGTGACGGCCGGGTCGCGGACCGCAGACCCACGCCCACGTCACGCCCGGCTGCCCGCTCTCACCTCCGCAGGCCCTCCGAGGAAGACACGGTGAAGTGCTTCGCTTCAAAACGGCCGACCTCGGTGCGGAGCCGGCCGGTGGACCAGGGCCAGCTGAAGCTGTTGCGGCCGTTGGTGTCGAGGTAATAGCTCCTGCATCCACCGGAGTTGTAGACGGTGCCGGCCAGCGCGGTCTGCAGCCGGGCGTTGTACGCGGCCTGCACGTCGGCGCGTACCTCCAGCGCTGCCCAATTCGCCTCCCGTGCGGCCTTGACGGCGCCCAGGACGAGTTCGAGCTGTGCCTCCAGGATGGCGAACGCCGAGGAGTGCCCGGTGCCCAGGCCGGGACCGAGGAGCATGAAGGCATTGGGGAAGCCCGCCACGACGGTGCCCAGGTACGCCTCGGGGGAGCCCTGCCAGCGGTCGGCGAGCGAGCGGCCGCCTCCGTCACGGACCAGTCCGGCGAGCGGCGTGTCGAGGATGCGGAAGCCGGTGCCGAGGACGACCGCGTCCACCTCGGCGGCGCTGCCGTCGGCACCGTGCACGGTGTTGCCTTCGACGGCGTCCACCGCGGTGGCGTGCACGGCCACATTCGGTCGGTTCAGCGCGGGGTAGTAGTGGTTGGAGAACAGGATGCGCTTGCAGCCGATGGTGTAGTCGGGGGTCAGTTTGCGGCGCAGTTCGGCGTCGCGCACGGTGGCCCGCAGGTGGGCCCGTGCGACGGCCTGGACGCCGCGCATCAGCCCGGGGCGCCGGAATCCGCGCCCGAGCGTCTCCATGGCCCGGTACTCCAGCCCCGCCACCGCCGCTCGTAGGCCCGGCAGGTGGCGCATCGCCCACCGTTCGGCCTTCGGTATGTGATGGTCCGGCTTGGGCAGCACCCACTGCGCGGTGCGCTGGAACAGGTGGAGCCGGGCGACGTCCGGGGCGATCGCCGGGACGAACTGCACGGCCGAGGCGCCGGTGCCGAGCACCGCGACCCGCTTGCCCCGCAGGTCGTAGTCGTGGTTCCAGCGCGCGGAGTGGAACACCTCGCCGGGGAAACCGTCGAGGCCGGGGACGTCCGGGACGAGAGGCTCGTTCCACGGCCCTGCGCCGGCGATCAGGAACCGGGCGGTGAACTCACCGGCGTCGGTACGGACGAGCCATCGGGCCGGGCCGGGCTGCCATCGCGCCTCGGTCATCCGCACCCCGAACCGGGTGTGTTCGCGCAGCCGGTACCTCTCGGCGACCCGTCTCACGTACGAGAGGATCTCCGGCTGGTGCGCGTACACCCGCGTCCAGTCCGGGTTCGGGGCGAAGGAGTAGCTGTAGAGGCGTGACGGCACGTCGCACTGGCAGCCGGGATAGGTGTTCGCCCGCCACGTGCCGCCGAAGTCGTCGGCCGCCTCGATGATCAGGAAGTCCCGGATGCCGGCGCCGTGGAGCCCGGCCCCGGCCCCGACCCCGGAGATGCCGGCACCCACGACGATGACCTCGAAGTGGGTGCTCATGCCGCGATGCTCCTGTCGATGGCCCGCTCGACGCGGTGGGGTGCGGTGCGCAGGGAGACGTCGAGGGTGGCCGCCCGCCGTCGCGGGTCCATGAAGTTGGGTCCCATCACGGCCAGTTCCTCCACGCCGGGCTCGATCCTGACCACGCGGCAGCCCGCCGCGCGCAACGAACGCTCCTCCGCGTCGACGGTCCGGGTCATCCAGCGGCGCAGGACCCGTTCGAGACGGCTCAGGCCGGTGGCGGGTGCGCCCCCGGAGGTCGACATGGGGGCCACGATCACCACCTCGTCCAGCCCGAGGGGCACGAGGAGGTCCGCCGACGTCGGGGACACCGCCCCGCCGTCGAGGTAGGTCCGCCCGTCGATCCGCACGGGCGGGAACCAGCCCGGGATCGCCCAGGACGCGGCGATCGCGCTGCCCAGGTCCGTGGCCGGCGCGCCCGGAGCGCCGAACGCGACCCGTCGGCCCGAGCGAGTGTCGGCCGCGACCAGCCAGGTGCGTGTGGAGCCCGGCCACGGGCGGCTCTCCGCCAGCGCGGATCCGAACCGGTGCAGTCGACGCGCATCACCCCGGCCGCGCGGCAGCAGCCCCACCAGGGCGGAACCCGGCGAGACCCGGCCGCGCAGGGCAGCCGCCACCAGCCCGGCCCCCGGCAGTCCGGGCCACGGCACGGGAGGCAGCGCACCCGGGTGGGCGTGGAGGTGTCCGAGAAGCACCGGGTCCGCGCCCTGGTCTCCCCGTACCGCGGCGAGCAGATCGGACACGGACCGCCCGGAGCCGAGAGCGGACACGACTTCCGCTCCGGCGGACGTCCCCACCGACACCTCGGCGGCCCGCGCGTCCCAGCCCAGCCGCTCCTCCAGCGCGGTGAGCGCGGCGACCGTCCAGGCGAAGCCGAGCGTGCCGCCGCACCCGACCACCAGCGCACGCCGTAAGGCCATGGATTCTCCCGGAATTCAGATATCAATGGAATCCGGAAGCTAGCGGTAATCTGCAGGCGTGGCAAGACTGACCCGGGCCGAGAGCCAGGCCCGCACCCGCGAACACGTCCTCGACACCGCTCACGAGCTCTTCCTGCGCGACGGCTTCACGACGACCTCCATCGAGCGCGTCGCGGAGGCCGCCGGCTACTCGAAGGGTGCGGTGTACTCCAACTTCGCCACCAAGAACGAGCTCTGCCTGGCGGTCCTGGACCGCATCGCCCTGCGGCAAGTGGCGTACATCGCCGCCGAGATGGGCGACGCGCCCCGCTTGCAGGACCGGATCGCGGGTTTCGCGCGGTGGGCCGAGCAGCACATCGGCGACAGCTCGTGGACCGCACTGGAAGTCGAGTTCGCCACCGCCAACCGCCGCGACGCACAGGTCTGCGAACAGCTGGCCCACCGACGGCGCGCCGTCACCGCGACCCTGGCTGACCTCATCCGGGCCCAGATGCGGGAACTGGGCATCACGCCCCACATGCCCGCGGACACCGCCGCCTTGATCCTTCTCAGCCTCGGGATCGGCATCGGCGTCCAGCGCGCCTTCGACCCCACCGTCCCCGTTCAGCCACTCGTCGACCTGCTCCGTCAGGTCATGACCGCCTGACCCCGGCAGGGCTCACGGCAGGCACCGGGCTACGGCGCAGCGGTATGAGGTCCTCAGTCCGTGGCGAGCCCCGCCACCTCGGTGTAGCGCATGATCTTGCCGCCCGCTCCCCACGTCCCGTCCGGCTGCTCATGGATGAGCACCCACACCCGGAGCGCCTGATCGGCGCCGAGCCCCGCGGCAGCCAGCACCAGGTCCGTCGCCTCTCGGACCAGACCCGCGCGCCGCTCGTCGTCGAGGACACCGAACGGCACCGTGACGTCGACCCGGAAGCGCGGAGCGTCATCGGCCGCGGTGACCAGCGCCCCGGCAGGCAGCACATGCAGGCAGGACCACAGCAGGGAACGGAATATCTCCCGGTCGGGTGCGCCCTCCCAGGTGAGCAGGGCGCGCGCCAGATCCTGCTGGATGCTCGCCGCGCCTTCCTCGGTCAACGCGCCCTCGGGAACAGTGAGCTCGATCTGGGACATGGCCCTGCCTCTCTTTCATCGGCCGGGCGGTGACGACCGGCCGTTCTCCGTGCCATCACATGGTGACGCACGCCCGTCCGCTCACCGGCGCCGGCGGGGTCGGCCACGCGATGTATGAGGGTCACGGCGCCGAGAACAGGCCGGGCCCCGGAGGCGAGGGGCCGTCGGGGCGGACGAGTCCCTCGGCTACGAGACCGCCCCTGAAGGCGGCGCCCGCCCGGCACAGACGAGGACGCCGAAGTGCCGCGGGGTGCGCCCCGGCCCCGCGGGCCGCGCCGCACCCCGGACGTGGCCGCCGGCTACTTCGTCCCGCGGTTCGCGGAGACGGCGGAATCGTCCCCCAGCCCTTCGACCGCCTCTTCCAACGCGCGCACCCTACGGCGCAGTTGCACCAGTTCCTCGCGCTCGGCCACGGTCAGAGCGCCCGTCCGCCCTTGACCTCGCTCCGCCGCCAGCTCCTCCGCGATCGCCGCCGCGAACGCGTCCACGTCGCCCTCGGTGGTGTCGAAGGAGGTCATCCAGCGGACCTCCCCGGCCTGCTCGTCCCAGGTGTAGAAGCGGAATCGTTTCTGGAGACGCTCGGTGACGGCCGGCGGCAGGACGGCGAAGATCTGGTTGGCCTGTACCGGGCGGGCGATCTCCAGACCCGGCAGGTCGCGCACCGCCTCGTACAGCCGCTGGGTCATCGCGTTGGAGTGGGCCGCCGAGCGCAGCCAGAGGTCGCCGCCGAGCAGCGCCTCGAACTGCACCGACATGAAACGCATCTTGGAGCCCAGCTGCATGCTCGTCTTGCGCAGGTGGGCCATGCCGCGCACCGCGCCCTCGTCGAGCACGATCACCGCCTCCCCGAAGAGCAGCCCGTTCTTGGTGCCGCCGAGCGAGAGGACGTCCACTCCGGCGTCGGTGGTCATCTCGCGCAGGGACACGCCGAGGGTGGCGGCGGCGTTGGCGAGCCGGGCGCCGTCCAGGTAGACGAGCATGCCGAGGTCGTGCGCGTGGTCGCAGATCGCCCGTATCTCGTCCGGCGTGTAACAGGTGCCGAGCTCGGTGGACTGGGCGATCGAGACGACCCTGGGCCGGGCCCGGTGCTCGTCCTCGAAGCCCCATGCCTGACGGTCGATCAGCTCAGGGGTGAGCTTGCCGTCCCATGTGGGCACGGTCAGGAGCTTGATCCCGGCGACCTTCTCGGGTGCCCCGCCCTCGTCGACGTTGACGTGGGCCGACTCGGCGCAGACCACGGCGTCCCAGCGGTCGAGCATGGTCTGGAGCGCGACCACGTTCGCGCCGGTGCCGTTGAAGACCGGATACGCGTGCGCGGTGGGGCCGAAGTGGCCGCGCACCACGTCCTGGAGGCGCTCGGTGTAGACGTCGGCTCCGTAGCTGACCTGGTGGCCGCCGTTGGCCAGGGCGATCGCCGCAAGGATCTCCGGGTGCACACCCGCGTAGTTGTCGCTGGCGAAGCCGCGCTCGTCCGGGTCGTGTCGTCGCTGTACGGTCATGGTGCGCTCGCTTACTTGTCTCGGTCGGACGGGTGTGACACATGTGGCCGGGACGGGCGCCGGCCGGTCCGTTCAGGCCGGTGCCGCCGTCCGCGCGCGGGCCTTCTCCAGGCCGCGCACCAACGGCGGTGCGGCGAGCCCGAGCAGGGCGAAGAGCGCCGCGAGGGCCAGCCAGCCGGTCCCCGCCGCACCGACGACCAGGGAGGTCATCAACCACGGCCCGGCGAACTGCTGGAGCCCGCGCCCCAGGGAGAACACCGCCTGGTACTCCCCCTGCCGCCCCGCCGGGGCGAGCCCGAAGGACAGGCCCCAGCTCGCCGACGCCTGGTACAGCTCGCCCAGGACGAGCACCAGCGCGCCGCCCAGCAGGGCCGTGCTGTCCAGGAGCGCGCCGTGCCCCCCGCTCACCGCGAAGACCAGGCAGGACGCCCCCAGTGCCCACCCCGCCCAGCGCAGCATACGTGCCGCACCCGCCGGGGTTCGCGCGCCCTTGCTGACCGTGACCTGGAACAGCAGCACCAGGACGGTGTCCAGGATCAGCAGTCCCGAGACCAGCAGCGCGGGCGCGTCGGTACGGGTGACGATCCACAGCGGCAGACCGACCGTCAGCAGCGGGTGGTACAGCTCCAGTGCGCCGCACACCAGCGCGACCGCCACATAGCGCACGTCCCGCAGCGCGGCACTGCGCAGTACCCCGCCCGGTGCCTCGGCGGCGGGGCCGCGGTGCCCGGCCCCCGCGGGCAGCCGCATCCCGAGCAGCACGGCCACGGAGACCAACTGGAGGGTGGCGTTGGCCAGGACCGTGGCGTACAGGGCGGTCGAGGTGCCGGCCGCGATGGCTGCTCCGGCCAGCGCGGCGCCGCCGAGGAAGCCCAGGTTGAACAGGCTGCGCATCTGCGCGCTCACCCTGACCCGCTCCGCCTCGCCCACCAGCGCATCGGTGAGCGACGCCTGGAGCGCGCCCGCCGAGGTCTCCAGGACCGCGATGGCACAGGCGACCGCGAGGAACGAGGCGAACCCGTCCACCAGGCAGTACGCGGTGAAGCCGACGGCCGCGAGCAGGAAGTTGACGGTGAGCACCCGGCCCGCGCCGAGCCGGTCCGCGAGCCGGCCGATGGGCACGGTGCACAGCAGACCGCAGAGCCCCGCGACCGACAGGGCGAGACCCACGCGCTGGGCGGGGATGCCGATGGTCCGGGTGAAGAACACGGCGCTGGAGGTGAGGAACACCCCGAGCCCCAGGGACTGGATGAGCGTGAGGACGCCGAGTCTGCGCGCGTTCCCGGCGGCCGGAAGAGTCTCCCGGAACCAGGCGCGCAGCACGGCGCCGTACCGGCGTGCCTCAGCCATTCGGCTCAGCTCCCTCGGCCCGCTCGGTCCGCAGGCCGTACACCTCCATCACGGTGTGCACGGCGGCGTGCACACCGGCGGCGTCCCGCCCCCGGAAGCGGAAGATCCCGCAGCCCTCGTCGTAACTGCCGGGCCCCGTCATGATCTGGCCGATCTCGGGCAGTTCCTCGTGGTAGACCTCGGGGACGGCCGACCGGGGCGAGGTGCGCGCGACGACCCGTCCGGGCAGCTCGCGCGGAGCGGGGTAGATGAGCCAGCCGCCGGCCCGGGGCCCGACCGGTTCGGACGGCTGCCACAGCGGCGGCAGGCCCAGGGCGGCCCGGAAGGCCTCGGCGAACAGGTCGATGCCGTAGAGGTCGACGTGCAGGAACGGCACCTGCGCGCCGCCCGGCCGCAGCCCGACCTCCAGGAACACCAGCTCGCCCCCCGGACGCCGGATCGCCTCCAGGTGGAACGCGCCGTCGCGCAGCCCGAGCGCCCGCAGGCAGCGGTCGGCGAACGTGGTGAGCTCGTCGCGCTCGGGGCCGGGGTCGAGCAGGACCGAGCCGAGCGGGCGGCCGTGCGCGTAGTCGAGGCAGGTGTGGATGTACCCGGAAGCGGTGACGAAGTGGAGGCGGCCGGAGCGGCGGACGCCGTCGACGTGGAAGATGTCCCCCTCGACGTACTCCTCGCACTCGTACGCCGCGGGATCGACGCCCTGGAGAGCGTCGCGCAGTTCGTCGGCGCTGCGGACGACCGTGACTCCCTGAGAGCCCGCTTCGGCGCGCGGCTTGAGGACCAGGGGCAGACCGCCGAGGGCGTCGACGACCGTCTCCGCCGAGGGTGCGTCGTCCAGTCGCAGGAAGCGGGGGACCCGCAGTCCGGCCGCGCCCACCGCGCTCTTCATGGCGGGCTTGTCCTTGAACCGCTCGACGAGGTCGAGACCGTAGCCGCCGGGGACGCCGAGCGCGGCCGAGAGCCGGGCGGCCGTCAGGATGTCGTACTCGGACTGGCCGAAGACGGCCTCGGGCGTGCCGTGCCGGTCCGCGATCTCCCGTACGAGCGGCAGCAGGTCGTCGTGGGCGAGGCTGTCGCGCACATGGACCTCGGTCGCCCCGTCCTGGTCGAGCGCGGGCAGCCCGCCGGGCGTGGTGAGGTACACCGTCCGGCAGGGGTGGCGGTCGAGGAAGCGGTGGTATTCGCCGAACTCGTCACCGGAGCGGTTGAGGACGACGTACAGCGGTGTGGTCAGATCGCTCACGCGTCCGCTCCCGGTCGCAGGGTGTCGGGCAGGCAGGCGCCCAGATCGGCGGCGCTCACCCGGCCGAAGCCGGGCGCGGCCCGGTCCCGGTGGGCCGGAGTCCTGGCGAGGAAGGCCGCAGCGCGAGGCTCTCCGGTGCCGCCGAGGCCCTGCCAGAGCAGCTCGGCGAGGTCCGGCATCACCGGGAACGCCAGCAGGGACAGGCCCTTGAGCCACCAGTAGGCGCCGTCCTCGGCCGCGTGGGCGACGGCGTCGTCGGCGCACCAGCGGTCGAGTGCCGCGACCGCACGCGGGGTCGAGACCCGGGCGGCGTCGAGCGCCGCGGACTGCTCGGCGAGCAGGGATTCCAGGAGGCCGGCGACGGCCGGGGCGGGCGGCTGCGGCGGCCCTTCGGGCAGCCGGCTCCAGGCGGCGTCGATCCGCTTGCCGAGGCCGTCGGCGAGCGTGGCGTTCGCGGTCCGGAGGAAGTCCGCCGTCTCGAAGCTCGCCGCCCCGGACTCAAGATCGGCTCCCGCGAGGTGGTACCGGACGGTGTCCACGCCGATCGCGGGCGACGCGGCGATGTCCGCCGCCCAGATGGCGTGCCGGGTGCTGGTGGAGAACTTCCGCCCGGCCAGCCGGTAGAAGTTGTTGATCAGGCACCGGTCGTACGGCTTCATGTCGCCGTGCAGCAGGCTGGTGCCGACGATCGAGACCAGGGTGGGGATCACGTTGTCGACCCCCAGGGTGGTGATGGTGGTGACTCCGGAATCCGGGTCGAAGGCGTTCACGCCGGTGCCGGAGAGCCGGCCGTGGACGGCGCCGGCGAGGCGGGCGAACATGAAGATCCCGGCGTACGGGAAGAGGGCGCGCGGCACGTCCGGCTCGGGCCCGGGCAGCGGAAGTCCCCAGGTCTGCGGGGCGCTCAGCCGTACGGTCAGGCCGTCGCGCTCCAGGAAGCGCGCCACGGTCGCCCGGTACCGGTCGGCGACGCCCAGGTCCACGAGGGTGGCGTCCAGGAGGTCGCGGTCCGGGAGCCGCAGGAACAGGCTGGAGATCTCCCGCCACGTCAGCGGCCCCTCGTCGAGCAGGGGGCGCGGCTCGACGACCGACTCGGGCAGGAAGTGCGCACTGCACTCCTCGCAGAAGTAACTGGCGATGCCCGCACCGCACTCGGGGCAGCGGCCCTGGAGCCAGCCGCCCACCACCCAGCGGTCCGACGCCGCGCAGTGGGGCACGCGCTCGGTGCGCGTCAGCACCGCGCCCCGGGCCGTCAGCCGCTCGATCGAGGCGGCGACCTCCTGCTCGAACTGCTCGCTCCAGGGCTGCTGATCGGGGACGACGAACGCGTCGACGCCGATGCGCAGGGCCGCCAGGTCGTCCTGGATGCGCTGTCCGTAGCGCGCGGCGACCTCGCCGGGCGTGGAGTCCTCGGCGTGCGCCCTGAGCGCCACGTACGACTCGTACACATCGCTGCCGGTGATCACCAACGGCAGGTCGCCCCGGACCCGCAGATGCCGCGCGACCATGTCCGACCACAGGAAGGGGCCGCCGATGTGGCCGAGGTGCAGGGGCCCGTTGGGAGTGGCCTCGGGCGGCACCAGGAGGTAGTGCCGGGGGGTGTACGTGTCCCCGGTCAGCCGGCTCATGTTCGCGTTCTCCCGTCGAGCAGGTTCAGTGCGCCCTCGGCCATGGCCGGAGCGAGGCGGTAGCCGGAGCCGGAGCCGCCGATGGCCATGACCACGTCGTCGCCGCCGACCGTGTCCACCACCGGCAGATGGCCGGGGGTGAAGCAGTCGCTGAAGACCCGCCCGCCGAGCAGGTGCGGCAGGAATCCCGGTACGTGCCGGGCGAGCAGGGCGCGGGCGAGTTCCCGGTCGCGGGCGTCGATGGTGAGCGGTCCTTCGGGGCCGCGGTCCCAGTCGGGCGAGGTGATGCTGAAGATCCAGTGACCGCCGGGGCGGTGGGGCAGCAGGAAGGCGTCGGCGTCCTCCAGGACGAGGGCAGGGGCGTCCGGCGGGGGCGGCGTCATGATGTGGAACGCCACCACCTTCTTGACCCTGGCCCCGCGCTCGCGGGCCGCCGCCGCCACCGGGCCGTCGAGGACCCAGGGGCCCGGCGCGAGGACCGCCCTGGCAGCGGTGATCCGGCTGCCGTCGGCGGCGGCCAGTTCGACGCGCCCGCCCGTACGGCGTACTTCGGTGACCCGGAAGCCCTCCAGGAGGGTGTTGTCCGGGCGGCCGAGCACCTCGTCGAGGAGCCGGTCGGCGAGCCATTGAGGCTGACCGGCCGTCATGGGAGCCGTTGCCAGCAGGACTTGGTCGTCGCCGTGCACGAGCCCGGGGAACGTCCGGTCGAGCACGGCCCGCTGCTCCCCGGTGACCGGGCGGGTGCGGCCGCCGTCGGCCATGGTCGCGTCGAGCGCGGCGGTGTTCTCACGCGCCACCAGCCAGCGGACGTCGACCGGCGCGCGTCCGGTGTCGCCGAGTCCGGCGGCGAGCTCGTCGAACAGCGCGGTGCTGCGGGCGGCCAGGGCGCGCTGGGCCGGGTTGTGCCCCGTGGGCGTGTCGAACCCGGCCGAGTAGCGGGTCGCGCCCGTCCCCCGTCCGGCGTGCGTGAGCACGGCGATACGGCGGCCCGGGTCCCGGCGCACGGCGTAGTACGCGGCGAGGGTGCCGACCGCGCCCGCGCCGACGACCGCGAGGTCGTAGTGGGGCGCCGCACCGGCCCCGGTGGTGCGCTCACTCATCGGACGCCGGCCACCAGAAGGAGTAGACGACCAGTTCCTCGCCCTGGTCGGCGAAGATCTCGTGGACGGACTGCGAGGCGAAGCCCACCAGGGAGCCGGGCCCGACGAGCGACCGTTCGCCGTCCACCTCCAGGCTGCCGGATCCGGCGTGGAGCACCCAGATCTCCTGGACCGCGTGCTGGTCGGGGGAACTGGTCCCGCCCGGCGGCACGGTGAAGCGGGCCGCCTCGAACGGCACGCGGGGGAAGACCGAACGGGCGAAGTCCGCCTCGGCGACGGTCACTCCGTCGGCTTCCACCTCGGTCGGACCGAAGGGAACCAGGACGCCGACCGCCTCGGCCTGGAACTGCGGAACCTGACGAGCGGTCATACGGGATACCTCGTCTCACCCAGCATGCTGTTGAGGATGACCGCGCTGCGCCAGGGAAGCAGGCTGAGATTGGGGTCGGCCACGCCCCAGGAGTGCCGGGCGCCGTTCTGGAGGTAGATCCGGTTCTCCGTGGGCCCGTCCCATGCGACCGAGAAGTCGTCGCCGACGACGAGCATCCCGTCGTCCCGCCGCAGCCGCGCGTCCAGCGGAGCCATGAACTCCGGCAGCACGTAGGCGTATCCGGTGCTCAGGATCACGATGTCAGCGGCGAGCACGGCGGGTGCGTCCGGGCCCGAGGACTCGACGACGAGCTTCCATTCGCCGGGGCCGCCGTCGATCGCGGTGACCGCGCAGTCCGCCAGGAAGCGCAGCCTGCCGGGGTTGTTCTCGATGAACTCGTCGCGGTAGCTCAACCGGTAGATGTCCTGCAGGACTTGGAGGTCGATGCCGTCGCTGGTGTACTTCTGCCGCTCCAGGAGCCGAATCTTGTGGTCGGCGGGCAGCGCGTGGAAGCGGCGTACGTAGTCCGGCGTGTAGAGCTCGTTGGCGAACGGCGAGTCGTCCATCGGCAGGAACGACGAGCGCCGGCTGACCCAGGTGATGCTCTCGGGTGCCGCGCCGGCCGCCAGATGGCGCACGATCTCCGCGCCGCTCTGTCCGCCGCCGACCACGACGACCCGCCGCCCGGTCACGTCGGGGGCCCGCAGCAGGAACTCCCCGGAGTGGAAGACGGTCGGGCCGAGGCAGGGGCGGAACGGCGCGGGGACGGACGGGGTGAGCCCGGTGCCGAGCACGAGGTGACGTGACCTCACTTCCTGCTCTCCGGCACGCAGACGGAAGCCCCCGTCGTGGAAGTCCACGCTGTGTACGTCCGCCCCGAACGTCAGGCTCGGCAGCCGCCCGGCGACCCACTGGAGGTACTGGTTGAACTCGGCGCGCAGGACGGCCGGGAAGTCCGCGGCCAGGAACCGGTAGAGGCGGCCCTCACTCGCGAGGAACGACAGGAACGAGAAGGGACTGGTCGGATCGACCAGCGTCACCAGGTCCTTGAGCAGCGAGACCTGGAGGGTGGCCTCGGGCAGCAGCAGTCCGGGGTGCCAGGAGAAGCTCTCACGGCGTTCCAGGTGGGCGCCGCGCAGCCCTTCGACCGGATGCGCGAGCGCGGCGAGGCTCATGTTCGCGGGGCCGACGCCGACGGCCGCGTAGTCGAGTATGTGTGCGTTCATGGTGGCAACCACCCGGTCAGGCCGGGACGACGAGGTCGCCGAGCGCCTGCCAGCGGTCCAGGGCAGCCTGCGGCGAGTCGGCGGTGAACAGGGCGTGGCCCAGGCGCGAGCGGCAGTCCTCGACGCCCGGGATCGTCTCGCCCGGTGCGAAGTACACGGCGGTCTCGGTGACTTCCGGCAGTGCCTCCAGCGCCGCCCACCCGGTGAGCTCCCGGTACGAGGAGCGGCCCGCGGCGGAGAAGAAGCGGATGCCGGCGCTCTCGGCCTGCGGCCGCGTGAAGGCGCCTGCCGCCTCCAGGCCGACTCCGAGCGCGGTGGCGACGGCCACCCTGGGCAGGCTGACGCCGGTCACGAGCCGCAGCAGCTCCACGATCCGGTCGCCCGGCAGCCGGGCGCCGATCTCGATGAGCACCGGACCGTCGGCGCTCAGGCGCAGTTCGCAGTGGAAGGGGCCGCTGGTGATGCCGACGGCGCGGACGACGCCGCCGACGTACGCCTCGACGTTCTTCAGGGTGGCGTCGTCGACGAGCGCCGGGGTGAGGTGGCCCAGCTCCATGAAGTCGGGTTCGGGGCCGAGCAGCGTGCGGCTGAGTGCGACGACGGTGACCTCGCCGCTCTCCCGGACGTAGCCGTCGGCGCTGAACTCGGGGCCCTGGACATACTCTTCGACGAGCACCCGGTGCTCGTGCAGCTTGCCCATGTCGGGCTCCGGGTCGGTCACGAGCCGCTGGAACGCGGCGGTGAGCTGGTCGAGGTCGTCGGCGCGGCTGACGTGGATGCTGCCGGAGCAGGCGACCGGCTTCAGCACGCAGGGGAAGCCGACCCGTTCGGCCGCGGCGCGCAGTTCGGCGCCGGTGGTCGCCTGGGCGAAGCGCGGGGTGCGCAGCCCGGCCTCCGCCACGGCGGCTCGCATGACGCTCTTGTCCCGGACCCGGTCGACGGTGGCCACGGGCAGGCCGGGCAGGTCCAGTGCCGCGGCGACGCGCGCGGTCGCCGTCACGTAGATGTCGGAGCCCGGCAGCACCGCCTCGAACGGCTCGGCCCGGTGCAGTTCGAGCACGGCCGCGTCGAGGGCGGCCTGGTCGTTGGTCTCCACCGTCAGCACCGAATCGGCCGCCGCGCGCACGGCGTCGGAGAGCCGGCGGTCGCCGGAGTCGGCGGTGGCGACGACGACCCGCAGTCCCATCTCGGCGGCGACGCCGATCAGCGTGGCGCCTCCCGAGGAGGCCGGTTCGACCACGAGGACGCGGGCAGGACGAAGTGCATCTGTGTGCGGCAAAGCGAAATCCCCCGGGGCGCAGCTGTGAGGACCGCACTCACGAGCGCGATCCTGGTCGCGATCTTTTTATCCGGACGCCTTGGCCTTGGTCAATGGAGAACCGCAAATTATTCTGTGAGATCGAACCTGGGCCGCATGATTTCCGGAACGAGAGCCTTATCGGCGCCTGTTCGACTCCTGGAAGCGGCCGAAGCCATGGTGAAGGCTGCGAGTGGGCGAACGGCGAACGGTGGTACTGCTCACCCCGCGCGGATCACGCTGACCGGCGCCGGACCGGGCACGGCCCTCGTGGCCGCGTCCTTCTCCGTCGCGACCGTCAAACACCCGGCCGTAGGGTTGATCGACATGGGCAACCACGTCACCCGGCGGCAGACCGGCCTGACCTCGACGTCCCGGGGCGGTTCACAGTGGACATAGTCCCCGGTCACGTGTTCGTCCTGCCGGCGGTGATCGTCGCGGGTTGGATCCTGTCGTGGTGGGGAGCCCGGCGCGTCCGGTGGGTTCTGCTGTCCGCCGGGGCCGTCGTCTCCGTGCTCTGCGTCGTCATCGGCTGGCACGCGATGGGGCCGCCGGCGGATGCGCGGACCGTCGACTGCTCGTCCAGCTGGGCGTGCGCGGACCCGGGTTCGCTCTACGTGGTCGCGGCCGGGCTGCTGGGTTTCGCGTGCTGTCTTGTGCTGTTGCTCCTCACCCTCGTGGGCGAGGCGATGGTGATCCGGAGGGGACGCCGGATCTCCGGCTGACGGTTCGCCGGCCGGATCAGGTGCGGAGCCGAGCGGCCGGCGAAGCCTCGGCTCCGGCTACCCGGACCGTCCGCGTGGCGGCCGTCATGGACGTCCTCCGGGGGTGCCGATCGACGTCGGCTGCGTCGACGTGTCCATGGACGGCATCCAACTCCAGGACCGCGAGTTCGTCGCGGCCACCCGGGAGGGCCGGGGCCCCGAGGTGTTCCTCGCCCGCGTCATGCCCTGCCACCGCACGCTTGCCGAGCTGGAGACGCAACCGGCCTCTCAGCGGCTTCCCCAGCCGCCCGGCGGCGCCGGCCGGGCTTCCGCGGAGGCGGGCCGGCCGGAACATGGCCCCGGCGGCAGGTGGTAGACGGACAAGTAGCGGCACAGGCAGGGGTATTCGGCCATCGGGCCGCTGAACCACCGCAGCACGGAACCGTCGAGCCACCGGACCACGGAAACGGAGCACGCCATGCGGGAAGCCACTCAGACCGAGGTACGACGTGCCTTCGACAGCGGACTGCCGGGGCTGCGGCCCCCGCGATCCGTCATCGTCGTCGGCGCCGGACTCGCCGGACTGGCCGTCGCCCACGAACTCGCCGCGCGGGACTGCGAGGTGACCGTCCTGGAGGCGTCCGGCCGGCCCGGCGGGCGCGCGTACACCTTAAGGGCGCCGTTCGCCGACGGCCTGCACGCCGAGGCCGGCGCGATGACACTCACCCCGCACTGCCACTACGCCATGCACTACCTGCGCGAACTCGGCGTCGAGACGGACACCGCCGACCTCTTCGGCACCACGTTCTCCTACTTCGCGCGGGGCCGCTTCTTCACCCCGGACCCGGAGTCCGTCGCCGAGGCCGGGCTCGACCTGCACCCGCACGAGAAGGCCCTCGGCGTCGCCGGCATGATCGAGCGGTACGTCTCGGCTGTCGCCGACAGCCTCCAGCCCGACCTGAGCGCCCCCGACTGGGCGGTCACCCAGCGCCTCGCCCCCTACGACCACCTCTCCGTGCACGCGGTCCTCACCGACCGCGGCGCCTCCCAGGCGGCGATCGACCTCATGGAGCCCCTCTTCCTGGAGATGCGCGGCGGCGACCTGAAGTCGGCGTCCGCGCTGTCCTGGCTGCGCCACGAGGCGAGCCCGCACTCGCTGGGCAACGCCGACCCGCGCTGGGCCAAGGTGAAGGGCGGCACCGACCGCTTCCCGCAGGCCTTCGCGCAGCGGCTCAAAAGCCGCATCCACTACCGCCGTCCGGTGGTCCGCGTGGAGCAGGACACCGAGCGGGCCCGGGTCACCGTCCTCGCCCACGGCCGGATGCAGACCCTGGAGGCCGAACGGGTCGTCGTCACCGTCCCGTTCAGCGCGATCCGGCACATCGACTTCACCGAAGCGGGCCTCTCCGACGCCAAGCACGACGTGATGCGCCGGGTGAAGTACGCCTCGATCGTCCGCGTCTACCTCCAGATGCGCCGCCAGTTCTGGCCGCAGCACAACGCCAGCTTCTCCACCGACCTTCCCATCCGCTGGATACGCGACGCCACGCCCCAGCTCCCCGGCCCGCGCAAGATCCTGGAGTGCCTGATGACGGGGTGGCGGGCGCGGGCGGTGTCGGTCATGACCGAGGAGGAGCGTCTCGGCTTCGTGCTCGACGAGGTCGAACGGATGCTGCCGGGCGCCCGGGACCACTTCGAGACCGGCACGTCCGTCTGCTGGGACCGGCGCCCGTACGCCGAGGGCGCGTACATCCTGCCCGAGCGCGGGCACAGCGCCCTCATGCCGGTGATCCGCAGGCCCGAGGGGCGCATCCACTTCGCCGGCGACCACGCCGGTTTCGAGCCCAACGGCGGCTCGATGACCTTTGCGCTGGAGTCCGCGGCCCGCACCCTGGTGGAACTCGGCGCGGCGGCCGGGGAGTCCTGAGCCCGCGGCGGCGGGGCCGGGGGAGTCAGCCGAGGAGTCGGCGCAGCACCCCGGCCCCGTCGCTGGTCAGCACCGACTCCGGGCGGAACTGCACGCCCCGTACGGCACGTTCGCGCAGCGCGATCACCTCGCGCCCGTCGGGGCCCGACACGATCGCGTGGGCGTTGCGGAAGGCGGCGGTGACCCGCCGTCCGAAGACCTCCACCTCCCGCGCCGGCCCGGTCCCGCCCGTCCTCGGCACGACCCGGGCGTCCGGCAGGGCGGCCAGCGCCAGCACCTGGAAGCCGAGGCCCACTCCCGCCACCGGGCGCCCGTCGGGCGGCCGCTCCCGGACCAGGGCCGCCGCCGTGCGGCGCAGTCCCGCCATCCGTGCGCACCCGGGGTCGTCGGGGCGACCCGGCCCGGACGCCAGCAGCACCGGTGCCGGGTGCCGGACCAGGGTGCCGGCCACGCCTGGGGCGTCGTGGCGGACCACCTCGGCCGCGCCGTGCACCGCGGTCACCAGGTGCAACAGGGCCGCCAGTTCGGTGTGGGCGTCGCCGCCCGGGTCCAGCACCAGCACCGGGGCGGCGTCCATGGGCGGTGCGGCGGCGCCCCGCGTCCAGAACGACGACAGCGCCGCGTGCCGCCGGGCCAGGGCGTCCCGTACCGCCGCGTCCAGGTCCGGGTCGGTGCGGGCGCGGGGCGTGCGCGCCGGCCCGGCGGCGGGAGCGTCCGACGAGAGGGCGCTCAGCACGGCCCGTGCCTTGGCCCGCGTCTCGGCCGCCTCCGCCTCCGGTGACGACCGGCCGCCCACGGTCGCCCCCACCGACAGCCGCGCCTCGCCCCGGTGGTCCACGATCAGGGTCCGGATCACCGCCGCCGTGTCCAGCTCCTCCTCGCCCGCCCCGTCGCGGCCGATCAGTGCGAGGAGACCGCCGTAGTAGCCCCGCCCGGTCGCCTCGTACTGGTGGATCGCCCGGCACGCCCGCGCGTACGGACTGCCCACCACCGTCGACGCGAACAGGGCCCGCGCGAGGGTCTCCCGGGCCCCGGCCGCCGCGGGCCCGCTGATGCGGCACTGTGTGTGCACCAGGTGCGCCATCCCGCGCAGGAACGGCCCCTCCACTCGCACCCCCGGCCCGGCAAGCCGGCACAGGACCGCCAGCTCCGCGTCGACCGTGGCCGCCAGCTCCTCCGATTCCTTGCGGTCGGCGAGGAAGGCGAGCAGGTCCCCGGCGCGCGTCCCCTCGGGCGGACGCCGGTACGTGCCGCACAGCGGGTTCATCACCACCCGGCCGCCCTCGACGCCCACATGCCCCTGCGGGCTCGCGCCCACCAGGGTGACCGGCCGCGCGCCCCCGGTGTGCACCACGAAGGTCCAGTACGCACCCGACTCCGTGGTCAGCAGCCGCCGGAACAGTTCAACCGCCACCGCGGGCCGGAAGTCCGCAAGCCGCGCGGTCCAGTCCCGGCGCAGCAGGACGTTCAGCCCGCCCCGGGCCGCGTCCGACGCCACGAACTGCCGTACCAGGTCCTCGTACTGCGCGTCGGTCGTCGTGAACCCGGCGTCCTGCCACTCCAGCGGCCGTCGCCCCGGCGCGTGCCGGCCGGTGAACGCGTCCTCCGGCAGGACGTGGTGCTCGCGCACCCGCAGCACCCGCATCGGCGTACCGTCGTCGTGGCACGGCAGACCGTGTTCCGCCAGCAGCCGGAACGGCAGCAGCGCCAGCAGACCGGGACCCGGCGCTGCACCGGGCGCACCCCTCCCGTCCGGCGACCGGACGGTCTGCACGCTCTCCACGGCCTCGATGGACTCCGCGGTCTCGACCGCCCCGAACAGCAGTTCCACCGGGGCCGGTCCGGGTGCCCCGGGTCGCTGCCTGCGCAGCAGCGCGAAGGGCGGCACGTCCGCCCCGTACAGTCGCTCCAGCGCACCCGTGTCCGCCGTCGGCCTCATCGACCGCGCTCCCTCCCGGCCGGCCGCGCGGCGGCGGCCCGCCGGAGGCGATTGGTTTCCCTGCGGATAATACTTTCAGTCGGACGGGCAATAAGTAGCCCGTCGGAGGGGCCACTTGCCACCCCCCGGTCGCGCCACCCCGTCACTCGACCGAGTCCCCGTGAGGTGTCATGCGAATCGCGATCATCGGAGCCGGACCCGGCGGCCTCTACACGGCCGCGCTCGTCAAACGGCTGAGGCCGGGAAGCGAGATCGACGTCTGGGAGGTGAACGCCCCCGACGTGACCTTCGGCTTCGGCGTCGTCTTCTCCGAGGGGGCGCTCGGTGGCATCGAAGCGGCCGACCCCTCGCTGTTCGCCGCGCTCGGCGCCGAATGTGCCCACTGGTCGAGGATCGACGTCCACCACCGGGGACGTACCACACGCAACGGCGGCTACCGCTTCTCCGCGATCGGCCGCCGCGCCCTGCTCGGCATGCTGCGCGCCCGCTGCGCCGACCTCGGCGTCACCGTCCGCCACGGCACCCGCGCGCCCGAGGCGGGCGCGCTGGCCCGGACGTACGACCTGGTGGTGGCCGCCGACGGCGTCAACTCCGCGACCCGCGAGGCCCGTCGGGAGGAGTTCGGCACCGAGACCACCCGGCGCGGCTCGCGTTACCTGTGGCTCGGCACCGAACGGGCCTTCACCGCGCTGACCTTCGCCGTCGCCGAGACGGAGCACGGCACGCTGCACGCCCACGCCTACCCCTACGCCCCCGGCCTCAGCACCTTCATCGCCGAGGTCGACGACCGGGTGTGGGAGGCGGCCGGGTTCGCCGAGGGCGACGCCGGCACGCCGGACGGCTCCGGCCGGAGCGACACGGACCGGCTCGCGGACCTCTTCGCCGACGTCCTGGACGGCCACGATCTGCGCACCAACAGGTCGCGCTGGGGCCGCTTCGTCTCCGTGCGCAACCGGCGCTGGAGCCACGGTCGCGTCGCCCTCCTCGGCGACAGCGCCCACACCACGCATTTCTCCGTCGGCTCCGGCACCCGGCTCGCCATGGAGGACGGCCTGGCCCTCGCCCTCGCCCTGGACGACCACGGGTCGGTTTCCGAGGCGCTCGCCGCGTACGAGGCGGCGCGTCTGCCGGAGGTCGCGGCCATGCAGCGCACCGCGCGCACGAGCCAGGAGTGGTTCGAGGAACTGGAGCAGTACCTCGACCTCGACCCGGAGGCCTTCAACGCCCACCTGATCACCCGCAGTGGCCGCCTCACCCGCGACGACCTCGCGTCCTGGTCCCCGGAGCGCGTCGAAGACGTCCGCGAGCGCTTCGCCCGCGCCGACCGCAACTCGCGCGGGACCGCCGTCCGCTGAACCGGCGACCCCGGCCGCCCCGGGAACCCCGGGGCGGTCTGCGCAGGCCCCTGCGGGGTGGGTCACGAGGGGGAGGCGCGCCGCTCGGCCACCGACCGGCCGCCCACGAACCAGCGGTCCGGCGGCGTATCCTCCACGATCACGCGGACGGCCTCCGCCGGGGTGCCGAGGGCCTCGTGCGGCGCGGCGGTGAGCGCCCTGCCGAGGGCGGCCACCTCCTGCGGCGTCCGGCCCTGAAGCAGGGTGACGCGGATGAGGGGCATCTCCGACTCCTTCCGTCGCGTGCCCGGGACGGTGCGTCCCGGGCACGGCGTCTCAGGTCGAGGTGTGCTTGCGCGCGGCCCGCAGATCGGCCGCGAGACAGCGGCCCGTGTGCGAGTCCTTCGACCGGGCCAGCTCGGCGGGTGTGCCCTCGAACACCACCCGGCCGCCCTGGCTGCCCGCCTCCGGGCCCAGGTCCACGACCCAGTCGGCGTGCTTGACGACGTCGAGGTCGTGCTCGATCACCAGCACCGTGTTGCCGCCGTCCACGAGCCGGTCGAACAGGTTCAGCAACCGGCGCGTATCGCTCATGTGCAGGCCGGTGGTCGGCTCGTCGAAGACGTAGACGGTGCCGGTCTCCTTCAGCCGGTGCGCCAGCTTCAGCCGCTGCCGCTCGCCGCCGGAGAGCGTCGACAGCGGCTGGCCCAGGGTGAGGTAGCCGAGCCCCACCTCGGTGAGGAGGGCCAGCTTGCGCCGTACGGGCGCGTCGTCGAAGAAGTCCGACGCCTCCTCGGCGGTCATGGCGAGGACGTCGACGACCGTCCGCCCGCGCACGGTGTGGCGCAGCGCCTCCTCGTTGAACCGGCGTCCGTCGCAGCGCTCGCACACCGTGGTGACCGGGTCCATGAAGGCGAGGTCGGTCTCGATGACGCCCTTGCCGTCGCACTCCGGGCAGGCGCCCTCCGAGTTGAAGCTGAACAGTCCCGGCTTCTCGCCGGAGGCCCGCGCGAACCGCTGCCGCAGGCTGTCCATGATGTCGGTGTACGTCGCCGGGTTGGAACGCGCGGAGATGCCCACCGACGACTGGTCGATCACCACGGACTCGGGGTACTGCGCGGTGAACACCTTCGACACGAGGGTGCTCTTGCCGGACCCGGCCACGCCGGTCACCGCCGTGAGCACGCCGGTGGGGAAGCCGACGGTGACGTCCCGCAGGTTGTGCAGCTTCGCCGCCCGCACGGTCAGCTCGCCGGTGGGGGAGCGGACCTCCTCCTTGATCCCGGTCACGCTCCGCAGCTGCTTCCCGGTGACGGTGCCGGAGCGGCGCAGCCCCGCGGGGGTGCCCTCGAACGTCACCTCGCCGCCGTCGCGGCCGGCTCCCGGGCCCATGTCGACGACGTGGTCGGCGATCGCGATGACGTCCCGGTCGTGCTCCACGACCAGCACGGTGTTCCCCTTGTCGCGCAGGGCGAGCAGGATGTCGTTCATCCGCCGCACGTCGCGGGGGTGCAGGCCGACGCTGGGCTCGTCGAAGATGTACGTCAGCCCGGTCAGGCTGCTGCCCAGGTGGCGCACCATCTTGAGCCGCTGGGCCTCGCCGCCGGACAGGGTCCTGGTCTGCCGCCCGAGGCTCAGATAGCCGAGGCCGACCGCCCGGATGCGCTCCAGCGCGGCCCGCGCGCCCGCCACCACCGGCTTGACGGCCGGCGCGTCGATCCGGGCGAGCCGTTCGATCAGGTCCGTGATCTCCATCGCCGAGAAGTCCGCGATGTTGTCGCCGTCGATGCGTGAGGCGAGGGCGGCCCTGTTGAGCCGTCCGCCGTGGCAGACGGCGCAGGGGCCCTGGGTCACCACCCGCTCGATCTCCGCGCGCTCCTTGCTCTTCGCGTTGTCCAGCCCGGGGGTGATGTACCGGCGGGTGAAGCGCTCGACGATGCCCTCGTACTCGTTCTTGTAGACGCCGTTGCGGCCCTGCCGGTCGACGGTGAACCCCTTGCCGTGCAACAGCAGTTCGCGGTCCTTGGCGGAGAAGTCGCGTAACGGCTTGTCGGGGTCGAAGAGCCCGGACTCGCCGTACAGCTGCCACTGGAAGGTGCCGACCGCGAAGGACGGGAACCGGATCGCCCCCTCGTTGAGGCTCTTGTCCTCGTCGAGGAGCTTGCCGAGTTCGAGGCGGACCGTCGTGCCGAGGCCCTGGCATTCCTCGCACATGCCGCGCGGGTCGTTGGGCGAGTACATGTGGGAGGGGCCCGCGCTGGGCGTGCCCGCGCGGGAGAACAGCACCCGCAGCATGGGCAGGATCTCGGTCATCGTGCCGACCGTGGAGCGGGCGTTGCCGCCGACCTGCCGCTGGTCGACGACGATCGCCGTGGACAGGTTCTCCATCACCTCCGCCGCCGGCCGTTCGTACTTCGGCATCCGGTGGCGGACGAAGGCCGGCAGGGTCTCGTTGAGCTGCCGCTGCGACTCGATCGCCAGGGTGTCGAAGACCACCGAGGACTTCCCCGACCCCGAGACCCCGGTGAAGACGGTCAGCTTCCCCTTGGGGATGCGCAGGTCGACGCCCTTGAGATTGTTCTGCCGGGCCTCGCCCAGCACGATGAAGTCCTCGGCGTGGTTCTTCCGGTGAGCCTCCATGTCAGCACCTTCCGCGATAGGACTGGTGGTTTCCTGTGGGAAATCATTCCATGTCCTTCATTCCTACCCCGCGACCGCGTACGCCTGCGCGCCGCGCGGACTCGCCGCGCCGAGCACCAGCCCGTCCCCGGTCAGACCGGTGGCGCACACCTTGCTGAGCGAACGGTCCGCCACCAGGTCCACCTGGTGCCCGCGCCGCCGCAGCGCCTCGACCTCCTCCGCGGGCCAGCCGCCCTCCAGGACGACGGTCCCCGGGCGGAAGCGGCGCGGGGCGAACGACGTGGGCACGTGGTCGGTGTGGAAGGTGCGCGCCTCGATCGCCGCCTGCGGGCCCATCCCGTGCTCCGAGTGGTGCAGGAAGAAGCTGAGCGTCCACTGGTCCTGCTGGTCGCCGCCCGGCGTCCCGAACGCCAGGTACGGCCGGCCGTCCCGCAGGACCAGGGTCGGGCTGAGCGTGGTCCGCGGGCGCTTGCCCGGTGCCACCGTGTTGGGGTGGCCGGGGGTGAGGGTGGCCATCTGCCCCCGGGTGCCCAGCGGGAAGCCCAGCCCCGGCACCACCGGGGAGCTCTTCAGCCAGCCGCCGCTGGGCGTGGCCACCACCATGTTGCCCGCGGCGTCGGTGGCGCTGACGCAGCAGGTGTCGCCGGTCGCCGCGGTCAGCTTCATGATCGCCGGGATGCCCTGTTCCAACTCGCCCAGCCAGGCCGGGTCGGCGGGCGCACCGCTCTCGTCGTGCAGCGGCGGCAGCAGCGGTTCCCGCCCGCCGGGCCGTCCCGGCCGCAGCTCGTGGGAGGCCTCCGCCCCCAGCAGCGCCCGCCGCGCGGCGGAGTACGCCGGGTCCAGCAGGGCGTCGACGGGGACGTCCGCGTGGTCCGGGTCGCCGTACCAGGCCTCGCGGTCGGCGAAGGCGAGCTTGGCGGCCTCGACCACCCTGTGGACGTAGGCCGCGCTCTCCGGGCCCGTCGCCGCGAGGTCGGCGTCGGCCAGCAGGGCGAGCTGCTGGAGGAAGACCGGGCCCTGCGACCAGGGGCCCGCCTTGTGCACCGTGAGGTCCCGGTGGTCGAGGCTGAGGGACCGCTCCAGGCCCGGCCGCCAGGCCGCGAGGTCCGCGCCGGTGAGCAGGCCGCCGTTGAGCCGCCCGGTGGAGTCCATCTCCTCGGCCTTGGCGAGGTAGGTGTCGATCGCCTCCGCCACGAAGCCGGTGTAGAACGCCTCCGTCGCCGCGTCGATCCGCCCCTCACGGTCCCGGCCGGACGCCTTCGCCTCGGCGAGCAGCCGCCGGTAGGTGCGGGCCAGCGCCGGGTTGGTGACCAGCTCCCCGGCGCGCGGGGCGACCCCGCCTCGCAGGTAGGTGCGGCCCGACTCCGTCCAGGTGCCGCGGAACAGCTCCGCGAGGGCGCTGATCATGGCGGCGCACTTGGGCAGCACCGGGTAGCCGCGCTCCGCGTAGCCGATGGCGGGCTCCAGCACGTCCTCCAGGGGCAGCGTGCCGTACTCCTTCAGCAGGCGGAGCCAGGCGCCGAAGGCGCCGGGGACGACGGCGGGCAGCAGCCCGGAACCGGGGATCACGGCCAGACCGCGCCCGGTGAAGGCCTCCATGGTGGCCGCCGCGGGCATCGGTCCCTGCCCGCAGACGACGTCGACCGCGCCGGTCCCGGAGCGGTGGGCGAGGATCGGCACGTCGCCCCCCGGCCCGTTGAGATGAGGTTCCACCACCTGGATGACAAAGGCGGCGGCGGTCGCGGCGTCGAAGGCGTTGCCGCCGCGGTCCAGCATGGACATGCCCGCCGAGGAGGCCAGCCAGTGGGTCGAGGCGACGGCACCGCGGGTGCCGTGCAGTTCCGGTCGGAAGAGCACCGAGGTATTCCTTTCTGGTCATCCGGTCGTCCGAGGTCGTAACGCGTACGGGAGACCGGCCGGTCCTAGGGCCGCCCGGGGAGTGTCATCCGGCCGGAGGCGGTGGCGGTGACCCGGCCGTGGACCGTGGCGGCGGTGGCCCGGCCCTCGGTCAGGTCGACCGTGCAGGACAGGGTGGCCGGGCGGCCGATGTCCTCGCCCTGGCGGACCTGGTAGGAGTAGCGGCCGTCGGTGCCGGGCAGCGCCTTCTCCCGCGCCAGCCAGGCGCCCAGGCCCAGCGCGGCGGATGCGCAGGCGGGGTCCTCGGGCATGCCGTAGCCCGGGGCGAACACGCGGACGCGGGCGGCGCCGCCCGCGGGGTCCCGCGCGACGAGCACCGCGTCCGCGCAGTCCGCCCAGACCGGGTCGGTCAGGTGAGCCGAGGCGCGGGCCAGGGCCTCCGGGGCCACCGGCAGGACGTGGAACGCCGGCCCGAAGCCGGTCAGGTGTGGGGTGCCCGCCAGGTCGGCGTCCGTCAGCCCGCAGGCCGCCAGCAGCGGGCCGGGATCCCACTCGGGGTGCAGGAGGGGCTCGCCCGCGACGCACAGGGTCGAGCCGTCGGCGCCGGCGGTCACGGCGAGCTGCCGCCCGCCGCACTCCTGCACCGCCTCCCCGGCCGCCAGCCGGCCGGCGCGCACCAGCACGCTGGCGGTGCCCACCGCGCTGTGGCCGCCGAACGGCGACTCCCCGGCCGGGGTCATCACCCGCACCCCGTACGTTGATCCGGGCAGGCGGGGCGGCACCACGAACGCCGTCTCCGTCAGGGCGGTCTCCCGGGCGACGGCCAGCATGTCGGCCGCCGAGAGCCCCGCCGCGTCAGGGACCACACCGAGGGCGCAGCCGTCGTAGGGGGTGTCCGTGAACATGTCGACGATCTCGTACGCGATCAACGTCCCTCTCCTTCGCCGTCCGGGCCGCCGCCCGGCCGCACCGGCGCGGGCCCGGTCCCCGGCGCCGCCTCCCGCGCGGGGAGCAGCACCTCCTCCGCGACCGCCTCCAGCACGCGCGGATCCCCCTGGTAGGGGAAGGACGCGCGCGGCCAGTGCACCACCAGGTCGGTGACGCCCAGCTCGCCGAAGCGGCCCACCGCGTCCCGGTAGGACTCGACGGAGTCGAGCACGCCGCCGACCAGGGCGCCGGTCAGCAGCAGCCGGTTCAGCGTGGCCGGATCGCGGCCGGTCGCCTCGCAGGCGGCGTCCAGCTCGTCCAGCTGCCGGGCGATGTCCGGCAGCGTCTTCTCGTAGGGCAGCGCGTCGAAGCGGCCCGGCGGACCCGCCGTGACCCAGGTGTCCGCCCGCCGGGCCGCGAGCCGCATCCCGCGCGGGCCGGTCGCGGCGATCGCGAACGGCACCCGGGGCCGCGTCAGGCACCCCGGGTTCACCGGCACGCCCTCGAAGGCGTAGTGCTCGCCCGCGTACGAGGCGGTCCGCTCGGTGAGCAGCCGGTCCAGCGCCTCGACGAACTCGGTGAACCGGTCGGCGCGTTGGCGCGGGGTCCGCTCGGTGGGGTCCACCACCCGGTCGTCGAGGCCGCCCGCCCCCGTGCCCAGTCCGCAGACGAAGCGGCCCCCGGCGACGTCCTCCAGCGACATCACCTCCTTGGCCAGCGTCACCGGATGGCGGTAGGTGGGCGTGGCGACCATCGTGCCCAGTGTGATCCGCGAGGTGACGGCCGCCGCGGCGGCCAGCGTGGGCACGCAGGCGAACCAGGGCTCGTCCCGCAGCCACCGCCACATCAACTGGTCGTAGGTCCAGGCGTGGTCGAAGCCCAGGCGCTCGGCCAGGACCCACTGCTCGCGCGCCCGCGACCAGCGCCGCTCGGGCAGGATCACCACTCCGTGCCGCACGCGTACTCCTCCTTGTTCGTGCTCGTCCGTGCTCGTCTCGTCCCTCGGTGCGCCGTCCGCCGGCCGGTCAGGGGGCGCTGTGGTGCAGCACCCTCGGCCTGAGCTGCCGGGCGGCGGCGTCGATCCGGCCCAGGACGGCGGCGAAGCCCTCCTCGTACTCCCGCCGCACCTGCTCGCCCCGCAGTTCCTCGGGGAAGGCGGCTTCGTCCTCGGGCGTGAGGCCGGGGTAGAGCCCGTTGGTCGCCACGTCCTGGGTGATCGCGCGCAGCCGGCACCGCAACTGGCCGACCAGCTCCGTCGCGTCGACCGGCGCCCGCAGGGTCAGGAAGTAGTGGTCGTAGATCAGGGCCTGGGTCTCGGGGCGGGTCGGCGTGACCTCCGCGGCCGACTCCTGGAGCAGCGAGCGGCCGCCCGGCACCAGCTTGGCCGCCACCCCCGCGTGCACCGTGTGGTACATCCGCACCGCCTTCTTCAGCCGCTCGGCCTCGGGCGTCCCCTCCCACTCGGTCTTCTTCCCGCGCAGCAGCGAGCGCACGGGGACGAAGTCCGGGGCCCAGGTCCCGCTGAAGCTGCGGTGCTGGAGGTACATCGAGGGCCGGATGACCGTGCCGTAGACGTCGGCGGGGCAGGAACTGGTGTACAGCAGCATCGCGGTGTAGGCGTCGGTGAGGTCCGTCATCGCCCGCAGGGAGGGCGCCGGGTCGGAGCGCGAGCGGGCCTGGTGCAGGGCGTGCGCCGTCAGCTGCCAGATGGCGAAGGTGGCCTGGTGACCCGTGATCCAGCGGAACCAGAACAGCTGGTGGGAGATCTCCTCGGCGGCGAGGGCCGGTCCGGTCCGCGGGCACGGGACGCCGCGGTCCGCACGGGACGCGTCGGCGGGCAGCACGTCGGATATCGCGGTCTCGGTCCCCGGCGCCGGCGGCTCGGGCAGCGTCAGCGGCTCCAGGCCGTACGGGAAATCCCCGAAGTCCCAGCCGTCGGGCACCGGCAGCTCGGTGACGGTGCGGTGGACACGCGTGCTCATCGGTCTCCTCCTGGCGGCACGTAGGTGAACTCGAACTCCAGGCCGTTGACGTCGAGGACGTAACAGCTCTGGACGCCGTCCGCGTCGATGACTATGTCGGTGGGCTTCTCGTCACCGGCGAACGTGAAGCGGCCGGACTCGTACAGCCGGAACCAGCGCTCGCGCCAGGCCCGCAGCTCCTCGGGGGAGCCGGTGGCCAGGCAGATGTGCTGGAACTGGCGGGTGTTGGCGCCGGGGACGGCGCCGTCGTGCCCGGTGCGCTCGAAGAGGTGGAAGCGCAGTCCGGCCACCGTCACCTCGGTCAGCCGGGTGATGCCGGGCAGGCGGCTCAGCGTCAGGTCGGAGAAGGTGTCCAGCGTCCAGTTGGTCCGGCAGCCGAAGAACTCCTCGTACCAGGCGGCGCAGTTGTCGAGGTCGTCCGTCTGCACGCCCACGTGGTGCAGCTCAGGTACGAGATCGAGATCGAGGTTCGTCGGTCGCTTCGTCGTGGTCCCGGTTGGGGGCAAGGTACTGCGCTCCTCTCGGTGCGGTCGTGCCGGGATGGATGAAAAGGCGTTCTCTTTCCCGTTCAGGCAGGCGATTTCCCGGAAATTCAGTTCGCTAACCGACGGTGATAAGTGGACGACGTGAATCCGTCGATTTTCTGGAATTTCTTCCTTCCGGGTGTCGAATTTCCTCCTCGCAGGGAACACTGGGGTCATGACACAGAATCAGTGGAGCGCGGTGGACGGCTACTTCGACGCGGTTCTCGGTGACGAAGACCCCGCTCTGGCCGCCGCCGCCGAGGCACACATAGGATTCGACCTCCCCGATATCGGGGTCTCCCGCTCCCAGGGAAAGCTGCTGCACTTGCTGGCCCTCGTCCAGCGCGCCGAGCGCATTCTGGAGATAGGCACCTTCGGCGGCTACAGCTCCATCTGGCTGGCCCGCGCCCTGCCGCCCGGCGGCCGACTGGTCACCATCGAGTGGGAGCGCTCGTTCGCCGAGACCGCCGCCGGTCACCTGGCGCGGGCCGGTGTCGCCGACCGCGTCGAACAGCGGGTGGGCCGCGCCCTCGACATCCTGCCCGACCTCGCGAAGACCGCCGAGGAGCCGTTCGATCTGGTCTTCATCGACGCCAACAAGCCCGACACCCCCGAGTACTTCGACTGGGCGCTCGAACTCTCCCGGCCCGGCGGCGTGATCGTCGTCGACAACGTCGTGCTCGGCGGCGCGGTCGCCGACGCCGACAACCCCGATGGCGGTGTCCGCGGGATGCGGCGCTTCCACGAGAAGGTCGCCGCGGAGCCCCGGGTGAGCGCCACCACGATCCAGACGGTGGGCGCCAAGGGCTACGACGGCTTCACTCTGGCCGTGATCCTGCCCCGTCCGGACGACCGGTCCGAGGCGGCCGACCTGCCCTGACGCCCGGCCGCTCATGCCTGGTCGGGCCCGATCAGGTCGGGCGCCGTCCAGCCGTCCAGGTCGTACTCCGCCATGCACTCCTCGGCGAAGCCCCGGTAGTCGTCGACCAGACCGGACGCCGTCTGCGCCATGAGCAGCTCGATGCGCACGTTCTCGTGGTTGCCCGAGTAGTTGCGCTCGTACAGCTCGTGCCGGCCCGCGAACTCCGTGCCCACCGAGTCCCAGATCAGCTTCATCAGCTTGACCCGCTCCACCGAGTCGTATCCGTTCGACCCCCGCATGTACCGGTCCAGATGCGGCCGCAGTTCCGGGTTCTGGAAGTCCTTGGCGTGTGAATTCAAGTAGATGAGGCCGCTGCTGAGGTCCTGCAGAATGATCTCGCGGACGCGCGGATAACCGATCGTCATGAACCAGCGGTACGCCATGCCGTAATCCAGGTTCGGCAGCAGCCCGCCGTCGTGCCACGCGTTCGGATTGTGTGCCATCGCGTCGCTGAGACCCCAGAACATGTTCCGCCAGGCGAGCACCTCGCCCACCCGGGTCTGGATGCCCCGGAAATCCTTTGTCCCGGTCACGTCCAGCCCCTTGAGCAGGAGACCGGCGAGGAAGTCCAGTTTCACCGCGAGCCGGGTCACGCCGTGGAAGGTGAGCCGGTGCGTGAACCCGGAGGTGTTCAGGAAGGTCCCGGCCTTCGCCGTGTCCCCGTAGATGAAGACGTTCTCCCAGGGGATCTTCACCTTGTCCAGGATGAAGACGGTGTCGTTCTCGTCGAGGCGGCTCGACAGCGGGTAGTCGAACGGGCTGCCCATCCGGTTCGCGGCCAGCTCGTACGACTGACGGCAGATCAGCTTCACCCCCGGCGCGTCCATCGGCAGCGTCGCCACGAGCGCGAACTCCTTCTTCTTCACCGGCAGTCCGTAGTGCGCCACGAAGTTGAAGTGGGTCAGCGCCGACCCCGTGGCCACCACCTTGGCGCCGCTGACCACCAGGCCGTCGTCGCACTCCTTCTCGACGTGCACGAAGACGTCCCCGACCTCGTCCGGCGCCCGGTGGCGGTCCACGGGCGGGTTGATCACCGCGTGGTTCCAGAACAGCACCCGCTCCTGTGCCTCCGCGTACCAGCGGCGGGCGTTGTCCGCGAACTCCCCGTAGTACTCCGGGTCCGCGCCCAGCGTCACCAGGAAACTCGCCTTGTAGTCCGGGCTGCGGCCCATCCAGCCGTACGTCATCCGGGCCCACCGGGCGATCGCGTCCCGGTCGCCGACCAGGTCCTCCACGCTGCGCGGCACCCGGAAGAACTTGTGCGTGCAGCCGTCGCTGCCGGTGTCCGTGGGCGTGGTCAGCGTGTCGTGGTGCTCCGGGTCGTGCAGCGCGTCGTACAGCCGCGCGGTCATCCGGGCCGTGTTGCGGAACGCCGGGTGCTTGGTGACGTCGTCGACCCGCTCTCCGTACGCCCAGATCTCCCGGCCGTCGCGGATGCTCTCCAGGTACTCGTCGCCCGTCATCGGGCGGGTCGTGCGGCGCGGTCCGGTGCCCCCGGCGGTGCCGGTGCCGGTGCCGGGGCCGCCCGGCGTGCCCGCGGTGTGCGTCGTGTCCGTCATGTGCGTCAGTCCCCTGTCCTGTCGGTCGGTCAGTGCGATCGGTCCGGTCGGGCTCGTCGGGCTAGTCGTGCACCGGGAGGTGCGCCACCGGGTCCATGCCGTCCAGGCAGAGCGACCAGGCGACGGCGGAGTCGTCCGGCGCCAGCTCCGGGAAGGCGCCGCCGTGGAACAGCAGCGGCCGCCCCGGGCGGCTCTCGAACTCCTGGACGCTTCCGATGTGCAGCGTGTGGTCGCCGCCGTCGTGCATCTGCCAGGGCCGGCAGACCAGGTGGGCCACCGTGCCCGCCAGCCGTGGGTGCGGCCCGTCCTCGTCCACCCACCGCACCGGCTCCGCCATGGGCCGCCCGGCGAAGTGCATGGCCAGGTCGCGCTGCGAGGCGTCCAGGATGTTGACGACGTAGTCGCCGTCCTCCCGCAGCAGCGCGCCCGCCCGGCTGCGCCGGTCCAGCGCCACCAGGGCCAGCGGCGGGTCCAGCGACACCGAGGTGAAGGCGTTGACCGTCGTGCCGTGGACGAGGTCGCCGCGGCGGCAGGTGATCACCGTGACCCCGGTGGCGAACTGGCCCATGCACCTGCGCAGGGCGCGCGGGTCGATCGGGTGGGGCGCGGTGTCCACGCCCCCTCGCTCAGGCATGCTCATGGGTCCCCCTGGACTCCCGGGGGCCGGCGCCGTGGACACCGGCCGCACAGCTGTCGTGAACGCCCGGCCGGTGGGCCGCGGCCGGTGCCAGGGCGCCGGTCAGCAGGTCGGCCAGGATGCCGGGGCCGTCCTCGGTCAGGAACGACTCCGCGTGGAACTGGATCGTGGACAGGGCCGGGCCGCGCAGCGCGATCACCTCGTCGCCGACGCGCTGCACCTGGACCGGCCCGCCGGCCGGCGGCGGGTGCAGCCGGTCGTCGTCGGCCCGCGCGGCGTAGCTGTTGTAGAAGCCGGCCATGCGGGGCCTGCCCCACAGCGGGACCCGCCGCCGCCTGCCCTGCGCCGGGTCCGGCAGCCGGGCCACCCGCAGCCCCAGCAGGGTGCACACGACCTGGTGCCCCAGGCAGACCGCCGCCAGCGGCTGCCCGGCCGCGAGCCGGTCGGCGGCCGTGGCCCGCAGGGCACGCACCCGCGGATCGGACACGTCCCGCGGGTCGCCCGGCCCCGGGCCGAGCAGGAGCAACCCCGGCGCCCCGGCGACCCCGCCGCCCGCGCCCGCCGCCCGGTGCCAGGGCACCAGCCGCACCGCGCAGCCCAGCGACCGCAGTTGGCAGGCGAGCATCGACGTGAATCCGTCCTCGGCGTCGACGATGGTCACCTCGGCGCCCGCGACGGACCGGGCGGCGGGGGCGCCGCCGGTGCCGCGCAGCCAGAACGCCGCCAGCCCGTCGTTGCGGGCGGCCAGCGCGCCGCGCACCGGACCGGCCTCGGCGAGGGCCGCGGCGGACGCCGGGACCGGCTCCTTCGCGGACCGCCGCCCGGACAGGGCGTCCAGCAGGCCCGACAGCTTGGCGGTGGTCTCCGCCGTCTCGTGCGCGGGCACCGACTCCCGGACGACCGTGGCGCCCGCCGTCAGCCGCACCGAGCCGTCCGCCCCGAGGTCCGCCGTCCGCAGCATCAGCGCCGCGTCCAGCCGCCGCTGCCCGCCCTCGCGGCCGAGCAGGGCGATGACCCCGCTGTAGTAGCCCCGGCCGCGCGGCTCGTACCGCTCGATCACCCGGCACGCGTTCTCCACCGGGCTGCCGGTCACCGTCGGGGCGGGCATCGTGGTGCGCAGGATCTCCGTGAGCGGGCGGTCCGAGCGACCGGAGAGGTAGTACTCGGTGTGCGCGAGCCGGGACATCCACTTCAGGGACGGCCCGCTGACCCGCACCCCGTCGCCGCACAGGGCGGCCATCATCTTCAGTTCCTCGTCGACGACCATGTACAGCTCGTCGGTCTCCTTGGGGTCGCGCAGGAAGCGCAGCAGCCCCGGCAGGTCGGCGCCGGTGCGCGGATAGCGGTAGGTCCCGCTGATCGGGTTCATCTCCACCCGGTCGCCCCGCACCCGCACCTGCTGCTCCGGGGTGGAGCCGATCAGGTACCGGTCGCCGGTGAAGATCAGGAACGTCCAGTACGCCCCGGTCTCCGCCGTCATCAGCCCGCGCAGCACCGCCAGCGCGGCCGTGCGGTCGAAGGCGCGGATCCTGCCGTACAGACTGCGCGCCAGCACGAAGTTGGAGCCCTCACCGCGGTGGATCTCGTGGTGGACGATGCCGTCCACCGCCGCCGCGTAGGCGTCGTCGTCGATGTCGAAGCGGGTCTCCTCCACCCGCGGCGCCCGGACCGGCAGGCAGGCCAGCAGCCGGTCGAGCGGGACGCGCCGGTGCTCGCGCACCTCCATGGCCAGCAGCGGCTCGCCGTCGTCGGGGTGCGCGAAGCCGCGCTCCCGGATCTGGCGGTAGGGAGCGAGGACGAGGGTGTCCGTGGCGTCCTTGGTGTCGGCGCCGCCGCCCCGGTCCGTGCAGCCGGGCCGGTCCAGGCCGAGAGAGTCCAGGTCGTCGGCGTGCCGTACCGGGCCGCTGAGGATCTCCACCGGCGCCGCGCGGTCGGCGCCGGGGCGGTGCAGCACCGCGAAGGGGCGGCCCGGCGGCGGCAGCAGAGCGTCGTGGGCCTCCACCGGAGCGGTGGCGGGGGTGGGGGGCGCACTCATGCCGCCGCCCCCACCGGCAGCCGCCAGTGCGCGGCGGCCGCGACGGCCTGGACGAGGCTGAGCCGGGGGTCGCACAGGCTGCGGTAACCCGGCCCGCGCACCGGGACGCAGCCCGCGCCCTCGCACTCGGAGATGTCGTCGGGGGAGGCCTCCAGGTGCAGGCCCGCGCACCGCTCGGAGTTCTCCGCCAGGAGGTCCACGCACTGCCGGATCTCGGACATGATCGCGTCGAGGCGGCGCGTCTTGAGCCCGTCGGGCGTCTTGACGGTGTTGCCGTGCATCGGGTCGCACATCCACAGCACCGGGTGCCCGGCCTGCCGGACCGCCCGCACCAGCGGGGCCAGCCCGGCGATCCGGCCGGCACCGAACCGGGCGATGAGGGTGAGGCGGCCCGGGGTGCGGTGCGGGTCGAGCACCGCGCACAGGTCCAGCACCTCGTCGACCGTCGCCTCGGGCCCGATCTTGCAGGCCACCGGGTTGTCCAGCTCGGCCATCAGCCGCACGTGCGCGAAGTCGGCCTGCCGGGTGCGCTCGCCGATCCACGGCCAGTGCGTGGACGCCAGGTAGCTGCCGCCGTCCGCGTGCCGCCGTACCTGGGGGAGTTCGTAGTCGAGCAGGAGCGCCTCGTGGCTGGTCCACACCCGGTCCTCGGGAGCGGCGCTCTCACCGCGTCCGAGCCGGTCGAGGGCGGTGACGGCGCAGCGGGCGGCCTCCAGCCCGGCGACGACGCGGAACGGGTCGGGGGTGCGGGCCTCGCCGCAGGCGTCCGGCGCGTTGACGACGGGGCCCCGGAACACCGGGAGCCGTCCGCCGGGCACGGTCTCCCAGTCGTCGGAGCGCGGCTTGGCGAACTGCCCGGCCATCCGCCCGACGCGTACGACGGGCAGCCCGGAGCCGGTGCGCATGACGTCACCGAGCACGTCGAGCATCTCCACCTTGCGTTCGACGTCGCGGGGCTCGCACTCGGTGGTCAGCTCCACGCAGTCGCCGGCCTGGATGAGGCAGAACTCGCCCTCCGCGGCCCGCGCGAGGAGCCCGCGCAGCTCGCGGACGCTCGCGTACGACACCAGCGGGGACTCGCGGGCCAGCCGGTCGTGCACCGGGGCCAGGAGGGAACGGTCGGGCCACCGGGGCTGCTGGCGGGCGGGGAGCCCGGCCACCATCGAGGTGATCAACGGGTCGTGTCCGGCGCCCGGAAAGGGGTATCGAGACATGCTGTCGGCCTTCGTTCGGAGACGGGCCCGTGGGGGTGGCCGCCTGCGGATGTCTGGGTGGGGGGAGCCGCTGGGCGGCCCGCTCTACGCGCTCTCCCGCGCGGGGGGCCGGCCCTGAAGCTCACCGGCCGCCTCGAACCAGCGGATCATGCGGGCCAGGGAGCGGCGGTCGATGTCGGGCCAGCGCAGCCCGAGCCGGTCGAGGAGCCGGGTGGTCCGCTCGTTGCCGTAGGTGTTCTCGCCGAGCTCCAGCGCGCCCTCCCGGAAAAGCGGCACGGCCGCGGCGAGGGCGTTGCCCCCGGGGCGGCGGGCCGACTCCTCCAGGCGGGTCAGCCACTCCTCGGCGGGCACCGTGTCCAGCGGGTGGCCGCAGTCGCGGACGGCGGCGTGCACGGGCGTGAAGTCGGAGCCGCGCGGGTGGAACAGGTGGTACGTGGCGCCGTCGGCGGACGGCTCGCGGGAGAGGGCGAGAACGGCCCGGCCGACGAAGTCCACCGGCAGCAGGTCGGTGGTCAGCTCCTCGGCGGGCGGGGCGGAACCGAGCTCGATGAAGCTCTTGATCTGGCGCCACAGGAAGTCGTCGCTCTGGCAGGCGCCGGTGACGCTGTCGCCGGAGATCCGGCCGATGCGGTAGACGGTCACCGGCATCCCGCGCTCACGGGCCAGCCGGGCGACGCCCTCGGCGACCCACTTGCTCTGCGTGTAGCCGATGCCCAGCCCCTCGCACGTGCCGGGCACCGCCTCCTCGGTGATCGGCCCGCCCTCGCGGCCGGGGGCGAACACCGCGACGGTCGACATGTGGTGCACGTGCTTGAGCCGTCCCGTGGCGGCGAACTCCAGCACCGAGCGCAGCCCGTCGACGTTGGCCGGCTTCACCGAGGCGTACGGCAGCACGAAGTTGATGTGCGCCGCCGCGTGGTGGACCGCCTCGACGGACTCGGCCAGCTCGGCGTGGTCCGCGTCGGACAGGCCCATCCGGGTCCGGGTGAGGTCGCCGGCGACGGCACGCACCCGCTCCCAGGCGATGTCACCGGCGATGCCGTACCGGTCGGCCGTGGCGTGCAGCCGGGCGAGGGCTGCGTCCGCGTCGTCGGCGCGCACCAGGCAGGTGACGGTGTGTCCGGGGACGGCCGCCAGCTCCCGCAGCAGCCAGCAGCCGAGGAAGCCGGTCGCGCCGGTCAGCAGGAACCGGGTCGCGGCGTCCGGCGGGACCGGTGTGCGCTCGCCGGGACGGACGGTGTCCGGCAGGGTCACGTCGGCGCGCAGGTCGGCCGCCGGCTCCGTGAACGCGGTGGTGTCACCCGCCCGCCGCTCGTCGATCCGCGCGGCCATCCCGGCGACCGTGGGGTTGTCGAACAGGGTCCGCAGCGGGATGTCGACGTCGAACGACGTCCGCAGCCGGTAGACGAGTTCGGTGGCGAGGATGCTGTTGCCGCCGAGCGTGAAGAAGTCGCCCTGGCGCCCGGGGACACCGCCGCCCAGGACGTCCGCCCACGCCTCGGCGATGGCGCGCTCGGTCGTGGTCCGCGGCGGTTCCCCCGCCCCCGGGCCCTCGTCCGTGCCCCGGTCGCGCACCTCCCCGGCGAGCCGCCCGGCCAGCCCGCCCCGGTCGATCTTCCCGCTCGGCGTGGTCGGAAGCCGGTCCAGCCGGACGAGGTGCGCGGGCACCAGGTACTCCGGCAGCCGCTGGGCCAGCGCCGCCCGCAGCCGTGCGGTGTCGTCGGCGCCGTCGCCCGTGACGGCGGCCACCAGGCGCCGGTCCCCGGGCCCGAAGTCCACGGCGACCACCGCCGAGTCGCGCACTCCGTCGAGGGCGTCGAGAGCGGCCTCGACCTCGCTGGGCTCCACACGGTAGCCGCGGATCTTGATCTGGTCGTCGGCGCGGCCCAGGTACTCCAGGTCGCCGCGCGCGTTCCACCGGACGAGGTCCCCCGTGCGGTAGATCAGCTCGCCCC
Organism: Streptomyces sp. NPDC056373; assembly: GCF_042262425.1. Classification (NCBI taxonomy): domain Bacteria; kingdom Bacillati; phylum Actinomycetota; class Actinomycetes; order Kitasatosporales; family Streptomycetaceae; genus Streptomyces; species Streptomyces sp. NPDC056373. Next base: position 152,841 of record NZ_JBHJPX010000007.1, read on the forward strand.
GGCCGCCGTAGGGGTCGGGGGGGAAGCGGCGTGCCGTCTCCTCGGGGCGGCCCCGGTAGCCGGGCGACAGGTACGGACCGCCGATGTACAGCTCGCCGGTGACGCCCGGCGGCAGGGGTTCGCGGTCCGGGCCGAGGACGCGCAGCCGCATCCCGTCGACCGCCCGCCCGATCGGCGGGGCCTCCGGCCAGTCGGCAGGGTCGCCGGACAGCTCGTGCCAGGTGGCGAGGTGGGTCTCGGACGGGCCGTACATGTTGAGCAGCCGGGCCCGGGGGTGCCGGGCGAAGAACTCCCGGATCTGCGGGGAGACGACCAGCGCCTCGCCCACCGAGGTCACCTCGCGCAGCGCGTCGCAGCGCAGGTCCTCCGCGACGGCGAGCGCCGCGAACCGCTGGAGCGCGATGTACGGCAGGTACAGGCGGGTGACGTCGTGCTCGGCGACGAACGCGGCCAGCCGGTGGAGGTCCTTCTGCAGTTCGTCGGGGATGAGGGCGAGTGTCCCGCCGACGCAGAGCGTCCCCAGGATCTCCATCACGGAGACGTCGAAGGAGAGCGTCATGTACTGGAGGGTGGTGCCCGTCGCCCCGCACGGGGAGACCCGGTGCTGGGCGGCGACCAGATTGCCGATCGTGCGGTCCCGGATGACGACGCCCTTGGGGGCGCCCGTGGACCCGGAGGTGTGGATGACGTAGATCTCGTCGTCGGGCGTCCGGGTCGGGCCGAGCGGTCCGGGGGCGGCCGCGGCGATCCGGTGCGCCTCCCGGTCGATCGCCAGCAGCCGTGTCCCGGGCGGGAGTTGTGCTCCCGTGGTGCTGTCGGTGAGGACGAGGAGGGCCTCGGCGTCGTCCAGGACGTACGCCACCCGCTCCGGCGGGTGCGAGGGGTCCAGCGGGACGTAGGACGCCCCGGACTTCACCACGGCGAGCAGCCCGGCGACCATGTCGAACGACCGGGGAAGCGCGATGGCCACCCGGCGCCCGGCCGCCGCCCCCTCCTCGCGCAGGACCCGCGCGAGCCGTCCGGCGCGTTCGTCGAGTTCCCGGTACGTCCACTCGCGGCCGCCGTCGGTCACGGCCACGGCGTCCGGGGTGGCCGCCGCTTGCCGCTCGAACAGCTCGGCCACCGGCGGCGGGGGCGCCGAGCGGTCCACTCGGTCGTCGTGCGCCAGCACCTTCCGCTCCTCGTCGGCGGCGAGCAGGCCGAGGTCGCGGACCGGTGTGTCCGGGGCGGCCCCGGCGAACCGGGCCAGCAGCCGGCCGAGCCGTTCGCCCATGCTCCGCGCCGTCGCCTCGTCGAAGAGGTGCGCGTCGTACTCCAGGGTGCCGTGCAGCCCGTCCGGCTCGCGGGCGAACACCACTGACAGGTCGTACTTCGCGCCGTGCGCCATGTCCCGCCGGATCGTCAGCGGCTGTCCGCCGTGGGTGACGTGGGCGGAGCCGGGGCCGGTCAGGACGAGCATCGTCTGGACGACCGGCGTGTGCCCTGCGGTGCGGTCGGGTCGCAGCCGCTCGACGACCTTGTCGAAGGGGGCCCACTTCAGCCGCAGGGCGTCGGCCACCTCCTCCCGCGCCCGGCCCAGCACCTCGCGCACGGTCATCGCGCCCGTGACGTCCTGGCGCAGCACGACCATGTTCACGAAGTAGCCGACGAGGTCCTTGGTCTGCGGGTCGTCCCGCAGGGAGACGGGCGAGCCGATGAGGACCCGTTCCTGCCGGGACAGCTTGGCGAGGAACGTGCCGTACACCGCGAGCAGCGCCATGAACAGCGTGACGCCCTCGCGCTCCGCGAGCCGCTCCAGCTTCTCGGTCACCCCGGCCGGGACGCGCAACGGGACGGTGCCGCCACGGTGTTCCTGCGCGGCGGGCCGGGGCCGGTCGGAGGGCAGGGGCGAGCACCGGCAGGTCCCCGGCGAGCCGCTCGGCCCACTCGTCGAGCAGCCGTGTGGTCCGCTCGGGCGTGAGGTGCGTGCGGTGCCAGTGCGCGAAGTCGGCGTACTGCGGGCGTCCCGGCACGGCCTCCACCGGCAGGCCCCGCCCGGTGCGGTCGTAGGCGTCGAGGAGTTCGCGCAGGAAGATCCCGGCCGAGGCGGCGTCGGAGGCGATGTGGTGGATGTTGCAGACGATCGCGCTCTCCTCGCCCGGACCGAGCGCGCAGGTCACCGAGACCACGGGCCCGTGCTCCAGGTCGAAGCGGGTGTTCGCCACTCGCTGGGCGAGCGCGTCGAGTTCTTTGTCGTCGCCGTAGTGCTCGACGCCGTAGTGGAAGGCCGTGTCGTCGTCGGAGACGACCTGGAGGAGCCGGGCGTCGCGCAATGCGTAGGTGGTGCGCAGCACTTCCTGCCGCCGCAGCACCCCGGCGACGGCCCGGCGCAGCCGTTCCCCGTCGAGCCGGAACGGCAGCCGCGCCAGGAACGGACCGTTGTACGCCTGCGGGGTCGGCAGGTACTGGTCGATGAGCCAGATGCCGCTCTGGCCGAACGAGGCCTCCGTGGTACCGCCGGTGCGCGGCGCGGACCCGGCCGTCACCTCCTGCCCGCCGGAGCCGGACCGGCCCCTCGCGAACCGCTCGGCCACGGCCGCTGCGCTCTGCGCGCCCAACCGTTGCCCGGCCGGCGGGTCGACGGCGAACACGGCCCGCAGCACGGCGCCCAGTTCGTCCAGCAGCGCGGGGTCGTCGCAGTGGTCCGAGAAGGCCTCGTCCGGTCCGAGGCCGGGGGACCGGAGCGTTCTCCGTGCCAGCTCCAGAATTGCCGAGGTCAAAGGGTTGTTCACGGGTCGCCACCCTCCGCGGACATCGGGCGGCCGGCGCGGCGCGCGTGCCGGTCGCTGTCGGGCACTTCGTCAGCCGTGCGACGAAGAGGTGGTGGCCTGGGCGCGGGACTCCTCGATGAAGCGCGCCAGCTGCTCGACCGTGCCGTGCCGGAAGACCGACTCGGTGGTGATCTCGATCCCGAATATCTTCTGCAGGCGGGAGGCCAGCTGCACGAAGTGCAGGGAATTCCCGCCGTGTCCCAGGAAGGAGTCGGTGGTCGAGAAGCCGTCCATTCCGGAGATCTCGATCCAGGACTGGAGGACGACAGCCTCGAGGGGGTTCTGCATGGTCTTCTCGCCTTTCTTGGATTTCTCGTTCCGGTTGTTCCTGCTTTTCTCGTCGTTTCGGGATTCCACGGTGAGCGCGGTGCGGTCGATCTTCCCGTTCACGTTCGTCGGCATTTTCTCCAGGTGCCGGAACACGGACGGGACCATGTGGGAGGGCACGGCCGCGGAGAGCCGCCGGACCAGGTCCGCGGGGTCGGCGGGGCGGTCGTCACGGGTGGTGTAGAAGGCCACGAGACGCTTCTCGCGGGTGCCGTCGTCCTCGAACGCCTTCACGGCGGCGTCCGCGATCCCGTCGAGGGCGCGCATCGCCAGCGTGACGGCGCTGGTCTCCACCCGGAACCCGCGGATCTTCACCATGCTGTCGGACCGCCCGACCAGCACGATGTCGCCGTTCTTGTTCCGTCGGGCGAGGTCGCCGGTGCGGTAGAGCAGCCCGTCGCCGTCCGGGTCCCGGCTGAACTTCTCGGCGGTCAGCTCCGGCTGGTCGGCGTAGCCGAGGGCCACGCCCGTGCCGCCCACGCAGAGTTCGCCCACCTCGTCGGTGTCGCAGGGGCGCAGCAGCGAGTCGTAGACCTCCAGCGTGACCGTCGGCAGCGGGCGGCCGATCGGGACGACGCCCGCGCCGTCGACGTCCTCGGGCGAGGTCAGCGGGTGCAGGGCGGTGATGGAGGAGTTCTCGGTGCAGCCGTAGCCGTTGTAGACGACCGCGTCGGTGTGCGCCAGGGCCCGGCGCAGGTGGCCGGGAGAGGGGAAGTCGCCGCTGAGCAGCACGATCCGCACCGAGCGCAGGCACTCCGGTTCCTGGTCGACCAGGGCGTTGAACAGGCCGCAGGGGAGGCTGAGCACGGTCGCGCCGCGTTCCTCGACGGCCTCGCGCAGGACCGGCAGCGAGGGGAGTCCGGGGGGCATCGGCAGCAGGGTGGCGCCGTGCAGGAAGGCGAGCCAGATCTCGATGGTCGAGGCGGCGAACGAGAACGCGGCCGACTGGGTCAGCCCGTCCCGGGGGGTGATGTCGAGGGGGCCGCTGTGCGGGCCGAGCCGCGCCAGTCCGCGGTGCGCGATCCGTACGCCCTTGGGCCGGCCGGTGGAGCCGGAGGTGTACATGAGGAACGCGGTGTCCTCCGGGCCGGTGCCGGTGTCCCGGTCGCCGTCGGGGAGACCCTCGGCGCCTCGGACCAGGTCGTCCCGGGTGAGCGCGACGGCGCGGGCGTCGGGGGGCAGGTCGTCCGGGTCGTCGCAGATCACCGGCGACGGGCGGGCCTCGCGGAGGATGCGGGCCAGGTACTCCGTGGGGTACGCGGGGTCGAGCGGGACCACGCAGCCGCCGGCCTTGAGGACCGCGAGGAGGACGGCGTAGAGGTCGGGGGACCGGCGCAGGTGCACTCCGACGCGGTCGCCTCTGCTGACGCCGCGGTCCTGGAGGTGCCGGGCCATGCGGTTGGCCCGCCGGTTCAGACGGTCGTAGGTGACGCGCTCCGCGCCGTCCGCCAGGGCGACGGCCCCGCCGTGGTCGCGGACCGTTTGTTCGAAGAGGGTGGTGAGGACGAGGGGAGGGTCCGCGGTCGGTGGACCTCCCACCCGTAATGCGGTTCCTGATTCTTCCGTCGACTTACTCGGCTGTGCCGGCTCTTTCCATTCCGCCGATTCCGCCGATTTCGTCGATAAGGACGGGACGTTGTTCTCCATGATTGCTGATCTCCTCTGGTGGAGGTCCGGAGGAAGGGCTCCCGCGGTTCCCGGGGAACGCGCACCGCGCATTCTCGGGAGGGCCTGAGGCGGGCTGGTGCAGGGTCAGCGTGCAAAGGTGAACAGGTGGTTTCCTTATGGAAATCGATGCTAATCACGATTTCGCATCGATGTCAAACTCCTGTGCCGTGAAGCGAGTTGAGCGGAAATTTCGTGCGTCGTGCGCGCGTGCCGACGGACGGCACGGGGTGGCGTGTGTCGCCCCGCTTCCGTGCCGGTCCGTTCTGTCCTCTGTGCCCGTTCGGTGCGAGCGACCGGTGCGTGTCCGTGACCGGTCCCCGCACTCCCGTACCCCTGCTTCGGGCCCTCACGCCCCCAGATGGTGTCCTCAGGGAAATCATTTCCGGCTGACCGTGGCGGCCCGGCGGCGGGCCCTTGATATCTTGGTAACGCCCCCCACCGGTTACCCCCGTACCGGAAGCTCTCATGACTCCACGAGACGGCTCGACCCCCACCCGCCATCCGGAACCGACCGTTCTGCAAGCAGCCCTGACCCACCTTCAGTGCCTCCTGGTCGCACGCAGGTCCCGCGTCAACCCCGAGGGTGTCAACTGGCACCAGTACGACGTCCTCGAACTCCTGCGGGCGCGCGGCTCCATGCGGCCCTCCGAACTGAGCGACGTGCTGGAGGTCTCCCGGCAGACCACGTCGAAGGCCCTGCGTGTGCTGAAGGACCTGAACCTGGTGACGCAGGTGGCCGCCGGGGAGGACCGGCGCGAGCTGAGCACCTCCCTCACCCCCGAGGGGCACCTCTTCCTCGCCCGGATCGCCCGGGGCCACCACGACGTCGCACGGCTCGCCGCCTCAGTCCTCACCAAGGGCGAGAGCGCCCTGTTCGCGGAACTCTGCGAGAAGGTCGCCGCGGCCATGGAGTCCGACCAGGTGCGGTGAGGCCGCGCGGCCGGCCGACGGCCCATGGTCCTCAGGACTGATGGCCCATCAGGGAAGTCGGCGGTGGGCGGTGTGAGCCCTGGAACACCTGGGGGCGGCTGACCGGACCTGCGAATCGTTGTACGCTCCGAAGACCGCCCTTGACCTGCGGAAAGCAGGCAGGGAGCAGACAAATCGGGAGTTTGTCCATGTTTCGCACCATGTTCAAGTCCAAGATCCACCGCGCCACCGTCACCCAGGCCGACCTGCACTACGTGGGATCCGTGACCATCGACGCCGACCTGCTCGACGCCGCCGATCTGCTGCCCGGTGAGCTCGTGCACATCGTGGACATCACCAACGGCGCCCGCCTGGAGACGTACGTCATCAAGGGCGAGCGCGGATCCGGCGTGATCGGGATCAACGGGGCCGCGGCCCATCTCGTTCACCCCGGCGATCTCGTGATCATCATCAGCTACGCCCAGGTGACGGACGCCGAGGCGCGGGCACTCGCCCCCCGGGTCGTGCACGTGGACCGCGACAACAAGATCGTGGCCCTGGGCGCCGACCCGTCCGAGCCGGTGCCCGGCTCGGACCAGCAGCGCAGTCCGCAGGCCGTCGGGGCCTGACGGACGCATCGGCAGCAGAGGAGGAGCGTGTCCATGAGCGACCCGGAGATCCGCGACGACCGGGCGGCAGGCCTGCTGGAGGCCGTGTCCGGCGGTGAAGTCGTCGGCCGTATCGAGTACTTCGTACTCGAAAGCCCCGAGCGCGCGCTCGTGCCCGTCCACACGATCGTCGAGCCGGCCCACGAGGGCAAGGGCATCGCCGGTTCGCTCGCACGCGAGCTGTTCGCCCTCGCCGGCCGCGAGCACAGCGCGGTCGCCTCCCTCTGCCCCTACGTCACCAAGTGGATCGAACGCCACCCCGACGAGGCCTCGCCTGCCGACCAGGACCTGGTCGTGGCGGCGAAGGAGTGGCTGCGGGCCCATCCCGGACGCTTCTGACCCGGCCTCCCTCCGGGCCCGGCCTCGTCCCTCTCCCGGCCTTGGCCAGGCCCTGCCCGAGGGCCCTTCCCTTCCTGACCCGGGCCCACCCCTCTCCGACCCGGCTCCGTCCCTTCCTGACCCGGCCGACCGCCCTCCGACCCGGCCCCGTCCCACTCCGGCCCCCGCCCCGGCCCTCTACCCCCACCTGGGCCACGCCCGTCCCGCGGGGGAGTGACTGCCGGCGCGGGTGCCGGGTAGGCGGGGATTAGTCCAGAGCCGGAGTCGTCCCACTGGCTGGAGGACCTGATGACGAACCCGATTCCCGACCCCGTGCCGCCGTCGCCGACACCGGGCCCCGATCCCCAGCGCCCGGACCCGCACCCCGACCCGGTGCCGAACCCGCAGCCCCCGCCGGGCCCGGAGCCGACCCCTCCGCCGCCCGCGCCCACCCCGCCGGCGCCCCCGGGCCCCGGCCCCGTGCCGGGCCCCGGCCCGTCCCCGATCCCCCCGGGGCCGGAGCCGGTACCGAACCCGGAGCCCGGCCCGCCACTGTCCTGACCCCGGTACGCGAACGGGGCGGTGGACGGCTGCACGTGCCGTCCACCGCCCCGCTCGCTCACCGAGCGGCAGCGCCTACGCGGAGGTCTCCGACCGGTCCCCGCCCCACAGCGTGTGGAACGAGCCGTCGCGGTCCACCCTGCGGTACGTGTGCGCACCGAAGTAGTCCCGCTGCCCCTGCGTCAGCGCCGCGGGCAGCCGCTCCGCGCGAAGGGCGTCGTAGTAGGCGAGGGCCGCGGCGAAACCGGGCGTCGGCACACCCTGGCGGGTCGCGGCGACCAGCACCTCGCGCCAGTCGTCCTGAGCGTCCGCGATCTCCTGCGCGAACGTCGCGTCGGACAGCAGGCTCGGCAGGTCCGGCCGGGCGTCGTACGCGGAGCGGATCCGGTCCAGGAACGCCGCGCGGATGATGCAGCCGCCCCGCCACAGCGCCGACACCGCACCGAGGTCGATGTCCCAGCCGTACTCGTCGCGGGCCGCGTCGATCTCGTGGAAGCCCTGCGTGTAGGACACGATCTTCGACGCGTACAGCGCCTGCTCCACCCGGTCCGCGAACGCCCGGGCCTCCGCCTCGCTCAGCGGCTGAGCCTTCGGGCCGGCCAGCTCGCGCGAGGCGTCCCGCAGCGCCGCGTGCCCCGACAGGGAGCGCGCGAAGACCGCCTCGGCGATACCCGACACCGGCACACCCAGGTCCAGGGCGATCTGCACGGTCCAGCGGCCGGTGCCCTTCTGCTCGGCCTGGTCGACCACCACGTCCACGAACGGCTTGCCCGTCTCCGCGTCCACGTGCGACAGCACCTCGGCCGTGATCTCGATCAGGTACGAGTCGAGCCGGCCCCGGTTCCAGGTGCGGAAGATCTCCGCGATCTCGGCGGGGGAGTACCCGGCGACGTCCCGCAGCAGCTGGTATGCCTCACCGATCAGCTGCATGTCCGCGTACTCGATGCCGTTGTGCACCATCTTCACGAAGTGCCCGGCACCGTCCGGACCGACGTGCGAGACGCACGGCGTGCCGTCGGCGGCCTTCGCCGAGATCTTCTCCAGCATCGGGCCCAGCGAGTCGTACGACTCCCGCGGGCCGCCCGGCATGATGCTCGGCCCGTTCAGCGCGCCCTCCTCGCCGCCGGAGACACCCATGCCGACGAAGTGGATGCCCTGCTCGCGCAGGTCCCGCTCCCGGCGACGGGTGTCCGCGAAGTGCGCGTTGCCACCGTCGATGATCATGTCGCCGGGCTCCAGAAGCGGCGCGAACTCCTGGATCACCGCGTCGGTCGGCTCACCGGCCTTCACCATCACGACCAGACGCCGCGGACGCTCCAGCGCGGCAACGAAGTCCTTGGCGCTCTCGCACGCGACGAACTCTCCCTCGCCGCCGAACTCCTCCACCAGCGCGTGCATACGCGCGGGCGTCCGGTTGTGCACCGCGACCGTGTAGCCGTTGCGGGCGAAGTTACGGGCGAGGTTGCGGCCCATGACCGCGAGACCGGTGACGCCGATCTGCGCTGTACTGCTCATTCGGTTCGCTCCTAAAGACCTCGGTATCGGTGCTGCCGGTGGGCGGTGCCCCAGGGCATCTCCCGCGACCATCCTGACGTGCCGCTACTTCGTCCGCACGCCCGGGTCGCACGGCGTGGCCCAGGCTGATACGGACGAGAGCCCCGTCGCGCTCAGCCGACCCACGCGTCCCCGCGCACGGCGCACCCGCGCACCGGGTGCCGTACACGGTGCACCACCGAGGCGCACGTCGCGCAACAGGGGCCTCATACCGGCCATTTGGGCTCCCGGGCGGCGAAAAGCCGTCTTGTTCTGGCCGGTTCGCAGCGCTTACTTTTGCCCCTCCTGACGCATGTCTAGGGGGGCTTTCGATGGCCGTACGCGGCCGGCACCGCCGGTATCAGCCGAACAGGATCAACCGCGCCTCACTCACCGTCACGGCGGGCGGCGCGGGCATGGCACTGCCGTTCATGGGCACCGGCGCCGCTCAGGCGGCGGACATGGACACCTGGAACAAGGTCGCCGCCTGCGAGTCCACCAGCAACTGGAACATCAACAGCGGCAACGGCTTCTACGGCGGGCTGCAGTTCACCCAGTCCACCTGGGAGGCCTACGGCGGCCGCGCCTACGCGGCGCGTGCGGACCTGGCGAGCAAGGACCAGCAGGTCGCCGTCGCGGAGAAGGTGCTCGACGGGCAGGGCCCGGGCGCCTGGCCGGTCTGTTCCGTGCGGGCCGGACTGACCAGGGGCGGCGGCGAGCCCGGGATCCGGCCGACCGCAGAGCGCACGAAGCAGAGGCAGACGAAGCCGAAGACCTCCATCGAGGAGGTGCGGCCGCAGGCCACGCCGCAGTCCCGCGCGGGCAACGCCGAGATGTACACCGTGGTCCGCGGCGACACCCTCTCCGGTATCGCGGACGACCAGGACGTGCGGGGCGGCTGGCGGGGCCTGTACGCGACCAACCGCTCGGCCATAGGGTCCGACCCCGACCTGATCGTGCCCGGCCAGCGTCTCGCGCTGCGTGGCGAGGGCGCCACGAAGACGCGGCCCGCGCACCGGCCGGCGCCGTCGGTGAAGCCCTCGACGAAGAAGCCGGTCCAGGACCGCGCCAAGGAGCAGCCGAAGGAGCGTTCCAAGGAGCGGTCGCGGGACGAGAGCAAGGAGCGCGCCGGCCGGTCCACTGCGACCCGGCAGGGCCTGGTCGCCCCCGTCGGCGCCTCCCTCGGGACGCCCTACCGCAAGGCGGGCTCCTCCTGGTCGAAGGGCTACCACACCGGCATCGACTTCCCCGTGCCCACGGGGACCTCGGTCAAGTCGGTCGCGGCGGGCAGCGTCGTCAGCGCGGGGTGGGGCGGCTCGTTCGGTTACCAGGTCGTGGTCCGGCACGCCGACGGCCGGTACAGCCAGTACGCCCACCTGTCCGCGATCTCGGTACGGGACGGGCAGTCGGTGAGCGCCGGCCAGCGCATCGGCCGTTCCGGCTCCACCGGCAACAGCTCGGGCCCGCATCTGCACTTCGAGGTGCGGACGGGGCCCGGTTTCGGTTCGGACGTCGACCCGGTGGCGTACCTGCGGGCCGGCGGCGTCAGGATCTGATCCGCATGCGGTGCCGGTCGACCGTGGGCAGCGGGACGTAGGGGATGCCGTAGTAGGGAACGTAGGAGAGCGGGCGTTCGTCGTCGGGGACCGCCACCGCCGACGGCTCCCCGCTCTCGTACGAGGAATCCGCCACGGAAGCCACCACCGCTGCCGCGGCGGCAACCGCATCCGGCCCGGGCACGAGTACCGGGCCCGGCACCTCCGCCGGGGTCTCCTGCTCGCCCCGCGGCCCGGTGACCTCCGACCCCGGGACCGGCACCGCGGCAGGGGCCCCCGGCCCCGGCACGAGCACAGCCGCAACGGTCCCCGGCCCCGGCACGAGCACCGCCGAAACCGTCCCCGTCCTCGGCCCGGCCGCGAGCACGTCCTCCACGAGCAGACGCCCACCGGCGGGCAGGGTCTCGGCTCCGGCAGCCACGGGCCCGGGCCGGCCGTCCACCCGTGCGGGCACCTCCGGGGAACCGGCACCAGCGGCCTGTGGCGCGAGCACCGGCGACGCCGCCGGCAGGCCCTCCGCGTCCGCGGGCTGCCCCTGCGTGAGCCGCTCCGTCGTCAGCAGGATCAGGCCACCGGCCGCCACCACACCACAGCTCAGCGCGAGCGCCGTCCCCGTCGCGCCGTAGCGGAAGGTTTCTCCGAACATCGTGATGCCCACCGCGGCCGCCACCACCGGGTTCACGACCGTCAGAGTGGCCAGCGGGGCCGCGAGGCCCGCGCCCCGGTAGGAGGCCTGCGACAGCAGCATGCCCGCCGTGGCGAGGACGCCGATCACGGCGAGGGAGGGCACGTCCGCCGCCGACACACCGCCGGTCCAGTCGACCGCGACGGTCTTGGTGAACACCGAGGACATGCCGAACGCGATACCCGAGGCCGTCGCCAGCAGCATGCTGCGCACCGCCGGGTGCCGGTGCGCCGCCCGGGCGGCGATCATCAGCGAGACGACCACACCGGCGGTGACGACGGCGACGGCGACCCGCTGCGCCGTGTCCAGCGACCGCGCGTCGGACGCGGCGACCAGGGAGAGCAGACCGGCGAGCCCCACCGTCGCCATGATCGCGCCCCGCCAGGCCGTGGCACCGGCCTTGCGGCCGACGAACAGGGCCGCCATGGGCAGCGCCACCACGATGGTCAGCGCGCCGAGCGGCTGCACCAGGCTCAGCGGACCGTAGGCCAGAGCCACCACGTGCAGCACTCCACCGAGGCCGTTCAGCCCTACCGCCGCCCACCAGCCCGGCCGGCGCAGCGGCGCGTACTGCTCGCCCGGCGAGGACTCCGCCACCCGCTCCTGCACGATCGCCCCGCCCGCGTAGGCGAACGCGGAGACGAGCGACAGCAGGACGGACAACGCGAGGGCGCTCATCGGCTGCTCCTCTGCGTGAGGCGGGGGCTAGGGGCCCGGCGCGGCGAAAGGGGGGCTTTCATGACCAACACCCTGCCGTGTCCAGGTCTTCCCGTCGTCGTCCCTGAGCACTCATTGGGTCCTACTGCCGATGGAGTACGAGGGGAGCACCGTCATCCCCAGGGTGGGCGAGTCCGGTCGGGGGCCACCGGGTCGCGTCCCTGAGGGGTCTTGGTACTACTGCTGCGTGGACCTTGACCCCGACCTCGCCGCGCTCCGCCCGCTCGCCGGCTTCTTCGTGCTGCGCACGGAAGGAGCACCGGCCGGGTCCCTTCCCACTCTCGCACAGGCGTATGCCACAACGGCACCAGATGTATCCCTAAATCCCCTGATTTTTCGCGTGCGGAAGGTCGCGACCGCCCTGCGTGCCCCGGAGCTGCGTGTCGCCGCGTCCGTGACCCATCTGGGCCTCGCCGCCCGGCTCTGGTCGATCGCCCTCGGCTGCGCCGCGCTGTACGGCCGCGTTCCCGACCTGGACGCCCGGCTGCTGCACTGGGACGCCGACGGCAGTGCCCCCGACGACCTGTGGCTCTCGGGCGTGACACCTCTTCCCGGTGACGCGCCGACCGTCGCGGAGGTCGTGCTGGAGGGCCATCTCGTCCCCCTGGCGGCGGCCCTGCGCGCCCGGCACGGGCTCGCCCCCGGCCTGCTGCGGGGCAACGCGGCCTCCGCGCTGGCCGGCGCCGCCCGGGAACTGGAGCGCTGGGCCCGGCGGCACGGCCGTACGGACGTCGCCGCCCGGGCCCGCTCCCTGGCCGCGGAACTCCTCGGGCACTCCCTGCTCACCGGCGCCGGGACCCTCACCGGCACCGCCTTCCGGCGCCGCAGCTGCTGCCTCTACTACCGGGTCCCCGGAGGGGGCGTCTGCGGTGACTGTTGCTTCCCACGACCGCCCCGCTCTTCCCCACGCGCCCCATCTGGGTGACCATGAAAGGGAACGACCGCTGAGAGCAGGGAGTTGCGGGTGCGAGTCGGACTGCTGACCCGGGAGTACCCGCCGGACGTGTACGGCGGCGCAGGTGTCCATGTGGAGTTCCTCGCCCGTGAGCTCAGGCCGCTCGTCGACCTGGACGTGCACTGCTGGGGCGAGGGGCGCGCCGACGGTGTGCGGCGGCACCGGCCCTGGTCGGCGCTCGACGGCGCCAACGACGCGCTGCGCACCTTCTCCGTGGACCTCGCCATGGCAGCCGCCCTGGAGGGCCGCGAGCTGGTCCATTCCCACACCTGGTACGCCAACCTCGGCGGCCACCTCGCGAAGATGCTGTACGGCATTCCGCACGTGATGACCGCGCACTCCCTGGAGCCGCTGCGCCCCTGGAAGGCCGAGCAGCTCGGCGGCGGCTACGAACTGTCCAGCTGGGCGGAGCGCACCGCGATCGAGGCCGCGGACGCGGTGATCGCCGTGTCGGGCGCCATGCGCGAGGACATCCTCGGCTGCTACCCGGCGCTGGAACCGGAGCGGGTCCACGTCGTGCACAACGGCATCGACACCACGCTCTACCGGCCCGACCCCGGCACGGACGCCCTGGACCGGATCGGCCTCGACCGCTCCCGCCCGTACGTGCTGTTCGTCGGCCGGATCACCCGCCAGAAGGGCGTGCCCCACCTGCTGCGGGCGGTGCGCGACATCGACCCGGCCGCGCAGGTCGTCCTGTGCGCGGGCGCCCCGGACACGCCGGAGATCGACCAGGAGTTCCGCGAGCTGTTCGGGGAGCTGAGCGGAGTCCGCGACGGGGTGTTCTGGATCCCGAAGATGCTGCCGCGCCCGGAGGTGATCCAGCTCCTCACGCACGCCGCCCTCTTCGTCTGCCCGTCGGTGTACGAGCCGCTCGGCATCGTGAACCTGGAGGCGATGGCCTGCGGCACACCGGTGGTGGCCTCGGCGGTCGGCGGCATCCCCGAGGTCGTGGACGACGGCACCACCGGCCTGCTCGTCCCGGCCGGCGACGACTTCGAGTCGGCTCTCGCCCGGGCCATGGACACGGTTCTGGGGGATCCGGAGGCGGCCCGGCGGATGGGCGAGGCCGGGCGGGAGCGCGCGGTCGGCGAGTTCGGCTGGGACGCGGTGGCCCGCCGCACGGTCCGGCTCTACGAGGAGATCGTCAAACAGGCTTAGCGGGTACTGCTCAGGGGCAGGCATCGGGAAATCGGCGTGAGGGGAGCGGCCATGCGAGGTGGTGGTCCTTCGGTCCTGGGGATCGTGCTGGCGGGCGGCGAGGGCAAACGGCTGATGCCCCTGACCGCGGACCGTGCCAAACCGGCGGTGACCTTCGGCGGCACGTACCGCCTGGTCGACTTCGTCCTGTCCAACCTCGTCAACGGCGACATCCTGCGCATCTGCGTCCTGACGCAGTACAAGTCGCATTCGCTCGACCGGCACATCACGACCACCTGGCGGATGTCCAACCTGCTGGGCAACTACGTCACGCCCGTGCCGGCCCAGCAGCGCCTCGGCCCGCGCTGGTACCTGGGCAGCGCCGACGCGATCCTGCAGTCGCTGAACCTCGTCTACGACGAGCAGCCCGAGTACGTCGCCGTCTTCGGCGCCGACCACGTCTACCGCATGGACCCGCGCCAGATGCTCGCCCAGCACATCGAGAGCGGCGCGGGCGTGACGGTCGCGGGCATCCGGGTGCCGCGCACCGAGTCCTCGTCCTTCGGGGTGATCACGCCGGGCTCGGACGGCCGGACGGTGGACCGGTTCCTGGAGAAGCCGACCGACCCGCCGGGTCTCGCGGACGACCCGACCTGCGTCTTCGCCTCGATGGGCAACTACATCTTCACCACCAAGGCCCTCATCGAGGCGCTCAAGCGGGACGCGGAGGACGAGTCGTCCGTGCACGACATGGGCGGCTCGATCCTGCCCCAGCTCACCGACCGGGGCGAGGCGGCGCTGTACGACTTCAGCGCCAACCACGTGCCCGGCGAGACCACCCGCGACCAGGGCTACTGGCGCGACGTCGGGACGCTGGACGCCTACTACGAGGCCCACATGGACCTGATCGCCGAGCGCCCCGCCTTCAACCTGTACAACCGCAGCTGGCCCATCTACACGCACTCGTACCAGCTCTCGCCGGCCCGCTTCAACGCGGGCGGCATCGCCAGCGAGTCCATCATCAGCGCCGGCTGCCTGGTGCGCGGGCAGGTCACGCGGTCCGTGCTGTCGCCCGGTGTGGTGGTCGACCCGGGGGCCGTGGTGCAGGGCTCGGTGCTGCACGACAACGTGCACATCGGCCGGGGCGCGGTGGTGCGCGGCGCCGTCCTCGACAAGAACGTCGAGGTGCCGCCCGGCGCGACGATCGGTGTCAACCCCGAGCGGGACGCGGAGCTGTACACCGTGTCCAAGGGCGGGGTCATCGCTCTCGGCAAGGGGCAGTTGGTCACCTGACACGGGGCGGCCGGGTGCTTTGTCCTGACATGACCGGTGTGGCGAGACCGAAGAGAAGACCGACGGGCGCCTCGGCACCGTCGGCCCACTGGGCAGTGACCTTCGGCGCATCGCGTCGATCCGTGACGCCTCCCGGGTGACTCCCACGGAGTGCCCGGCGACGCAACCTGTGCTGAACTGACGGCACATGCACCATAAGTCCCGCCCCTTCCGCCGGGGTGGGACTTAATCTGCTGTTAACTGTACGTAGCCTGATCGTACTTGACCGTAATCGGCTGGGGGCGGTTGACTGCTGACCCACCCGTCGTCGACGCGAGGCAAGCCCTTGACTGCTGATCTGCTCGCTCCTCTCGACCTGGCGTTCTGGAACCTCGAGTCCGCCGAGCACCCGATGCACCTCGGTGCGCTCGGGATCTTCTCGGCCCACTCGCCCGCCGCGGGTGCCCATGCGGCGGACCTGCTCGCGGCCCGGGCCGCCGGTGTCCCCGGACTGCGGATGCGCATCCGCGACGTGTGGCAGCCGCTGCCCTCCGCCCTGCGCCGGCCGCTCGCCTTCGGAGGCGCGGCCCGTGAGGCGGACCCGGACTTCGACCCCCTGAACCACGTACGGCTGCACGCCCCCACCGCCGACTTCCACGCGGTGGCGGGCCGGCTCATGGGGCGCCCCCTGGAGCGCGACCGCCCGCCCTGGGAGGCCCATGTGCTGCCGGGCGAGGACGGCGTCTGCTTCGCCGTGCTGTTCAAGTTCCACCACGCCCTGGCCGACGGGCTGCGGGCGCTGACCCTCGCCGCGGGCGTCATGGACCCCATGGACATGCCCCCGCCCCGTCCCCGCCCCGCCGCGACCCCGCGCGCTCTCGTGCCGGACGTGCGCGATCTGCCCGCGATGATGCGCGGGGCCCTGTCCGACGTGAGCCGCGCCCTGGACATCGGCGCCGCCGTCGCGCGCTCCTCCCTCGACGTGCGCTCGACCCCCGCGCTCACCTGCGAGCCCAGCGGCACCCGCCGCACCGCCGGGGTGGTGCTCGACCTCGACGACGTCCACCGCGTCCGCAAGACCGTCGGCGGCACCGTCAACGACGTCCTCATCGCGGTGGTCGCGGGCGCCCTGCGCCGCTGGCTCGACGAGCGCGGCGACGGCAGCGAGGGCGTGACCCCCCGCGCGCTGATCCCCGTCTCCAAGCGCCGCCCGCGCACCGCGTACCCGCAGGGCAACCGGCTCTCCGGGTACTTGATACGGCTTCCGGTCGACGACCCGGACCCGCTGGCCCGCCTGGCCTCGGTCCGGGACGCCATGGATCGCAACAAGGACGCCGGCCCCAACCGGGGCGCGGGCGCCGTCGCCCTGCTCGCCGACCACGTCCCCGCCCTCGCCCACCGGCTCGGCGGGCCCCTGGTCGGCCAGGCGGCCCGGCTCTGGTTCGACCTCCTGGTCACCAGCGTGCCCCTGCCCAGCCTGGGCCTGAAGCTCGGCGGCCACCCCCTCACCGCCCTCTTCCCCTTCGCCCCGCTCGCCCCCGGCCACTCCCTGGCGGTCGCGGTCTCCACGTACCGCGGGAGTGTCCACTACGGCCTCGTCGCCGACGCCGAGGCCGTCCCCGACCTCGACCTGTTCGCCACCGCCGTCTCCAAGGAGGTGGCGGCGCTGATCAAGGCCTGCCGGTCGTGATCGGGTGATTTGGCGGTGCGGCCCGGCGCTGAAGTAAAATTCGCCCTTCGAAAGCGGGCGCGACCGGCGCGCCGCGAACGGCAGAGCAGGGAACGACAGCGGCGATGACGGTGACACAGGACGGCCCGCAGGCCATGGACGAGGCCGGCGGGCCCTCGTACGGACCCGGCATCGACCCGGAGCGCCTCGCCGTCTGCCTCGGCGTGCTCGAGGAACTCGACAAGCTGGAGGTCGACCACCCGGACGCCATCGCGGTACGCCGGGCCACCGCCGGGGTCTACCGCACGGTCAAGCAGCGCCGCCGCCAGGAGCGCCGGGCCGCCAAGACCGCCCACGACAAGGCGGTCACGGAGGCCACGGCGACTGGCTCCGCCCAGCGCATCGACGACGAGACCGAGGGTCTCCTGCCGTCGTCGGCCACCGAGGAGGGCCGGGTCGCGGGCATACTCCAGCGCCCCCGTTCCTGCTACACCTGCAAGACCCGGTACGTGGAAGTCGACTACTTCTACCACCAGCTCTGTCCGGACTGCGCCCGCGTGAACCGCGAGAAGCGCGACGTCCGCGCGGACCTCACCGGCAAGCGGGCCCTGCTCACCGGCGGCCGGGCCAAGATCGGCATGTACATCGCGCTGCGGCTGCTGCGCGACGGTGCGCACACCACGATCACCACCCGCTTCCCCAAGGACGCCATCCGCCGTTTCAAGGCCATGGACGACTCCGCGGACTGGATGCACCGCCTGGAGGTCGTCGGGATCGACCTGCGCGACCCGGCGCAGGCCGTGGCCCTCGCGGAGCAGGTCGCCGAGGCGGGCCCGCTCGACATCCTCGTCAACAACGCGACGCAGACCGTGCGCCGCCTGCCCTCCGCCTACGCCGCGCTGGTCGAGGGCGAGAACGCCCCGCTGCCCGCCGGTGAACTGCCCGCCCACCACGTCATCGGCGCCTTCGACTCCGGCGCGGTCGACGGCATCGCCGCGCTGCCGCTGGGGACCAGCGGCCTCGACGCCCAGAAGGTCGCCGACCTCGCCCTGGTCGCTGGCAACGCCAGCGTCGAGCGGCACCTGGACGGCACGGCGATCGACGCGGGTGGCCTCGTGCCCGACGTGGTCGACTCCAACACGTGGGTGCAGACGATCGAGCAGATCTCGCCCGTCGAGCTGCTGGAGACGCAGCTGTGCAACTACACGGCGCCGTTCATCCTGATCAGCGCGTTGCGGCCGGCCATGGCCGAGGCCGCGAAGAAGGCGGAGAGCGGGCGCGCGTACGTGGTGAACGTGTCCGCGATGGAGGGTGTCTTCGGCCGCGGCTACAAGGGCGCCGGGCATCCGAACACCAACGCCGCGAAGGCCGCGATGAACATGGTGACCCGGACCAGCGGACAGGAGATGTTCCAGACCGACGGGATCCTGATGACCTCGGTCGACACGGGCTGGATCACGGACGAGCGGCCGCACTACGACAAGCTGCGGCTCGCCGAGGCCGGGTTCCACGCGCCGCTCGACCTGGTCGACGGTGCGGCCCGGGTCTACGACCCGATC
This sequence comes from Streptomyces sp. NPDC056373, assembly GCF_042262425.1. NCBI lineage: Bacteria > Bacillati > Actinomycetota > Actinomycetes > Kitasatosporales > Streptomycetaceae > Streptomyces > Streptomyces sp. NPDC056373. Next base: position 171,188 of record NZ_JBHJPX010000007.1, read on the forward strand.
GTGCGGGGCGAGTCGGGCGAGGACCTGTACGGCGTCTTCATGAAGGACTACGCGCCGGGCAAGTGGTAGGCGGGGCCGGCCGCCCGCGCCCTCGAGCCGGTCATGCCCTCGGGGCGCACCTGTGCCGACGGCCCGTCAGTCCACCGCTCCCAGACGGGAGTTGCGGGCAGCCAGCAGTTCCAGAACCGTGCGCCAGTCCTCCAGCACCCCGGCGTCGAAGCGGGCCGAGCGGCCCTCCTCGGATGCCTGGCGGAGGGTGAGGAGGTCGTCGTCGGCCGGGACGTCCCGGCGGGGGCGGCGACGCACGAGGCGGGCCACCCGCTCACCCAGCAGGGCGCGTACCGCTTCGGCCGTGTGGTCCGCGCGCCCGGCGGGGTCGCCGGGCCACAGCAGCTCGCCCAGGGGCTGGACAAGGCCCGCGACCTGGAGCTCCTTGTCGGCCGGGCGTCCGCGACGCAGCAGTGCCGCGGTCCGCAGCGCGTGGTCGTGCAGGTCGGCCGACGGGCGGGCGGGGTCCGGAGCGTCCCAGGTGCCCCGGCAGGCGTACAGCAGATCCATCAGCTCCTCGACGCTGCGCAGCTCCATGCGTCAGTCCTCCCGCGGGACGGCCGTTGCCGTACGGCAGCAGAACATGGCGAGCTTTCGACTCGGCCAACGGCACCTGAACTGCGCACCGTCCGAAAAACGCCGTCGTCGATGTACGCCGTTCGAGTGATTCACAAAACGCTCTTACATCTACGAATCGGTACGTAAACCGGAGTTGAACGCGGGATGACGCGCGATCGTTACCGGTTGTTTTCAGCCCCATCGAGCGGGGCCCTGCTCATTTGGTTAGTCTGATGCGGACGGACAGCAGCACGGGGTCCTACCCACACCCACGGTCCGTCATGGGACCAGCCGGTTCACCACGGCCTGCTCTCCCGTGAGTCGACCGGCGCCACCGCGTCCGAACTGCATTTGACATAGAGGCCCGAGCGGGCGTCAGGCGCAGCAGGACCGGCGCGTACGTCCCTAGGGTGACCGACACATAAGGAGTGCGCGGTGACACCGGAGAAGACGAATCGCGATCAGCGCCCCAAGGAACGCGGCGAGCGCGCCGGCCGACGGGCCGACGAGCTCGGCAGCCTCGACGTGTGGGCCCGTTCGGCCCCGATCCGCCTCGCGGGCTACGAGGACGACCTCGCAGAGCCCCACATCCTGCCCAGCGTCGACTGACATCGGGCGCACCCCTCCGCGACCTCCGAGCGCATGGCCGTGCCAGACTCGCGACCATGCTGATCAGGGAAGCAACGGCTGACGACTGGCCTCGCATCTGGCCGTTCTGGCACCGCATCGTCGCCGCGGGCGAGACCTACGCATGGGACCCGGGCACCTCCGAGAAGGCGGCCCGGGTCCTGTGGATGAACCCGGCGAAGCGCGTCTACGTCGTCGAGGACGACAGCGGTGCCGTCGTCGCCTCCGCCTACCTCACCCCCAACTACGGTGGCCCCGCCGCCCGTATCGCCAACGCCGGCTTCATGGTCGACCCCGACCAGGGTGGCCGGGGTCACGGCCGGGCCCTCGCCGGACACCTCCTGGCCGAAGCCCGGGCCGCCGGCTACCGGGGCATGGTGTTCAACGCCGTCGTCGAGACCAACCCGGCCGTGTCGCTGTGGACCTCCCTCGGCTTCACGATCCTCGGCACGGTGCCCGACGCGTTCGACCACCCCCGGCAGGGCCGGGTGGGGCTGCACATCATGTACCGGGCGTTGTAGGGCGGTCGGGAGTCCGTGGCTCTCAGGGCCGGGCGTACGGCCGGGTCATGATCTCCATGTTGTGGCCGTCGGGGTCGTCGAAGTAGGCGCCGCGACCGCCGAAGAGGTCGTTGACCCGGCCGGGCCGGGTGTGGTTCGGGTCGGCGTAGTAGGTGACGCCGAGCGCCTCCAGGCGGTCGATCATGCCGTCGAACCGCTCCTCGGGCACGAGGAACGCGTAGTGCTGCGACTGGATCGGCTCGTCGGTCTTCTCGTAGTAGTCGAGGGTCACGCCGTTGCCCAGGTCGACGGGCAGGAACGGGCCGAAGGGGGCGCCGACCTCCAGCCCCAGGACGGCCGCCAGGAACTGCGCGGACAGCCGGCGGTCGGATGCGTAGACGGCGGTGTGGTCGAGGCGTGCGACCGTGGTCGGCGATGCGGTGGCGTGCGGGGTGTGGGACATGCGTGGGTTCTTCTCCGAGTCTCGGGATCCGTGCGGAAGCGCCGTACAGGGGCGCGGGGACGAGGACACGAAGACGGGAGGAGGGGCGCGTGCCCTCTCCGGCTCCCGGGCGGGCCCGGGCGGGGTCACCCCCGCCGTGCTCACTCCGAGGCCGGGCGCCTCACTCGTGCATGGCCTACGGCCGACCCGGCAGTCACCCGGCCGACCCTAGTCCATCGGCGCCGTACGCTGCCACGGGTTTCGCTCCTCCAACTGCTCGGCCAGAGCCAGGAGTCGGTGCTCCGTGCCGGGGCGGCCCACGAGTTGCACGGCGCACGGGGCACCCGAGGGAAGGGTGCCGCAGGGGACGGACATGGCGGGCCAGCCGGTCAGGTTCCACGCGGGCGTCAGGGGCGAGTGGTTCGTGTTCGCCAGCACGTTGCTCAGCCAGCCGCGCTCGTGCCAGGGCCCGGCCTTCGGGGAGCGGCGGGCGAGCGCGGGCGTGAGCAGCACGTCGTGCTCGTCGAAGAACGGCTCCAGCCGCCGGCGCAGCCGCTCGCGGCTCGCTCCGGAGCTCGCGGTGCCCAGGAAGGGCCGGCCGAGCCGGGAGTGCACGCGGGTGCGTCGCGTCAGCAGCCGGGGGTCCAGCGGCCGGGCGTCCGCGGCGGTGCCCGCCGTCCAGTGGGTCAGGGAGGTCGTGGCGAGCGACATCGGGTAGGGCGGGTCGGCGCGCCGGACCTGATGTCCCGCCCTCATCAGCAGCCCCGCCGCGTCCCGGGCGGCCGCCGCGTACGGACGGCTGATGGTGACGCCGGCCAGCGGGCTGCGCAGCGACACGGCGATCCGCAGGGCGCCGGGCGCGGGCACCGGGCCCGGCTCGACACCGGCGAGGACCGAGAACATCAGACGGGCGTCCTCGACGGTCGTGGCGAGCGGCCCGTTCTCCGCCATGCCGAACCAGGTGCTGTCCCCTTCGCCGGTCGGCACCACCCCCTGCCCCGGCTTGATGGTGACGAGGCCGCAGTTGGCGGCCGGTATGCGCAGGGAGCCCATCCCGTCGTTGCCGAGGGCGATCGGCACCATCCCGGCGGACACGGCCGCGGCGCTGCCGCCCGACGAACCGCCCGCCGAGCGGCTGGGGTCCCAGGGGTTGCGGGCGATGCCCAGCACACCGTCCGTCGTGCCGAAGACACACAGTTCGGGGACGTTCGTCACCCCCACGACCACCGCGCCCGCCGCCCGCAGCCGGGCCACCGTCACATGGTCCCGCGCGCTCGGCGTCTCCGGCGTCGCGGCCGAGCCGATGCGCCGGGACTCACCGCGCACGGCGAGGTTGTCCTTGACGGCCACCGGCACCCCGGCCAGCGGCAGTTCGGCGAAGTCGCCGCGCGCCGCCACCTCGTCGGCCTCGGCCATGGCCGCCTCGGCGCGCACCGCGCGGAAGGCGCCGACCCGGCCGTCGAGCCGCTCGATCCGGGCGAGGTGCTCGGCGACCACCTCGCGGGGCGTCACCCGCTTCTCGCGTACGGCGGCGGATATCTCGGCGGCGGTGCGGCCGGCCCACGTGGTCACAGCGGCTCCTCGGAGGGGAGAGGGCGGACTTACTGACGAGTACGTAGGGAGAACTGTGCACCCGCCGACGGCCGTGCGTCGAGGCCGCGAAACGGTCCTGTTCCCCGGCGCACCACGGGACAGGGGCGACTCACCGAGGGGCGCACCGGGTCCTTGTGGCGCAGGTCACGTGCACCCATGTCACATCGTGCCGAGCCGCCGGCTCATAGGGGTGTACGCACCGACAAACGGCAGAGGAGCTCACCATGAGCGCACGACTGGACGTCTTCGCCATCCCGAGCGCGAGCAAGGTCGTCAAGCAGTTCTACTCCCTGGGGCAGCTGGTGGTTCAGTCGCCGCTGCCCGCCACCACCCGGGAACTGGTCTCGCTCCGCACGAGCCAGATCAACGGATGCGCGGTCTGCGTCGACATGCACACCAAGGAGGCCACCGCCGCGGGCGAGAGCTCCGTACGTCTCCATCTCGTCGCGGCGTGGCGGGAGGCCACCGTCTTCACCGAGGCCGAGCGGGCCGCGCTGGAGCTGGCCGAGCAGGGAACCAGGATCGCGGACGGAGCCGGCGGCGTGCCGGACGCCGTGTGGCGGCGGGCCGCCGAGCACTACGACGAGGAACAGCTCATGGCGCTGGTGACCCTGATCGCCTTCATGAACACCGCGAACCGGCTGAACGTCATGCTCGAGCAGCCCGCGGGCGACTACGAGCCCGGCCGGTTCGCGTAACCGCGCAGCGCCGGGGCCGGGCAGGGAGGTGGCTACGGCCTCCGCCCCGGCCCCGCCAGCCGCGTCGGCGGCAAGTACTCCCGTACGTACGTCCGCTCCCAGCAGGCGCCCGTCTCCCGCAGCTCGCGCCACGTCGTGTAGCGGTAGCGGAACAGGCGGGCGCGCACGTACCGAGGGGGTTCGTCCGGCGGGAACGGGGAGCGGCGCAGCAGCTTCAGGGTGGCGCGGTCGTTCTCCAGCAGCCGCTCGACCAGAGTCCCGAACCAGGGGTCCGCGTAGGCGGGGGAGAGGGCCGCGAACCACATCAGCCAGTCGAGCCGCAGATGGTAGGGCGCGAACTGGCGCGGCCAGCGCCGCGGATCGCCCGGCTTGCCCTTGAACTCGTACTCCCGCCAGCCCGAGTCCGGGTGCGGCACGTCGTCCGCGGTGCCCTCCACCACCACCTCGTACCGCACCCGGCTCACACTGCCGAACGCCCCGTAGGTGTTGACCAGATGGAGCGGGTCGAAGGAACGGTTCATGACCTGGCGCCGGGAGACCATGTTGCGGACCGGCCGGTAACCGAGCCCCAGCAGCAGCGCCGACACCGCGAGCACCACGACGACATACCACAGCGGGGCGTCGGGCACCTCCGGCGGATCGGCCGGGAACCGCACCGCCGACAGCGCCAGCACGATCGTGATCCAGTTCAGCCAGGAGAAGTTGCCCGACAGCACCAGCCACAGCTGGGTGACGATCATCAGCGACGCGGCAGCCGTCGCGACGGGCTGCGGGGTGAACAGCAGGCACGGCACCACGAGCTGGGTGACGTGGTTCGCCGCCACCTCGACGCGGTGCAGCGGCCCCGGCAGATGGTGGAAGAACCAGCTCAGCGGGCCCGGCATCGGCTGGGTCTCGTGGTGGTGGTCCAGGCAGGTGAGGTTGCGCCAGCAGGCGTCGCCGCGCATCTTGATCAGACCCGCGCCGAACTCCACCCGGAACAGGATCCACCGCAGCAGGAACAGCACGGCGACCGGCGGCGCCACCTCGTCGTTGCCGAGGAACACCGCGAGGAACCCGACCTCCAGCAGCAGCGACTCCCAGCCGAACGCGTACCAGGTCTGCCCGACGTTGACGATCGACAGGTACAGCGCCCACGGCACCAGCCACAGCAGCATGCCGCCCCACAACGGCAACAGCGAGTCGAGCCCGGCCAGCAGGGTCGCCGACACCGCGCAGCCCGCCCAGGCGCAGAGCGCGAAGAAGCGGTCCGAGTAGTGCCACTGGAACAGGCTCGGCGCCCGCCCGAACGGCACCCGCTCGACGAACCGCGGCACCGGCAGCATGCCGCGCCGGCCGATCAGCGGGCGGAACTGGAGTGCCGCCGTCAGGAACGCCACCAGATACATGGCCGCCAGTGCCCGCTGGAAGACCAGCCGGGTCAGCCAGTAGTCGGATGCGGCGAACCACTCCACGGCCGTGGGGCCTCCTTCCCGTGCGGCGCCGGGCCCGGTCGCCCGGCCGTCACGCCCGGTGTCCCGTCGCTGCGGTTGCGTGACCGAAGTGACCGAAGCACACAATAGTGCCGGGCCCGGCACCGTACCGGACGGCCGTGATCCGCCCGGCGGAGCCGGATGACGTCCGGGGCCGCCGGCCGCACCCCCGGCGGCCCCTTGGGCGACTTGGGCAACCGGGCACCGATCCGGAGCGGCGGCTCGTAGACTCGGCGCATCGGTCGAAGAATCGGACGAATCCTGGCAAGGTGGGCCCATGGTTGATCGGGGAGCGAGCGCCCTGTCCTTCCCGGACGACTGGCCCGCCCACCCGGACCCGATCCTCGCGCTCAACCGGATGGGCAGCTTCGACTGGGATCTGGACACCGGCCTGATGCAGATGGACGCCCAGGCCCACGAGGTCTTCGACGTGCGCTCCGACGAGTACGACGACCACCCCGGGACCCTCGCCAAGCGCGTCCCGCCCGACGAGTCCCGCCGCCTGGACACCGCGGTCTCCCAGGCGCTGAAGGACGGCAGCGAGAACTACGGCGCCTACTTCCGCATCCGCCGCCGCGACGGCAGCCTGCGCTGGACCCACACCCAGGGCTACATCCGGCGCGACGACACCGGCCGCCCCCGCCGCATCATCGGCATCATCCGGGACGCCACCCAGGAACTCGGCGAGATCGACGCCCGCCGCGACCAGGCCGCCCAGGACGAGGCCCGCCGGCAGCAGACCAGCGTCGTCGAGCTCACCACGGCCGCCCTCGCCCACGCCCGCACCGTCCAGGACGTCATCGACGTCCTCAAGGACACCCACGGCCTGGTCCACCTGGGCGCCACCAGCCTCGTCATGGGCCTGGTCGAGGCCGGCCGCATCCGCCTGGTCGCCGAGGGCCCCGCGGACAGCTTCGTGCCCGGCACCCGCGTCACCCGGATCGACGAGCCCTACCCGATGAGCGAGGCCGTTCGGACCCTCGGCCCGTGCTTCATCGAGTCACCGGAGGAATTCGCCGAGCGCTACCCGATCCTGTGGCCGCACATCACCGACCTCGACATCACCTCGGCCGCCTACCTGCCGCTCATCGTCCAGGCCCGCCCGATCGGCGCGATGGGCCTGCTCTACAGCGACCGGTACGGCTTCACCTCCGAAGAGCGGAACATCCTCGTCGCCCTCGGCAGCAGCATCGCGCAGAGCCTGCAGCGGGCCATGTTCTACGAACAGGAGATGGACCTCGCGCAGGGCCTCCAGCAGGCCATGCTGCCCCGGACCATCCCGAGCGTGCCCGGCGCCGACGTCGCCGTGCGCTACCGCGCCGCCACCATCGGCGGCTCCGTCGGCGGCTCCGTCGGCCGGGACATCGGCGGCGACTGGTACGACCTGATCCCGCTGCCCGGCGGCCGGGTCGGCGCCGTCATCGGCGACGTCCAGGGGCACGACACGCACGCCGCCGCCGTCATGGGACAGTTGCGCATCGTGCTGCGCGCCTACGCCGCCGAGGGGCACCCCCCGGCCACCGTCATGGCCAGGGCCTCCGTCTTCCTGCACGAACTCGACACCGACCGCTCCGCGACCTGCCTCTACGCCGAGGCCGACCTGGCCACCGGCGTGCTCCAGATGGTCCGGGCCGGCCACATCGACCCGCTGGTGCGGCACCCCGACGGCTTCTGCCGCCGCGTCCCCGTACCCGGCGGGCTGCCGCTCGGCCTGTCCGCCGAGTTCGGCCGTCTGGAGTACCCCGTGACCACCATGGAGCTCGACCCCGGCGACACCCTGCTGCTGTGCACCGACGGTCTGGTGGAGCAGCCGGGGGCCGATCTCGACGACGGCATGCGCACCCTGAGCGCGCTCGTCGCCACCGGCCCCGACGACGTACGGGACCTCGCCGAGCGGCTCATCGACGTGGCCGCCGAGCGCGGCGGCGACGACGACGTGGCGCTGCTCCTGCTGCGCCGGCGCGGCCCCGAGGGCCCGCAGTCCGGCCGCCCGCTCCAACGGCGCGTGGCCCCCGGCGACCCCGCTGCCCTCGCCGAGACCCGGCACATGATCCGCACCGCGGTCGCAGCGTGGGGAGCGGGCGAGCGCGCCGACGAGATCGAACTGGTCGCCGACGAGCTGATCACCAACGCCCTGATGCACACCGAGGGCTCCGCGGTCGTCACCCTGCGGGCCTTCGCGGGCTCCGAGCGCCGGCTGCGCGTCGAGGTCGCGGACCCCTCCAGCGCCCTGCCGCGCCGGCGCGAGGCGGGCGAGTCGGGCGTCTCCGGGCGGGGCCTGCTCCTGGTCGAGCTGCTCACCGACGTGTGGGGCGTGGAGGCCCGGGGCGGCGGCAAGGCCGTGTGGTGCGAGTTCGTGGTGCCCGGCTCCGGCTGACCCGGCGTGGCACTCTGGACTCATGCCGGAACTCCCCGAGGTCGAGGCGCTCAAGGACTTCCTGACCGAGCACCTCGTCGGCCACGAGATCGTCCGGGTGCTGCCCGTCGCGATCAGCGTCCTGAAGACGTACGAACCTCCCCTGTCCGCGCTGGAGGGCCAGGAGGTCACCGCCGTACGCCGGTACGGCAAGTTCCTCGGCCTCGCGACCGCCGGCGGCCCGCACCTCGTGACGCACCTGGCCCGGGCCGGCTGGCTGCACTGGAAGGACCGCCTCCCCGACGGCCCGCCCCGCCCGGGCAAGGGCCCCCTCGCGCTGCGCGTGGCCCTGGAGACCGGCGCCGGGTTCGACCTGACCGAGGCCGGTACCCAGAAGCGGCTCGCGGTGTACGTCGTGGGCGACCCGCAGGAGGTCCCGGGAGTCGCCCGGCTCGGCCCCGACCCGCTCGCCGACGACTTCGACGAGCGGCGCCTCGCGGAACTCCTGGCCGGTGAACGGCGCCGGCTCAAGGGCGCGTTGCGCGACCAGGGTCTGATCGCGGGCGTCGGCAACGCCTACAGCGACGAGATCCTGCACGTGGCGAAGATGTCGCCCTTCAAACCGGCGGGGTCCCTGAGCGAGGAGGAGACCGGGCGGCTGTACGCGGCCCTGCGCGACACGCTCACGGGGGCGGTCGAGCGCTCCCGGGGCGTGGCGGCCGGGCGGCTCAAGGCCGAGAAGAAGAGCGGGCTGCGCGTCCACGGCCGCACCGGCCGGCCCTGCCCGGTGTGCGGCGACACCATCCGTGAGGTGTCCTTCAGCGACTCCTCGCTCCAGTACTGCCCGGCCTGCCAGACGGGCGGCAAGCCGCTGGCGGACCGCAGGATGTCCCGGCTGCTGAAGTGACCCGGCCCGCTCTCGCGGCTACCGGGACGGCGGTGACCACTCGAACATCAGGATGGTCGCGTCGTCCCGCAGCCGGCTCGTCGGCGAGTCGAGGATGGAGTGGATGAGCCGTCGCAGCGTCTCGGACGGCAGCTCGCCCGCGGCCGTCGCCCCGATGATGTAGTCGGCGAACTGTTCGAGCCCGAACTCCGCGCCGTCGACGGCCCTGGCCTCCGTGACCCCGTCGGTGTACATCAGCACCCGGTCGCCTGGCTTCAACGCGATCTCGTGCGTCTCCCGCCGCCGCTCGCTCAGCAGGGACGGCATCCCCATCGGCAGGTCCGGATCGCGCCGCATGGCGTCGACCAGCGGCCGCCGGTCGCGGATGAGCAGCGGGGTGGGGTGCCCGCAGTTGACCCACCGCAGCATCCCCGACGCCAGGTCCAGCTGGGCCAGGACACCGGTGCAGAACTGGTCCGGGAGCCACTGCGACAGCGCGTCGTCGACGCTCTCCACCAGCTCGGGCAGATCCGCCCCGGTGCGCCGGGCGTTGCGGCACGCGGCCAGCGACACCGCCGTGGTGAGCCCGGACGCCAGGTTGTGCCCCATGGCGTCGAGGACCGCTACGTGCAGGGTCGTCTCCGTCAGGGAGTGGTCGAACGCGTCGCCGCCGAGTTCGTAGGCCGGCTCCAGCACGGCCGTCGACACGACGTGTGAGGTGCCGATCGTCCGGGGCGGGAGGAAGGCCCGCAGCATCTCGGCGGGCAGGCGCATGGGCCGGGTGCGCAGACGCCGTACGAAGGAGTCCTGGTACGCCCGCGCCGACGTGATCATCATGGCGAGCAGCGTGGCCAGGGCGCGGCCGCGGCGCAGCACGTCGGGTGTCAGCGCGGGGGAGTTCACGGCGATGACGCCGAGGCGTTCGGCGCCGTCCACGAGCGGGATCCAGGCGGTCATGCCGCCTGTGTCGGACACCGCCACGCGCAGGGACTGGGTGCGGTAGGTCCAGCCCGCGAGGGAGCCGTCGACGAGCAGTGGGGAGGCCACGTCGGTGAGCGGTACCAGCCGGCGTTGCTGGATGTCGGAGAGGTAGACGACGGAGCTCTGCAGCCCGAGGGCCTTGGTGCAGCGGGCCGCCGCGGTGGGAAGGTCCAGGGTCGCGTTCTCCGGGTCGGCGAGGAACTCCTCCAGCCGGCCGTCCCCGGGCTCTGCCGTCACCTCGTCTCCCCTCAGCGGGACCGTGGGCGCCCGGGCGGACTTCCGGGTGCGTCGTCCAGCAGTCTCACACCGGCCGGTGCCCGGCGCTCGGCGGCAGGGGCGGACGGATGGTCAGCTCGGCTGGATCCTCCACAGGACCTCGCCGGCCGCCGAGCGGATCTCGTAGCGGGCGATGTCCTCCGGGTGCAGGGAGGAGCTGGCCATCATCGTGTTGGGGTCGTCGTGGCCCGGTCCGTGCCAGCTGGTCGCGGTCTCCTCGGTGCCGTCGTGGCCGATGATCACCAGGTGGCAGGCGCGCGGGCCCGCGCCGTCCCTGACCTTCAGCTCGACCTGGCTGCCCGAGGCCTCGTCCCCCGTGGTGACCTGCGCCCACACCCCCGTCCGCGTGTCGGTCGCCGCGACGGTCCGGGGCTGCTCCTCGGCGCTGCCCTCGGCCATCATCGCGATGCCGGGGACCGACGCCGCGAAGACGACCGAGGCGGCCAGGGCGAACAGCAGGCGTCTGCGCCCGGCCCGGTGCCGGGTCGCCACCTCGGCCAGCAACCCGTCCAGCATGCGCGGCCCGGGCTGGGCCATGGGGTGCACGAACCGTGGTGTCGACCGCCGGTACAGCATCAACTGCCGTGTGGTCGGGCCGAATTCCGTCACCTCTGCAGCGCACCGAGGGCACTCCATGAGGTGGTCCTCGAAGCGGAAGGCCTCCGCCTCGTCCAGCACGCCGAGCGCGTAGGCCGCGACGTCGCGATGCCTCTCCAGGGACCTCATGCCGAATCCTCGTGCCGTTGGGTGCGGGTGGGGTTACTCCTTGCTCCCACCGGTACGGACCAGGCAGCTGAATCACTCAAGCCGGTGACACAATCGCAACCAAAGGATTCGGAGCCCTCCGGCTCCCGGATTGGTCCGGGGCCGCAGAAATCAAAAAAGATGGATCGCGAGGTGTCCCAGCGGCAGTCCGAGCTGCCAGGCGGGCGTCCAGACCTTCGGTCCCTCGTCCTCCCCGACCACCGGAGCGCCGCCCGGGACCGCGTTCAGATCGGGCGCGAGCAGTTCCGTCTCCTGCAGCCAGCGCCAGGCCTCCTCCGCGAGGTCCAGGTCCGGCGCGGGCCGGCCCGAGGTCGCGGCGCCGGCGGCGAGCTCGGCCAGCCGTTCGCGCACCCACTCCTGCCACGGCTGGTCGTACGCCGTCAGCGACAGCCACGTCTCCAGCTGCGTGACGACCCGGATGCCGGACAGCTCCCCGTCGGTGTCGGACAGGAAGACGGTCAGCGCCAGGGCATCCCGCCCGGCACGGAACTCGAAGGACGTCGGCGGCATCAGATCGCCGGTCCGCAGCAGCTCGTCGGCGATGTACTCGGCGTACAACCACGCCATGGGGACGGTCAGTTCGCCGTCGGAACCGTCCGTGCTCCCCTGCTCTTCGTCCAGCATCCCTTCCTGCCTTCCTCCGGTACGTGCGCGTCGCCCGACACCGGGCCCCGGGGGCGCTGACGGCCCCCTCCGGAACACGGATGGGAACAGCCGATTACTCAACCGGGGTCATCGGCAAGGCGCTTTACGGAGGCTTGACCGACCCATTGGTTTCATCGCAGGTCGGCGGCGTACCCCGGGAGCACCCTGCGCAGGGCGCGCAGCGCGTAGTACGCGCGGGACTTCACGGTACCGGGCGGAATCCCGAGGGCCGTCGCGGCTTCCGCCACACTCGCCCCCTGGAAGTACACGAGCACCAGGACTTCACGGTGCTGCGGAGTGAGTGTCTTCACAGCCTCGCGGACGTCCAGCATCGCCGCCGCCCGCTCGGCGTGGTCGGAGATGACCCGCGCGTTCTCCAGCACCGCGTCGCCGACCTCGGGCGGACGGGCCTGGCGGGCCCGCCGGGCGTCGATCGCGAGGCGCCGCGCGACGGTCATCAGCCAGGGCCGCACCGAGTCGAAGTCGTCGGCGCGCAGGGCCTCCGGGTGCTGCCAGGCGCGCACCAGCGTCTCCTGGGCCAGGTCCTCGGCGCGCTGCCGGTCACCGTCGCAGAGCCGCAGCAGCAGCGCGAAGAGGGGCCGGCCGTGCTCGCGCTGCAGTGCGGCGAGCTCGTGCTCGGCGGTCGTTCCGTTCGTGAGAGTGGATCCGGCCGTCATGGCCGTATGCCACCGCAGGGCGTGGCCCGGGCACAGGGCACGTACCCGGCTGTGCGACGGACGGTCGATCGCGTCGACGAACGGTTCGACGAACGGTCGCGGCACCCGGCCATGTGGGTGCCGGACGGGCTGATGAGCGTGTCGGAGACGTGTGGGACACCAGGAGCCTTCTTTCCTGATGGTGCGTAAATATGACCACAACGCCCACAGTGGGGTGAATGCATGCTCACGCGCAGTCGACAGATCGCCCTGGCCCTGACCGTCGTCCTGGCCGCAGGCGCCGCCTGCCAGGCCCGCGGCCACGACGAGTCCCACCGCGGACGCCCGGCACCGGCCGCCGGGGGACGCGGGTTCACACTGGTCGCCTCCGGTGACGTCCTCCCGCACACCACGATCATCGACCGGGCCCGCTTCGACGCCGGCGGCACCGGCTACGACTTCCGCCCGATGCTCGCCGGGATCCGCTCCGTCGTCTCCCGCGCCGACATCGCCCTGTGCCACATGGAGACCGTCTACGGCGCGAACGGCGTCTACACCGGCTACCCCACCTTCAAGTCCCCGCCCGAGGTGGCCCGGGCCCTGGCCGAAACCGGCTACGACGGCTGCTCCACCGCCTCCAACCACACCCTGGACGACGGCGCGGACGGTATCCACCGCACCCTCGACGCCCTCGACCGGGCGGGCGTCCGGCACGCGGGCTCGGCACGCACCGAGGAGGAGGCCCGCACGGTGACGGTCCTCGAGGCGGGCCCGGCCAAGGTCGCCCACCTCGCCTACACCTACGACACCAACGGCCTGCCGTTCCCGGACGGGCAGCCCTGGGCCGTCAACCTCACCGACGAGGCGAGGATCGTCGAGGACGCCCGGGCCGCGCGCCGGGCCGGCGCCGACGTGGTCGTGGTCTCGCTGCACTGGGGCACCGAATGGCAGGACGCCCCCGACGACCGGCAGCTGACCCTGGCCGGGAGCCTCACCGCCTCGCGCACCGGTGGCCGCCCCGACATCGACCTGATCCTCGGTACCCACGCGCACGTCCCGCAGGCCTACGAGAAGGTCAACGGCACCTGGGTGATCTACGGCATGGGCGACCAGATCGCCGGCGAGATGACCAACCACCAGGGCGCCAAGGATCCGCGCGGCAACCAGTCCACCCTCGGCCGCTTCACCTTCGCCCCGCCCGCACGGCCGGGAGAGCGCTGGAAGGTGACGAAGGCGGAGTTCGTCCCCCAGCTCTTCGACGTCGACGCCGGCCGGGTCGTGAACCTCAACCGGGCACTCGCCCAGGGCGCCGACGTCCGAGCCGTCCGCGACCGCATCCGCGACGTCGTCCTCAGCCGGGGCGCGGCCGAGGACGGACTGGTGATGGGGGAGTAGCGGGCCGACGTCACGGGTGCCGAAGCTGGCCGGCGTCATGGGTGCCGAAGCGGGCCGGCGTCGCGGGTGCCGCAGCGCCTACGGCACCACCGTCACCGGCCACCGCCCCGCCTTCACCAGGCGTATCGCCACCGAGCCGACGATACGGTGGCCCGCCTGCTCCGAGGCACCCACGACCACCGCGTCCGCCTTGAGTTCGTCGGCGGCCGTCACGAGGCCGTTGTACGGGTCGCCGCGGAACGTGTGGAACTCCCAGCGGACCTCGAAGGCCCCCTTGAGCCGCTCGGCCGCGTCCCGGATCTGCGCCACCAGGTCCTCGGCGATCTCGTCCGTCGTCCCGGCCACCGGCGCCCCCAGCGCCGCACCCGCCGCCAGCACGGGCTGCACGTACACCACGGCGAGCAGCGCGTGCTGCCGCCGGGCCAGGCCGGCCGCGTAGGCCGCGGCCCGCAAGGAGGAGTCGGAGCCGTCCACCCCGGCCACGATCACCTTCGGCCCGTCCGTGCCCCGCTCGAACTGATGGGAGTGCTGTTCCGTCACAGCCGCGAGGCTATCGGAACCCCCAGGTCCGGCTGCCGGGCGGGACGGGGACCGGCGGGGCGACGCCACGGGCCTCCTGTGCCGCACGGGGCGCGAGCGCTCGACGGGCGAGGAGGCGCCGGTGTTCCTAGAGTCGAAAGCATGAGCGTCAGCGCGGACACCGGGACGGCCGAGGACACCTCAGGAGCGATACGGCCGCCCCACCGGGCGCACGGCTTCCTGAGCCGGGTACCCCAGGGCTTCGCGGTCTTCTTCGGCGCCCTCGGTCTGCTCTGCGCCCTGCTGGCGCTGATCCCGCCGCTGCGCACCGGGCTGCGCCCCCTGGTCCACTTCCTGGACCGGCTGCTCGTCCCGGTCAGCGCCAACCTCGCCTACGCGGTCTTCCTGTTCCTGCTCGCCGCCGCGACCGGCGCCCGCAAGAAGATCGCCTGGTGGCTGGTCGTCGTCTACCTGGGCCTGCTGGTCCTCACCGACGTCCTCGGCATGGCCGTCGGCGAGTTCGCCGAGTCCGTCCCCTCCTTCGTGGTGTGCGGCCTCGCCCTGATCCTGCTGATCTACTCCCGCGAGGAGTTCTACGCCGCCTCCCGCCGCGCCGCCGTACGCCGGGCCCTGGCCGTCCTGGTGGCCGGTCTGGTCGTGGCCATCCTGGTCGGCTGGGCCCTGGTCGAGGCCTTCCCGGGCAGTCTGCCGCGTGGCGAGCGGCTCGCCTGGGCCGCGAACCGGGTCTGCGGCGGCCTGGTGCCCGCCGGCTCCTTCGACGGACGCCCGCCGCACGCCCTGTATTTCCTGCTCGGCCTGTTCGGCGCACTCGTCCTGCTGAACGCCGCCGCCACCCTCTTCCGCTCCCAGCGCCTGGAAGCCGCTCTGCACGACGACGAGGAGGCGCGGATCCGCGCCCTCCTCGGCCGCTACGGAGACCAGGACTCCCTCGGCTACTTCGCCACCCGCCGCGACAAGGCCGCCGTCTTCTCGCCCAGCGGCAAGGCCGCCGTCACCTACCGCGTCGAGGCCGGGGTGTGCCTGGCCAGCGGTGACCCGGTGGGCGACCGCGAGGCCTGGCCGCACGCGATCGCCGCCTGGCAGGAGGTGGCCCGCCGCTACGCCTGGGTCCCCGCCGTGATGGGCGCCTCCGAGGAGGGCGCCCGGGCCTTCGTCCGCGCCGGGCTCGGCGCCCTCCAGCTCGGCGACGAGGCCATCCTGCACGTCCTCGGCTTCGACCTGGACGGCCGCGACATGCGCGTCACCCGCCAGGCCGTCAACCGGGTCCGCCGCACCGGGGTCACCTGCCGCGTCCGCCGCCACTCCACACTCGGCGACGACGAGATGCGCCGGCTCGTGGAGCGCGCCGACGCCTGGCGCGACACCGAGACCGAACGCGGCTTCTCCATGGCCCTGGACCGTCTCGGCGACCCGGCAGACGGCGACTGCCTCCTCGCCGAGGCCCTCGACCAGGACGGCCGGCTCCTCGCCATCCAGTCCTTCGTGCCCTGGGGCAAGGACGGCGTCTCCCTGGACCTGATGCGCCGTGACCGCACCGCTCCCAACGGCGTCATGGAGTTCATGGTCGCCGAACTGTGCGCCGCCGCACCGAAGCTGGGCGTGCGCAAGGTCTCGCTGAACTTCGCGGTGTTCCGCTCCGTCTTCGAGGAGGGCGCCCGCATCGGCGCCGGCCCGGTGCTCCGCCTCTGGCGCCGCCTGCTGCTGTTCTTCTCCAAGTGGTGGCAACTGGAGGCCCTGTACCGTTCCAACGCCAAGTACCGCCCCGAGTGGTACCCGCGCTTCCTCTGCTACGCCGAGGCCGCCTCCCTCGCCCGGGTCGGCCTCGCCTCCGGCATCGCCGAGGGCTTCGTCTCCGTACCGTCGATGCGCACGTTGTGGGGCAGGGGAAAAGGGCACCCGAGGGGCGGGCAGCGGCCCGCCACCACGGAGGGGCTGCCGTCGTTGGCGGCGCTCGGCCTCGCCGGAGGGGACGGGACCGAGCCCGCCGACCCCCTCTCCGGCCTGTCCGACCAGGTCCGCGTCCGCCACCGCAAACTCGAACGGCTGCGCGCCGACGGCACCGACCCCTACCCGGTGGGCGTCCCGGCCCGCACCCACACCCTCGCCGAGGTCCCGCGGGGCGAGGAGGTCACCGTCGCCGGCCGGATCATGCTGGTCCGCGACTTCGGCGGCATCGTCTTCGCCGTCCTGCGCGACTGGTCCGGCGACCACCAGCTCGCCCTGACCCGCGACCGCTCCGGCCCCGCCCTGGACCGCTTCACCGCCGACACCGACATCGGCGACCACATCACCGCCACCGGACACGCCGGCGTCAGCGACAAGGGCGAACCGACCGTCTTCGTCACCTCCTGGCAGCTCACCGGCAAGTGCCTGCGCCCGCTGCCCGACAAGCGCCGCGGCCTGGCCGACCCCGAGGCCAAGGTCCGCATGCGCTACCTCGACCTGGCCGCCAGCCCCGCCGCCCGTGACGTGGTCCGCGCCCGCTCCACCGCCGTCCAGGCCGTGCGTCAGGGCCTGCTGGCACGCGGCTACCTGGAGGTCGAGACGCCGGTGCTCCAGCAGATCCACGGCGGCGCCAACGCCCGGCCCTTCACCACCCACATCAACGCCTACGATCTCGACCTCTACCTGCGCATCGCCCCCGAGCTGTACCTCAAGCGGCTGTGCGTGGGCGGCGTGGAGAAGGTCTTCGAGATGGGCCGTACCTTCCGCAACGAGGGCACGGACTACAAGCACAACCCCGAGTTCACGATCCTGGAGGCCTACCAGGCGTACGCCGACTACGACGTGATGCTCGACCTCGTGCGCGAACTGATCCAGGGCGCCGCCACCGCCGCCTTCGGCAGGCCCGTCGCCCGCAAGGACGGCAAGGAGTACGACATCTCCGGGCAGTGGCCCGTCAAGACCGTCTACGGGGCGATCAGCGAGGCCCTCGGCGAAGAGGTCCGTCCCGGCACCGGCATCGACACGCTCAAACGGCTGTGCGACGGTGCCGGCGTGCCCTACGTCGCCGACGACGGCCACGGCGACATCGTCCTGGAGATGTACGAGCGGCTGGTGGAGGAGCGGACCGGGCTGCCCACCTTCTACAAGGACTTCCCGACCGACGTCTCCCCGCTCACCCGGCAGCACCGCACCGACCCGCGCCTCGCCGAACGCTGGGACCTCGTCGCGTTCGGCACCGAACTGGGCACCGCCTACTCGGAGCTCACCGACCCCGTCGAGCAGCGCCGCCGCCTCACCGCCCAGTCCCTGCTCGCCGCCGGGGGCGATCCCGAGGCGATGGAACTCGACGAGGACTTCCTCGACGCCCTCGAATACGCCATGCCCCCCACCGGCGGCCTCGGCATCGGCGTCGACCGGCTGGTCATGTTCCTCACCGGACTCACCATCCGCGAGACCCTGCCCTTCCCGCTGGTGCGCAGCCGCTGATCCGAACGGGTGGGCCGAACGGGTGAATGTGTGCCGCCGCACCGGTGTTGCTCGTGTGCGTCGGCCTTCCGCCGGGCGACTCATGAGTCATGAAGAAGGATCAGTTGCCGACCCGGCTGTTCACCAGGCGCCACGCCTTGATCGCGGGCGCCGGCGCCGTGGGAGCGGCCGCGACGGCCGGAGTGGTCACGGCTGTCACCGGGGACGGACCCGGCACCTCGACCGCCGCCGCGGGCCCCCAGGCCCGCCGCCTCGTCAAGTCCTCGGCGTACCGGCTGCAGCCCCTGACCGGCTACGGCCCCCCGCGCGCCGCACCCCGCCGGACCCTGGTGCACCGCGAGGCGCCGCTGCGTGTGTCCGGCCGTGGCCGCACCATGGTGCTCACCTTCGACGACGGCCCCGATCCCCGCTACACCCCGCACATCCTGGACACCCTGGCCGAGTACGACGTGCGGGCGATGTTCTTCGTGTGCGGCGAGATGGTCGCCGGTGGCAGGAACCTGCTGGCCCGGATGGCCGACGAGGGCCATGTCGTGGGGAACCACACCTGGTCCCACCCCCTGCTCACCCGTCTCACCCGACGGCAGATCCGCTCCGAGATGGAACGCACCAGCGACGCCATCGAGGATGCCTACGGTGAGCGCCCCGAGTGGTTCCGCGCGCCCTACGGCGCCTGGAACCGCACCGCCTTCCGGCTCGGCGCCGAACTCGGCATGGAACCCCTCGGCTGGACGGTCGACACCCTCGACTGGACCACCCCCGGGGTCCGGTCCATCGCGAACCGGGTCGAGCGCGGCGCCGCACCCGGCGTCGTGGTGCTCTCGCACGACGCCGGCGGCGACCGCTCGCAGAGTGTGCGGGCCCTGCGGCGCTATCTGCCGGAACTGCTGGACTCCGGCTACCACGTCACCGTGCCCCGGCGGAGCTACGCGTAAGGGGTTCCTCCGGGCTTTCGCCCGCCGTGCCGCGTGCGCTCAGCGCACCGCGACCAGGCGGGCGAAGGCGACGACATTGCCCGCGTAGCCCTCCTGCTTGGAGAAGCCGCCCCCGCAGGTGATGACCCGCAGCTCCGGCGCGCCCTTGGAGGCGTACACACGGTCGCCGGGGAAGTTGTTCTTCTCGAACACCTCGACGCCGTAGATCTCGAACTCGGCGGTCTTTCCGTCCTGCCGGGCGACCTCGACGCGATGTCCCTGCCGCAGGGCTCCGAGGCCGTAGAACACGGCGGGACCCTGCTGGTTGTCGACATGGCCGACCACGATCGCGGTGCCCTTCTCGCCGGGGGTGACGGCACCGGTGAACCAGCCGGCCAGGTTGGGGTCCTCCGGCGGCGGTGCGCCGACCCAGCCGTCCGCGTCCAGGCCCACGGGGACGATCGGCGCGTCGACCTGGATGGCCGGGATCCTGACCCGGTCGGGGAGGGCGTAGGGCAAGGGCCGGACGCTTCCCGCGAAGGTGCCGCCGGGCACCCTGCTGTCCGCCGCGGCCGCACTCGCCGGCTGTGGCGGGCCCTCGTCGAACTCTCCCGAACCGTTCCGGATGAGAGCGAGGCCGGTCAGCAGGACCAGCGCTATCACGCCCCACGGGGCGCGCTTCCTGGGCCGCGCCTCCTCTTCCGCCTGGGCCAGCTCGGACGCAGACATTCGCCATCCCCTCTCGACGCGGCCGTCGCCGTGTCCATCGCGCATAGCGACACGCTAAGTGGCGTGCGGCGAACCGGCGACGGGGCGGCGGCGAACGGGTGGCCGGGGACCGCGAGGGGCGGTGCGGGGACATGAGGTGAGCCATCCGAGTTGCCGCCGCGAGGAAATTTCTGACGGTCTGTGACCTGCGGCGATATCCGAATGGACGCCACAGCCGCAGCGCCTTCTCTCACCGGTACGGACCATTCCCGAAATGCGGCTTGCGGCACGGCAACTGACTGTCTTTCTGGGAGGCGCTTTCTCGCCGATCGACCGGGGACGGGTCCCGGGGCGTCTTCCGCGGAGGTTCACATGCGTAACACTCGTGCCCTGGCGGTCGCCGGCGCAGCGGTCGCCGCCCTCGGCCTCTCCGCCCCCGCGGCCGTCGCGTGGGACACGCCGAGCAACATCACCGCCCTGCCCAGCGTGATCGCCCCTGGCGGCCAGCTGACCATCACGGTCGACGGCTGCCGGGGCGGCGGCACGGCGACGTCCAACGCGTTCTCGCCGACGCGGCTCTCGCCGGTCAGCGGCGGCAAGGGCAACGAAGGCGACCGGGGCGGCGCCGGCAACGGGACCGCGCGGGGCACCGCCACCATCAACAGCAACGCCCGCCCCGGCTCGTACGACATCACGGTCGACTGCAACGGCAGGCGGATGACCAAGCCGCAGGCCTTCACCGTCATCGGCGGTGTCCGCGGCGGCATCGGCGGCAGCAGCACCACCGGTGCGACGCCGGCCGACATGGCCATCGGCGGCGGTCTCGTGGCCGCGGCGGTGGTCGGCGGCGGTGTGTTCTGGATGCGCCGCCGGGCCGAGCGGCGCATCTGACACGGGGCATCGCCTGCTCGACGAGTCGCCACCTCGCACGTGAACGCGTTTCGCCCCGGCTCCCCTTGTTGATGAGGGGGAGCCGGGGCGAAGGCCTGCAATGTGTCAGCCGGCGTCCCCGTCGGTGCGGCGGCGCGAGAAGTGGTAGGCGACGCCGAGCGACCCGGTGATCAGAGCGGCGCCCAGACCGACCTTCTTGAGGTCGAACCCGGCCAGGGTGCCGCCCTCACCGGCGTGCACCCCCTTGTCGGGGTGGCGCGTCGGGTGACGGGTGGGGTGGTGCGGCGGCCGGGCACCCGCGATCGTCAGGCGCGCGATGCCGATCGACCTGTCGCACTCGAACTCGACCTCGTAGACGGCGCCGGGCCTGGTGTCCCAGTCGACGACCACCGTCGTCCAGGACTCGTCCCGCGGGATGGTGACCCGGTCGAAGGCGGGAGAGTCGACCGTCGCCTCCCCCCGGCATGCCCGGTTGCGCGTGACGTGCAGGGTCACCTCGCCCCCCGCTCTCACGGTGGAGGGCAGGATGTTGAAGCCGAAGTCGGTCCGGACCGCCGCGTCGGCGGCGGGCACGCAGGAGGTGAGGGCGCCGGCACCCAGCAGTACGGCCGAGGCGAGACATATCGCGCGCATGGAATCCTCCGGGTCCCCGAGGAGCAGCCGCGGACCTGTTCCGCGCACGTCACACATGCACCTCGATGCCCGAAACGCTAAGAAGAGGCGTGCGACGGCGCGATCGCAGTAGCGCGAATGGGGCATGGATGTGCGCCGCCCGGGGGAACGGCACCCAGGCGGCCGGGGGACGGCGACGGTGTGTCGCGCATCCCCCGGCCGGGATCCGTGCTGTGCGGCGCCGTCAGTCCCCGACGCCCGGGAAGAGGTTCAGGAACGGGTCCGCCGAGGCGGTCACGCCCCTGCTGTACGGCGAGTCGAAGTCCCAGATCAGGAACAGCAGGAAGGCGATCAGCGCCGAGAACAGCCCGGCGAGGACCAGTTCGCGGGTCGTTCTGCGGATCTGCAGCGCGAAGATCATCCCGATGGTGATGACGGCCCCGGCGATCAGCCCGAACCACACCACCCCCGGCATGGTCTCCCCGGTCGACTCCGCCCTGGCGATCCGGGCCTGGTTCGCCGCCGTCACCTGGTCCAGCAGCGGCTGGTAGGCCTGGGCCTCGAAGTCCGTCGCCGGTTCGTAGTCGGTGACGTCCTGGCGGATCCGTTCGAACAGCTCGGCGCCGCGCGGGGTGACCTCGCCCTTGTCGGCCATGGTGTCCCACTCGGTGGTCACGACATGACTCACGTACGTCCGGATGTCGTCCCGGATGCGGTCGCGTTCCGCGGCCGGATAGACCCGCACCCGCTCCGAGATCTCGTGCAGTGCGGTCGCCTCGGCCTGGACGTGGTCCTGCGCGGCGCTGCGTCCCTCCCAGACACCGGCGATCGCCAGGCCCAGGACGATGGCGTAGACCACGCCGATCCACATCGTCATGTACTCGATGACGTCAGGGGTCTCACTGGGGTCCTCGTCCTCGCGGGCCGCGCGGTGGCGTACGAAGGTGATGATGACCACCACGGCACAGGCGGCCAGCATCGCGAGGGTGAGAACAAGCCATTCCGGCAAGAGGTACCTCCTGGGCTTCAGGGATCAGCGCGCGCGCAGCGCGGCGACGGCCACCACCGCGGGCACCGTGACGAGCAGGACGAAGGTGAGCGGCGACAGCGTGCCGTCGGCCCTCCGTGGCCGCGGGGGCGCGGCGCGGTAGCGCGGGTAGTGCACGGGCGTCGCGGACGGGCCGGGCGCGGGGGTGGCCGGCGGCGCCGGCGGCGGGGGAGCGGGCTCCGGTGCGGGGGGCGGGGGCGCCGGAGGTACGGGCCTGGGGGCCTGCCGCGGCGGGGGTGGTGCCGGGCGTGGCGTGGGCGGTGCCGGTGCCGGCGGCTCGGGCCTGACCGTGGGGGTCGGCTCGGGGGGCGGGGGCTTCGGTGGGGGCGGAGGCTCCGGCCTCGGCTTCGGCGGTGGGGTCGGCTCCGGGGGCGGCGGCGTCGGGGTCGGAGTCGGGGAGGGGGTCGGCGTGGGTGTCGGGCACGGCCACGTCTTCTTGCTGCCGGCGTACGCCACCGCCTCGGTGCCGTCCGGCCCCGTCGAGGCGTACGCGCAGGCGTCGGCCACCGCGACCCCGGCCGGTGCGCCGACGAGCGCCCAGGTCAGCGTCGCCGCCGCCAAGGCCCGTGCCGCAAGGGCGGGTTGAGTCGAAAGGGGTCCATGCACGACGAAGATCATGAGCCCTGTGCCGCCCGGATGGGCCGGAGTGCAAGGGGATTGCCCCGAAAGAGGGATATCCGGGCATCAAGGGTTTGATCTGCGGTCGCCCGCAGGGAGTCCGAGGTGGACGTGTGTACGACGACTCGAGACGCTCGCCGCAGGTTCCGGAAAGAAATTTGGCCGACGGTTGAACACGATCGCCGTCCCCATCCGTACTCATGACCGTGCGGCGGCGCAGCAGGGCGCTGCAACACCCTTGCGATTATGGGGAGTTGACGATGAAGACCTCCTGGCGGAGCGCCTCACTCGTGGCGAGCGCCGCGGCGGTCCTGGCGCTGACGACGGCGTGCGGTCAGGACAGCCCACCGGCGGCCAGCCAGAACGTGGGCGCCACGGCCGCGCCCGGGGACTACGGGAACATCGGCTCGGGCACCGCGGGCGCGGCGGGCGGCGCCGCGCCGAGCCAGCCGGCGGCACCGAGCGCCTCCAGCCCGTCCAGCCCCGCGGGCAAGCTGTCCGTCTCCACCGCCGAGAAGGTCGGCAAGGTGGTCACCGACAGTCTCGGCCTCACCCTGTACCGGTTCGACCAGGACACCGAGCAGCCCCCCAAGTCGAACTGCGACGGTGACTGCGCCAAGACCTGGCCGCCGGTTCCGGCCGACGACGCCGAGGCCGGCGAGGGCATCGACAAGGCGCTGCTCGGCTCGGTCACCCGGGCCGACGGCACCAAGCAGCTCACGGTCGGCGGCTGGCCCGCCTACCGCTACGCCAAGGACGTCAACGCCGGTGACGTCAAGGGCCAGGGTGTGGGCGGCAAGTGGTACGCGCTCGCCCCCGACGGCAAGAAGGCGCAGGGGGGTGCCGGGGCCGGTGCGGAGGGCGGCGGCGAAGCCGTCCAGGCCGGACTGTCCACGCGCAAGGACCCCAAGCTCGGCGAGATCGTCGTCGACAAGAACGGCATGACCGTCTACCGGTTCAAGAAGGACGAGGCCTGGCCCAAGCCGGTCTCCAACTGCGCCGGTGCGTGCCTGGAGAAGTGGCCGCTCGTGGAGCCCGTCG
The DNA here is from genome assembly GCF_042262425.1 of Streptomyces sp. NPDC056373. Taxonomy (NCBI): domain Bacteria; kingdom Bacillati; phylum Actinomycetota; class Actinomycetes; order Kitasatosporales; family Streptomycetaceae; genus Streptomyces; species Streptomyces sp. NPDC056373. Next base: position 194,890 of record NZ_JBHJPX010000007.1, read on the forward strand.
ACTTCGCCGACACCAAGGGCATCCAGAAGAAGGGCTACATGACCTTCGACCGGACCGACGGCAAGGGCAAGCAGCAGACGATCAACTGCTCGCCCATCTACACCTTCGCCGGCGACAAGGCCCCCGGCGACACCAACGGCCAGGGTGTGGGCGGCACCTGGTACGCCGTCAGGCCCGACGGAAAGCTGGTCGGCGCCTCGGAGTAGCAGGGAAACCTCCCCAGGGTTGATCATCTCGTCCACCCGAAGCGCAGACCCGGTCCACCCCTCCGTGACCCACGGAGGGGTGGACCGTTTTGCCGTGCTTCACCGGAACCCGTCGAATTCCTGACACTCTTCCCTCCCGGACCGGAACTCTCCGGAATGCCCCGAACACTGTTCGTCATATGTTCGAAGGGCATGCGCAGGGGTATCAATTCGGCACGTGCCGCAGGCAGTGACCGGGAACGGATGGTCAATTTCCGTTTCGGGTCGCTCCATTGGCGGGCGATCAGTAGCCTCTGCTCGAACACCGGATCGCCTACGCCTTGGAGAGATAGATGGAGCGTCCCGCCTGGGCCCCACGGAGCATCGACATCTCGGTGCCCAGTGTTTCCCGGATGTACGACTACTACCTGGGCGGATCGCACAACTTCGAGGTCGACCGGGAAGCGGCCCGCAGGGCCATGGAGTTCATGCCGGGACTCCCCAAGATCATGCAGGCGAACCGCGCTTTCCTGCGCCGCGCCGTTCGCTACGCGGCCGACCAGGGCATCTCCCAGTTCCTCGACATCGGCTCCGGCATCCCCACCTTCGGCAATGTGCACGAGGAGGCGCAGGCCGCCCGTCCCGGTGCCCGCGTGGTGTACGTCGACCACGACCCGGTGGCCGTGGCGCACAGCCAGGCGGTCCTGGAGGGCAACGAGGACACGGGGGTCGTCGCCGCGGACCTGCGCAAGCCCCAGGAGATCCTGCGCAGCCCCGAGGTGGAGCGGCTGATCGACCTGAATCAGCCAGTGGCGCTGCTCCTCGTTGCCATACTGCACTTCGTGGAAGACGAGGACGACCCGTACGGGGCCGTGGCCGAACTGGGCGAGGCGCTCGCGCCGGGCAGCCTGCTCGTGCTCACCCACGCCTCCTACGAGGGGGTCCCGCTGCCGCCGGAGCGGGCCGGGGGTGCGGTGGACGTGTACAGGGACATCCGCAACCCGCTGATCATGCGCTCGCGCGAGGAGATCGCGCGGTTCTTCGAGGGGTACGACATGGTGGAACCCGGACTGGTGGCGATGCCGCGCTGGCGGCCCGACGCCGCACCGGAGGACGAGGATCCGTATGCGTTCTCCGGGTTCGCGGGCGTGGGGCGTACGGCGTGACCGCGGAACCGGACGGGCCGGAGGACAGACTGCGCCGGTTCGCGACGATCTGGAGCCGGGCCGTCTTCCCGGTGACCTCGACGTCGTCGACCCGGACCGAGTTCGAGGCGCAACTGCTGCCCCAGGCGCGGCGGCTGAGCGAGGCACTGCTGGCCCGTACCTTCGACTCCGAGGCGGGCAGGGCGGTCGGAGCCGCCCTGGTGAACGCGCACTGCACCGACCCGGAGGCGCTCAGCCGCACCCTGGACTGCGTCGACGCCTACCTCGTCCTGTACTGCGGGGGTGACGGCGACCAGGAGGACCTGCGGGCCCGCTGTGCGCGGCTCCAGCACGCGATGGCGGCCGGTTTCGCCCGGGCGCTGCGCGAGCGGACGCTGGCCGAGCAGGAGGCCATCGCGCAGGCCGCCCTCCAGGCGCAGGGCGTGGTGGCGCAGGCCCTGCACGCGAGCGAGGCGCGTTTCCGCGCCGTGTTCGAGGGTGCGGCCATAGGAATCGGCATGGCCGACCTCGAGGGGAACATACTGCAGGTCAACGGCGCGCTGCTGCGCATGTTCGGGGTCTCCGAGCAGACGCTGCGCAGCCGCAACGTCCGGGAGTGGACCCACCCCGACGACGCTCCCCAGACCTGGCGGCTCTACGACGAACTCGTCCGCGGCGAGCGAGAGCACTACCACCTGGAGAAGGCGTTCTACCGCCCCGACGGAACGGTGCTGTGGACCAATCTGACGGTCTCCCTGCTGCGTGACGCCGACGGCGATCCGCAGTACCAGCTCGCCCTCATGGAGGACACCACGGAGCGGCGGCTGCTCAATCTGCGGCTGCGCTACGAGGCCACGCACGACGCGCTCACCGGCCTGCCGAACCGCACGTTCTTCTTCGAACGCCTGGAGAAGGCCCTGGGCGCCGGGGAAGGCCAGCGGTTCGGGCTGTGCTACCTGGACCTCGACGGTTTCAAGACCATCAACGACAGCCTCGGCCATGCGGCCGGCGACCGGCTGCTGGTGGAGGTCGCCGACCGGCTGCAGTCCTGCGCCACCGCGCCCGGCGAGATGGTCGCGCGGCTCGGCGGTGACGAGTTCGTGGCGCTGACCACCGGGCCCGACACCCAGCGGGACGTCGACGAGCTCGCCGGGCGCATCATGAACGCGCTGCTGGCGCCGATCAGTGTGGACGGCCGGGAGCTCACCGTGCGCGGCAGCATCGGCATCGTCGAGGGCCCGGCCGGGGAGCGCAGCCCGGCAGAGGTGCTGCGCAGCGCGGACATCACCATGTACCGGGCCAAGTCGGCGGGCGGCAACCGCTTCGAACTCGCCGACCCGGAGGCCGACGCCCGGGCCATCACGCGCCACGGGCTGACCACGGCGCTGCCGACGGCGCTGGAGCGGGGCGAGTTCTTCATCGAGTACCAGCCGCTGGTGCATCTCGGCGACGGCAGTGTCCGGGGCGCCGAGGCGCTGGTGCGCTGGCTGCACCCGCAGCACGGGGTGCTGGGGCCGGACCGGTTCATCCCGCTCGCCGAGCACACCGGCCTGATCGTGCCGCTGGGCCGGTGGGTGCTGGAGCAGTCGGTGCGCCAGGCACGCGAGTGGCGGGAACTGCAGGGCGGCGCCGAGACGGTGGGGCCGCTGCGGATCAACGTGAACCTGTCGCCGTGCCAGCTGACGCATCCCGGCCTGGTGCAGGACACGGTCGACATCCTGGAGCGCACCGGTGTCGAGCCGGACGCGCTGTGCCTGGAGGTCACGGAGTCGGCGCTGATCGGGGCGGACGACGACCTGCTCAAGCCGCTGCGGCGGCTGGCGGAGATGGGTGTCGACATCGCCCTGGACGACTTCGGCACCGGCTACTCCAACCTCGCCAACCTGCGCCGGCTGCCGGTCAGCATCCTGAAGCTGGACCGGTCCTTCACTCAGAGCATGCAGCAGTTCCCCGCGGACCCCGTCGACCTGAAGATCGTCGAGGGGATCGTCTCCCTGGCCCACAGCCTGGACCTGGCGGTGACCGTGGAAGGCGTGGAGACGGGAGCCCAGGCCGACCAACTGCGCATCCTCGGCTGTGACACGGCCCAGGGCTGGTACTACGCGAGGCCGGGCCCGCCGGAGCGGCTGCACCAGCTGGCCCTGGTCGATGCGACAGGCTAGGAGGTAACGCCCCAGGGGCGCGGGGAACTGCGCGAACCGCCACGACGGTTCCGCACCCCCCGCACGGCGTTCACCACCGTGGCGCTCCTGGGCGAGACCGCCTCACCGCTCCAGCAGCATCCGCTGCAACTCCCGAGCGGCCCGGGGCGGAGCCACATCGCTGCGGTGGGCCAGCGCGATCGTCCGGTGCAGGCCGGGCCGGGCCAGCGGCGTCACCCGCAGTCCGCTGCCCGGCCTCGCCGCGACCATCCTGGGCACCACGGCGACGCCCAGCCCGGCTCGCACAAAGCCCAGCACCGCGTCCATCTCCCCGCCCTCGACGGCGAAGTCGGGTTCGAACCCCTCGGCCCGGCACGCCGCCACGGTCAGCTCGCGCAGGTCGTAGCCGTGCCGGAACATCACCAGCCGCTCACTCTCGAGGTCGCAGACCCGGACGGCACGCCGTCCCTGCCCAGGTCTCGGCGCGTCCGGGGAGGAGACCACGACCAGGTCCTCCCGCAGCAGCTCCACCGTGGTCAGCGCCGGTGACGGCGTCGGCAGCGGAAGCACCACCAGCGCGAGATCCAGCGCCCCGCGCGCGAGCTCCCGCACCAGGTCGTGCGATCCGCCCTCCTCGATCAGCAGCCGGACCCCCGGGTAGCGGTCGTGGAAGGCCCGCAGCACGTCCGGCAGCAGGCCCGTGCACACACTCGGCGTGGCTCCCAGCCGCACCCGGCCGCTGCGCAGCTGCACCAGTTCCTGCACCTCGTGCCGGGCCGTGTCCGCGTCGGCCAGGATGCGGCGGGCCAGCGGCAGGAGCGCCTCCCCGGCGTCCGTGAGCGTGATGTTGCCCCGGGCGCGCAGGAACAGGTCCGCGCCCAGCTCCCGCTCCAGCGACTTGATCTGCTGCGACAGCGAGGGCTGGGCGACGTGCACCAGATCGGCGGCCCGGGTGAAGTGGCGGGTCTCCGCGACGGCCACGAAGTACTGGAGCTGCTGGAACTGCATACCCCCACGATAGCTCCAGCCTATGGAGTCAAGCCGGAGCATGTCTTGGACCGATCGCCCGCGGGTCCGTAGCGTGCTGTTCCATGGCTCTGGCAACGCGGACGGACCGGCGGCCGTCCTTCGCACGCACCGTGTGGGACTCCACCGTCGGCAAGAAGACCGTGATGGCGGTCAGCGGTCTGATCATGCTGCTGTACCTGGTCGTCCACATGATCGGAAACCTGAAGATCTTCTTCGGGGCGGGCGAGTTCAACCACTACGCCCACTGGCTGCGCACCGTCGGCGAACCGTTCATGCACTACGAGTGGACGCTCTGGCTCGTCCGGATCGTGCTGGTCGTCGCCGTCGTCGCCCATGCCACCTCGGCGTACCAGCTCAGCCGCCGCGACATCAGGGCCCGGCCGGGCAGGTACGTGCACAAGAAGGCCCGGGCGAGCTACGCGACGCGGACCATGCGCTGGGGCGGCGTCATCCTCGGCCTGTTCATCGTGTGGCACATCCTCGACCTGACCACCGGCACCGTGCACCCCGGCGGCTTTCAGGAGGGCCACCCGTACCAGAACGTCGTCGACACCTTCTCCACCTGGTACGGCAACGTCGTCTACATCGTCGCGATGCTCGCGCTCGGCCTGCACGTCCGGCACGGGTTCTGGAGCGCGGCCCAGACCCTCGGCGTCGGCAGCCGCACCCGTGACCGCGCCCTGAAGACCCTCGCGAACGTCCTCGCGCTGCTGCTCACGGCCGGCTTCATCGCCGTACCCGTGGCCGTCATGACCGGAGTGGTGAGCTGATGAATTCGTACGCCGACTACACGACCGGCGAACCGGTCGTCGACACCAAGGCCCCCACCGGGCCGGTCAACGAGCGGTGGGACACGCGCCGCTTCGAGGCCAAGCTGGTCAACCCCGCCAACCGGCGCAAGCACACGGTCATCGTGGTCGGCACCGGCCTCGCCGGCGGCTCCGCCGGTGCCACCCTGGCCGAACAGGGCTACCACGTCGTCCAGTTCTGCTACCAGGACTCGCCCCGCCGCGCCCACTCCATCGCCGCGCAGGGCGGCATCAACGCCGCGAAGAACTACCGCAACGACGGCGACTCCGTCCACCGCCTGTTCTACGACACCGTCAAGGGCGGCGACTTCCGGGCCCGCGAGTCCAACGTCCACCGGCTCGCGCAGATCTCCGTCGAGATCATCGACCAGTGCGTGGCCCAGGGTGTGCCCTTCGCCCGGGAGTACGGCGGACTGCTCGACACCCGCTCCTTCGGCGGCGTGCAGGTGTCGCGCACGTTCTACGCCCGCGGCCAGACGGGGCAGCAGCTCCTGCTCGGCGCCTACCAGGCCCTCAGCCGGCAGATCGCCGCCGGGAACGTCGAGATGCACCCGCGCACCGAGATGCTCGACCTGATCGTCGTCGACGGGCGGGCGCGCGGGATCGTCGCCCGGGACCTGGTCACGGGAAAGATCGGCACGTACTTCGCGGACGCGGTCGTCCTCGCCTCCGGCGGCTACGGCAACGTCTTCTACCTGTCGACGAACGCCATGAACTCCAACGCCACCGCGATCTGGCGGGCCCACCGGCGCGGCGCCCACTTCGCCAACCCCTGTTTCACCCAGATCCACCCCACCTGCATCCCGCGCACCGGCGACCACCAGTCCAAGCTGACGCTGATGAGCGAGTCGCTGCGCAACGACGGACGGATCTGGGTGCCGAAGGCGAAGGGCGACCGGCGGGCCCCGAACGAGATCCCCGAGGACGAGCGCGACTACTACCTGGAGCGCATCTACCCGTCCTTCGGCAACCTCGTCCCGCGCGACATCGCCTCCCGCGCCGCGAAGAACGTCTGCGACGAGGGCAGGGGAGTGGGGCCCGGCGGCCAGGGCGTGTACCTGGACTTCGCCGACGCCATCGAGCGGATGGGGCGCAAGGCCGTCGAGGCCAAGTACGGCAACCTCTTCGACATGTACCAGCGGATCACCGACGAGGATCCGTACGAGGTGCCGATGCGGATCTACCCCGCCGTGCACTACACGATGGGCGGCCTGTGGGTCGACTACGACCTCCAGACCACCGTCCCCGGCCTGTTCGCGATCGGCGAGGCCAACTTCTCCGACCACGGCGCCAACCGGCTCGGCGCCTCCGCGCTGATGCAGGGACTCGCTGACGGCTACTTCGTCCTCCCCTCCACCATCAACGACTACCTGGCCCGCAACCCGCACCACGAGGCGGTGACCGACGAACACCCCGTAGTCCAAGAGGTGCTGGCCGAGACCCAGGACCGGCTCAACCTGCTGCTGTCCGTCGACGGCGACCGCACCCCCGACTCCTTCCACCGCGAGGTCGGCGAACTCATGTGGGAGTTCTGCGGCATGGCCCGCACCGACTCCGGCCTGCGCAAGGCACTGGAGCGCATCCCGCAGATCCGTGAGGAGTTCTGGCGGCGCATCAAGGTGCCCGGCACCGGCGAGGAGTTCAACCAGTCGCTGGAGAAGGCCAACCGCATCGTCGACTACCTGGAGCTCGCCGAGCTGATGTGCCTCGACGCGCTGCACCGCGAGGAGTCCTGCGGCGGCCACTTCCGCGAGGAGTCCCAGACGCCCGACGGCGAGGCCGCCCGAAAGGACGAGGAGTACTCCTACGCCGCCGCCTGGGAGTTCACCGGCACCGGCGAGGCCCCCGTCCTGCACAGGGAAGACCTGGTCTTCGAGTACGTCCACCCCACCCAGCGGAGCTACGCATGAAGCTCACCCTGCGCGTCTGGCGGCAGAAGAACGCCGACGCCGACGGCACGATGTCCACGTACGAAGTGGACGGCATCTCGCCCGACATGTCGTTCCTGGAGATGCTCGACACGCTCAACGAGGAGCTCATCGTCAGGGGCGAGGACCCCGTCGCCTTCGACCACGACTGCCGCGAGGGCATCTGCGGCGCGTGTTCGCTCGTCATCAACGGCGATGCGCACGGGCCCGAGCGGACCACCACCTGTCAGCTGCACATGCGCTCCTTCGAGGACGGCGACACGATCGACGTCGAGCCGTGGCGGGCGTCCGCGTTCCCGGTGATCAAGGACCTGGTCGTGGACCGGTCGGCGTTCGACCGGATCATCCAGGCCGGCGGGTACATCACCGCGCCGACCGGGGCGGCCCCCGAGGCGCACGCCACGCCGGTGCCGAAGCCGGACGCCGACCTGGCCTTCGAGCACGCCGAGTGCATCGGGTGCGGGGCGTGTGTGGCGGCCTGCCCCAACGGGGCGGCGATGCTGTTCACGTCCGCCAAGATCAACCATCTCAACGTGCTGCCGCAGGGGGCGCCCGAGCGGGAGACGCGGGTGCTGGACATGGTGGAGCAGATGGACGAGGAGGGCTTCGGGGGGTGCACCCTGGCGGGCGAGTGCGCCACGGCCTGCCCGAAGGGCATCCCGTTGATGTCCATCACCAGCATGAACAAGGAGTGGTTGCGGGCCGCGCGGAAGGTGAAGCGGTAGCGCCGCCGCGGGGACGGTTGTTCGGCGGCCGCGGGGCGGGTTGCGCCCGGTCGCACAGCCGGGGGGTGCAGTGAACGTTCGCCGGTAGGTGCGGACGGGCGGGGCCGGGAGTGGTGCTCATCCCCGGTCCCGTCTCGCTGTGCGCGTCACCGCCCGGGATCGGCCAGGAGAGGGCCCAGCGGGCCCAGGTCCAGATTCAGGTCGCTGCGGAGCAACCCGTGCTGTGCGCACAGCTCGTCCATGCGCTCGTCCAGCAGCATCAGCGCGGTACCGAGCCGGTCCTCCTGCTCGGCGCTGAGCGTCCCCTCGTCGAAACGGCGTACCGCCTGGCGTTCCATGAGCTGCCGCAGGAGTTCCACCACGGTCAGGACCAGGGCAGCCAGGTCGTTCGTCACGCGCTCGGGATCGAGGTCCAGCGCATGGGTGCGCGGCGCGGTCACAGCGGCCCGCTGTCCGACCAGGGCGCGGGGACCCGGTCGCTGACCGAGGCCAGCAGGGCGCGCAGGGAGATCCGCACCAACGGCACGTCGGCGATGGCCAGCACCAGGTCACCGCTGACCACGACGCCGGTCGCCAGCACCCGGTCGAGCAGGTCGACGAGCGGCACCCCGACGGGCGCGTACGGCTCCTGCCCGTCCCAGGGCACAGCCGTGCGGTCGGCGCCGCCGGCGGCCGGCACGGTCATGCGCCGGCCTCCTGGGGCGCGGCGCACTCCGTCTCGTCCGGCCGGGCGAAGGAGTACGGGATCCAGGGGCCTGACATGGTGACCTCCACGGCCGAGAGCCGCGCGTCGCGGGCCAGTTCGCCGACGGCGCGGACGAACGTCTCGCGCCGTCCGTCGTCGACCAGATAGGCGGCGTTGAGGAGTTGGGGAACGCTCCGGCCGGTCAGCTGCTCGCTCTGCGGCCGGTGCCGTGTCGCGGCGACCGCGTACCGTCGCAGCTCCCGGTCCACGGCGTGCGCCTGCGCCAGGGCCCGCTCGCGCGACTCGCGCTCGGTGCGCCGCCTGTCGCTCGCCCGCCGCAGGTACGACCGTCCGTCGGCCGGTCCCGCCTCGGCGGCAGCGCCGGCCGTCCCGGCGGCGGTGCCGGGGCCGTGCACCTTCACCGCCCATTCGGTGCGATCGCGCAGCCGGTCCAGCAGGGTGCGCAGGGATGCCGCCCGGTCGGTGACCGCCCGCACCGCGTTGTGGTCGTCCAGGTACAGCGTGGCCAACGGCAGGGGGACGACGGGACCCTCGCTCGCGGCCGTCTCCACGCCCCGGTGGTGGGCGCGGGCGCAGCGTTCCAGCTCCTCCGGCCGGTTGAGTCGCTCCGCGAGCGCCTCCTCGTCGAAGGCCGCCGCGGGAACGTCCTGCACGACCAGGTGGAGCGGGCCTGCGGCCAGGATGCGCAGCGGGCCGCCGCCGTCATGGCCCGGCGTCACCGAGAGCACCTCGTCCGGCGGAGGGGTGTCCGTCACGGCGAACACGCAGGTGACGGTGGAGCGAGACACCTCCCCTCGCGCCGCGGCAGCACGGTCGGTCCGGACTGCGTTCATCGGGCCGCCTCCGTGGTGTCGGGCCCGGATTCCTCCAGGGCCTCGAGGCGGGCACGCAGCCGGGCGTTCTCCTCGCTGAGCGCGTCACGCGCGGCGCGCGAGGACAGCGCCGGGTCCGTCTCCCACCAGTCGATGCCGGCCTTCTTGGCAGTCTCGACCGAGGCGATGAACAGGCGCAGCCGGATGGTGAGCAGTTCGATGTCGAGCAGGTCGATCTTGATGTCGCCCGCGATGACGATGCCCTTGTCCAGGACGCGTTCGAGCAGATCCGCGAGGCTCCCGGAGGGTGGCCCGGCCGGCTGTGCTCCGGGGCCCGCGGGCCAGGTGCCGAGGTCGGTCACGAAGCACCCCCGCGATGTCCTGTGTACCGGACCGGACTGGCCAGGCGCGCCAGCAACCGCTCCTCCTCTTCCTCGAAGGCAGCCTCGTCGATGGCGCCCTCCTCCAGGGCCCGTTCGAGTGCCGCGAGGCGCGCCTGCACCGCACGCGGGTCGTTCATCTGCCGTTCGGCCTCCTGGAGCAGGTGGTCGGCGACCCAGAGCGTGCCGCGCACCGGGGCCAGCGGCAGCAGCAGGAGCCCGCTCACGAGTCCCACCGCGTCACCGGCCGGCCGGGGCGGACCGCGCGTCGACGAAGCTGTAGCACGGCAGCGGACCGGTCACACTGAGTGTCAGCCGGTCCCCGACGTCCCGTGCCTGCGCGGTCACGGCCTGCCGGAAGCGCTGCTCGTCGGCGGAACGCACCAGGAACGACGTGCTCAGCACCTGCTCGTCATCGACCGGCCCCGGCGCCGTGCGCACGGCGAGCGGGGTCAGACGGGCCAGCACCGTCCGGGCCGCGTCCCGGGCCTCGCGCGCCACACCCTTGGCGAGTGCCTCGCCGAGCCGCACGTTCGCCTCGTAACCGGGACGCAGGCGGGTCCGGCGGGCGAGCGCGCGCAGGGTGTCGTCACGGCGTACCAGGTCGGCGAAGTACCCGGGCACGACGGCGCCCTTCACGTTCATCTCGACGCAACCCCTCACCCCGTCGAGCTGTGCCGTCAAATAAGCCCGGTCGGCGCGCAGTTGGGAACAGAGCGCCGCCGCGTCGGGGGTGAGGACGGCGAACCGCATGGGCAGGACGGGGCCCTGCGCGGCGAGTTCGCCGAGCACCGACTGATGAGCCGTCAGGTCGCGCCGCCGCGCCCGGACCGACGCGGGGGCGTCCGAGACAGCGGCGCACAGCCCGGCCTCGGTCAGCAGCCGCACCGCCGCACCGTCCACCCCGGGTGCCCGCGGGGCCCGGATGCCCGCGGGCGCGATGCCGTAGACGTACAGGGTGCCGAGCGTGCCGGCGGTGGTGAGGGCGGCGGTGGCCGTCACGGTCATTCCTCCTCGGCCTTGCGGCGCCTGGGCCGCGGGCGGTCTTCGTCACTGCGGCGCTTGCGCGCCGGCCGCGGGGACCGCTCGGCACGGGCCTCGGCATCGTCGTCTACCGCGTCGTCCTCCGGCTCGTCCCCCGGGCTGAGGACGTCGCGGACCTTGTCGGTCAGGGAGCGGGCGGTGCGCTTGGCGCCCGCCTTGCCGACGCTCCGGGCGACCGGCCCGCCGAACAGCTCGGGCACGGTCTTGGAGCGCGCGTCGTGCTCGAGGTCCAGGCGGTTGCACGCCTCCGCGAACCGCAGATACGTGTCGACACTGGCGACCACGATGCGCGCGTCGACCTTGAGGATCTCGATCCCGACCAGCGAGACGCGCACGAAGACGTCGATCACCATGCCGCGGTCGAGGATCAGCTCCAGCACGTCGTAGAGGGTTCCGGCGCGGGGCGCACAGACGATCTCGTCGCTGTAGACGGTCATGCGGCGGTCCTTCCGGTGGGCGGTTGCGGCGGTCCGGTCACTGGTCCTGGGCGCCGCGCCGGAAGCGCGCGATCCGGCGGTACTGCACCAGCTCGCCCGCCGCGTCCAGTTCCACCCGGTACGTCGCGAGCAGACTCGTGGTGTCCGGGATGCGGGCCAGTTCCAGCACGTCGACGTCGACGACCCAGCCGTCGTCCTCGCCCCGGCACACCGCGGACACCCCTTCGAGGCGGTGGCGGATCAGCTCCGTCAGCGCCTCGGCGGCGCGCCGGGCCGCTTCCCCGGCACCGCGCACGGGGCGTCGCCGCTTGGTGGACGAGGCAGAGCCGCCTCGCCGCTCGTCGCCTCCGCGTTCTGTCATGCAGCTCACTCTGGCCGCAGCAGCCGCAGGGCGCGTGTCCGGCTGGGCCATCCGGGCCGCACCCGGGGCGCGAGCCGTTCAACAACCTCACACCCGCTCTCTCTGCACATGACACGCGGCGGTCAGGCGGCGTCGGGACAACTGAGGCGAAGGCCCGCACGACACCGCTCAGCGCCCCGCCCCGCCTCGGCGAACCGGCCCGTGACCAGGAGAGAGCCATGACCGGCGTACTGACCGTCGACCGCCCCGCGCAGCCCGCGGCCCCCACCCGCTACACCGTCGCCCTCGCCCGGAACGAGGAGGACGTGCGGGCCGCCCAGCGGCTGCGGCACGACGTCTTCGCCGGGGAGCTGGGCGCCCTGCTGGCCGGCCCCCAGCCCGGCCTCGACGCCGACTCGTTCGACGCCTACTGCGACCACCTGCTCGTACGGGAGGAGACCACCGGCCAGGTCGTCGGCACCTACCGGCTGCTGCCGCCGGAGCGCGCGGCGGTGGCCGGACGGCTCTACTCCGAGGGCGAGTTCGACCTGAGCGCGCTCGACGGGATCCGGCCGCGGCTCGTCGAGGTCGGCCGCTCCTGCGTGCACCCCGACCACCGTGACGGCGCGGTCATCAGCCTCATCTGGGCCGGCATCGCCCGCTACATGGTCGACCGCGGCCACGAGTGGCTGGCCGGCTGCTGCTCCGTCCCGCTCGCCGACGGCGGCACGCTCGCGTCCGCCACCTGGGACCGGGTGCGCGGCCGGCACCTCAGCCCGGAGGAGTTCCGGGTCCGGCCGCTGCTGCCGTGGACACCGGGTCCGGCGCCCGCGGACCGCGTCGAACTGCCCGCCCTGCTGCGCGGATACCTGCGCCTCGGTGCCTGGGTGTGCGGTGAACCGGCCCACGACCCGGACTTCGGCGTCGCCGACCTGTACGTACTGCTTCCGATGAGCCGCGTCAACGCCCGCTACCTGCGCCACTTCCTCTCCCTCGTACCGGCCTGATGAGCGCCTGGCTGCCCACCGCGCCCTGCACGCCCGAGGCCTGTGTCCAGGCGCCGGCGGCCGTGCGGGCGCGGGACGTGCCGCGTGCCGTGCTGCGGCTCGGCGCGGTCGTCCTGCTCCTCCTGGCCGGGATCGCTCTGACACCCGTCGGCGCCCGGATACCGGCGTCGCTGGTCCGGCGCTGGTGCCGGTGGATCGTGCGGGCCGCGGGGGTCCGGGTCCGGGTCACCGGCGCAGCCGCCCCCACCGGGGGTCTGCTGCTGGTCGCCAACCACATCTCCTGGCTGGACATCCCGCTGCTCGCCGCCGTACGTCCCGCCCGGATGCTGGCCAAGACGGAGGTGCGGCGCTGGCCCGTCGCCGGTGCGCTGGCCGCGCGCGGCGGCACCCTGTTCATCGAGCGGGACCGGCTGCGGGCCCTCCCGGACACCGTCGCCCGGATCGCCGAGGCACTGCGCGAGGGCACCGCGGTCGCGGCCTTCCCCGAGGGCAGCACCTGGTGCGGCCGGGCCCAGGGCACCTTCCGCCGGGCCGTCTTCCAGGCCGCCCTGGACGCCGGGGTGCCGGTCCAGCCGGTCCGCCTCGGTTACCGGCTGGGTGACGGCAGGGCCACCACGGCCCCCGCGTACGTCGGAGAGGACACGCTGCTGGCCTCCCTGTGGCGGGTGACGACCGCCCGCGGCCTGATCGCGGAGGTCGAGGTACGCGACGCCCTCCCGCCGGGCGGCAGCCCCGACCGCCGCGCTCTCGCCCGGGCGGCCCAGTCGCAGGAGACGGCCGCGCCCGCCTGGACGCACACGGTGCTGGTGGCCTAGCGGCGCCCGGATCTCGACCGTGGAGGCGCCGGGATCTCGACGGGGCCCGTCGCGCGCGTCCTTGCCGCGCCCGGTTCTCCGGTTCCGCACCGGCGCGGGGTGGGCGCCGGACCTCAGCGGCCCCCGGACAAAGCGCGCGCCAGATAGGGTGCGGTCCGCCCGGCCGCCGAGCGGGCGACGTCCGCGGGCGGGCCCGCCGCCACGATGCGGCCCCCCTCGTCGCCGCCGCCCGGGCCGAGGTCGATCACCCAGTCCGCGCCCGCGACGACGGACATGTCGTGCTCTACGACGACCACCGTGTGCCCGGCGTCGACGAGGCCGTGCAATTGGCGCATCAGGACGTCCACGTCCGCCGGGTGCAGCCCGGTCGTGGGCTCGTCGAGGAGGTACAGCGTGTGGCCGCGCCGGCCGCGCTGCAGTTCGCTCGCCAGCTTGATGCGCTGGGCCTCGCCGCCGGAGAGCTCGGTCGCGGGCTGGCCGAGGCGGAGGTAGCCCAGACCGACGTCGAGCAGGGTGGTGAGGCTGCGGGCCACGGCCGGGGTGTCCGCGAAGAACTCCGCCGCGCCCTCCACCGTCAGATCCAGCACCTGCGCGATGTTCCGCCCCCGGTACGTCACCTCCAGGGTCTCCGGGTTGTAGCGCGCCCCGCCGCAGTCCGGGCAGGGCGCGTACGTGCTCGGCAGGAACAGCAGCTCCACACTGACGAAGCCCTCGCCCTGGCAGGTCTCGCAGCGTCCGCCCGCCACGTTGAAGGAGAACCGCCCGACGCCGAAACCGCGTTCGCGGGCCCCCTCGGTGGCCGCGAACACCTTGCGTACGACGTCGAACAGGCCGGTGTAGGTGGCGAGGTTGGAACGCGGGGTGCGGCCGATCGGCTTCTGGTCGACCGAGACCAGCCGGCCCACGCCCGCGGAGTCCTCGGCGATCTCGCCGATGAGCGTGGACTTGCCGGAGCCGGACACCCCCGTGACCGCGGTGAACACGCCGAGCGGAAACTCCGCCGACACGCCTCGCAGGTTGTGCCGTGAGACCGGGCCGGTCTTCAGCCACCCGCTCGCCTCGCGCACGTCCCGGGCCGGGGCGGGGGAGCGGTCGAACAGATAGCGGGCCGTCGCCGAGTCGTCGGCACCGGCCAGAGCGGCCACCGGTCCGCTGTGCAGCACTCGCCCGCCGTGCTCACCCGCGCCCGGACCCACGTCGACCAGCCAGTCGGCGGAGCGCACCACGTCCAGGTGGTGTTCCACCACGAACACCGAGTTCCCGGACGCCTTCAGCCGCTCCAGCACCGTGAGCAGCGCCTCGGTGTCCGCCGGGTGCAGTCCGGCCGACGGCTCGTCGAGGACGTAGACGACGCCGAACAGGCCGGAGCGCAGCTGGGTGGCGAGGCGCAGACGCTGCAGTTCGCCCGCGGAGAGGGTGGGGGTGGGCCGGTCGAGGCTGAGGTAGCCGAGGCCCAGCTCGACGACCGGCGCGATACGGGACCTCAGGTCGCCGGTGAGGACCCGGGCGGCCTCCGAGGTCCCGTCGAGACCGTCGGCCAGCTCCACCAGCGGCAGTGCCGCCAGCTCGGCGATGGTCCGGCCTCCGAACGTCACCGCCAGGGCCTCCGGGCGCAGCCGGCTGCCGCCGCACGCCGGGCAGGGCGCACTGGTGAGGAACCGCTCGGCCTTGGCCCGCAGGGTCGGGCTCTTGGAGTCCGAAAACGTCTTCATCACGTACCGATGGGCACTCATGTACGTGCCCTGGTAAGGCCGTTGGATCCGGTCGGCGTCCCGCACGGGGTGCACCGTGACGACCGGCTGCTCGTCCGTGAACAGGATCCACTCCCGCTCCCGCGCGGGCAGCTCCCGCCACGGCCGGTCCACGTCGTGGCCGAGCGCGTCGAGGATGTCCCGCAGGTTCTTGCCCTGCCAGGCACCCGGCCACGCGGCGATCGCCCCGTCCCGGATCGACAGCGACGGGTCGGGTACCAGCAGCTCCTCGCTCGTGCGGTGCACCCGCCCGAGCCCGTGGCACTCCGGGCAGGCCCCCACCGCCGTGTTCGGCGAGAAGGCGTCCGAGTCGAGCCGCTCGGCGCCCGGCGGGTAGGTGCCGGCCCGGGAGAACAGCATGCGCAGGGAGTTGGAGAGGTTGGTGACGGTGCCGACGGAGGAGCGGGAGGTGGGCGCCGCGCGGCGCTGCTGGAGCGAGACCGCCGGGGGCAGACCGGTGATCTCCCCGACCTTCGGCGCGCCGACCTGGTGGATCAGCCGGCGCGCGTACGGCGCGACCGACTCGAAATAGCGCCGCTGCGCCTCCGCGTAGATCGTGCCGAACGCCAGCGACGACTTCCCCGAGCCGGACACGCCGGTGAACACGGCCACCACGTCCCGGGGAATGTCGACGTCGACTCCCCGGAGGTTGTGCTCACGGGCTCCGCGGACACGGACGTACGGGTCATGAGGGTCGCGGTCGTGCATGGGAGACGACTCTAACCGGATCTAACCGGAGGTGATCGCGGCCAGCCGCCGGTAACAGTCGAGCAGGGCCTCACGGTCGTACGTACTGGTCGTGACGAGTACCTCCTGGGCGCCCGTCTCCTTCAGCAGCTTCTCCAGCTCGTGCGCCACCTGCTCCTCGGTGCCGGCGATGTGGCCGGTCAGGCCGGACTCGTGGAAGCCGCGTTCCTTGGCGGTCATGCTGAGCGATTCCACGCGCTCGGCGGGCGGCAGGGGCGGGAAGGTGCCGTGGGTGCGGGAGTGCGCCATGGACCAGGCCTCCGGGACGAGCAGCCGCCGGGCCTCCTCGGCAGTGCCGGCCACGGCGATCGTGCCCGAGACGACGACGTAGGGCTCCGCGGCCCAGACGGAGGGGCGGAAGCCGTCGCGGTACCGGTCGATGCCACGCCGCATCCGGTCCCGGTTCCTGAGGTCGCCGATGACCATGGGCAGACCCGCGCGGGCGGCGATGCCGGCGCCCTCGCCCATGGCCAGGACGAACGGCGGCACGCGCAGACCCTCCGCCGGGCGGGCGTGGACCCCGGTGGGGGACGTGCCCCGGAACCAGCCGAGCAACTCCGCGAGCTGGCCTTCGAAGTCATCGGCGTCACTCTTGTCGCGGCCCAGGGCCCGCCGCACCCCGTCGGTGAAGCCGACCGACCGGCCGAGGCCCATGTCGATGCGCCCGGGGAACAGGGACTCCAGCACACCGAACTGCTCGGCCACGACCAGCGGCCGGTGGTTGGGCAGCATCACCCCACCGGTGCCGACCCGGATCGTCCGGGTCGCGCCCGCGACGGCTGCGGCCAGCACGGTCGGCGCGGAGCCGGCGACCCCGGGCACACCATGGTGCTCGGAGACCCAGACCCGGTGGTAGCCGAGCCGCTCCAGCTCCTGCGCCAGCCGCACGGTGTCGCGCAGCGCCTCGGGGTGGGTGTGCCCCTCGCGGGTGCGGGAGCGGTCGAGGACGGACAGGCGCACGGGATCCATACCAGGTTCTACGCCGGGCGGCCCCGCCGGTATTCCGCCGTCCCGCGTGGACCGTCGGTGGACCGCGGGAAAAGCGGGTGACCGCGTCCCGGCACGTCAGGACAATGTTCCGGTACCTCGTAACGAAAGGCGGCCGACCGTGACCGTCCCCAACGTCCTGCTCTCCGGCATCGTCGGATCGACCGCCTACGGCCTGGCCCGCCCGGGCTCCGACATCGACCGCCTCGGCCTGTTCGCCGCGCCGACCGAGGAGCTGCACGGTCTGCGCCGGCCGAAGGAGTCGCACGTCAGCACGGCGCCGGACCGGACCCTGCACGAGGCCGCCAAATGGTGCCGGCTGGCCCTCGGCGGCAACCCGACCGCGATGGAGCTGGTGTGGCTCCCGGACGACCTGTACGAGGTGCGCACGTCGCTCGGCGACGAACTCATCGGCATCCGTTCGGCGTTCCTGAGCGCCAAGCGCGTCAAGGACGCCTATCTCGGTTACGCCACGCAGCAGTTCCGGCGGCTGGAGACCCGCGGCGACGGTTCGTTCTCCGCCGACACCCGTAAGCGCACGGCGAAGCACGCCCGGCATCTCAAGCGGCTGTGCGGGCAGGGCCTGGAGCTGTACACCACCGGGCGGCTGACGATCCGCGTCGAGAACCCGGACGAGTACCACGCCTTCGGCGAGCGCGTCGCGGCCGACCCCGAGGCCGCCCTGCCCCTGCTCCGGCACTACGAGGCCGCCTTCGACGAGGGTTCCACGGTACTGCCGGACGAGCCCGACGAGGCGCCGGTCGAGGCCTGGCTGCGCCGGGTCCGGGCGCACTTCTGGGCGCAGCGGGCGTGCTCACCCGTCGGGGCGTAGCAGACCGCGCTCGTAGGCCTTGACGAGGTTCTGCGGTACGAGGTGACGGACGCCGTCCACGGTCACGGGGACCAGCGCCGGCGTGACCGCCTTCCACCGGGCGCGCCGGTGACGGGTGTTGCTGCGGGACGTCTTCCGCTTGGGGACGGCCATGGGACTCCTCCTCGGTGTCGGGCACCGAGACGTTACATGAAAATGGATCCCATTAACAATAAGAGTCCCGGTGCCGACCACGCCGCCCCGGGGAACACTTAGGGTGGGCGACGTGAACGACGACCGCAGCAAGGCCCCGCTGGCCGTGTTCGACCTGGACAACACCCTCGCCGACACCACGCACCGGCAGGGGTTCCTGCAGCGCAGGCCGAAGGACTGGGACGGCTTCTTCTCGGCGGCACCGCAGGACCCGCCCGTCCCGGAGGGCGTCGCGCTCGTCCAGGAGCACGCGCGCGAGTGCGAGATCCTCTACCTCACCGGGCGGCCCGAACGCTGCCGGCGCGACACGCTCGACTGGCTCGCCGCCCAGGGGCTGCCCGAGGGGCGCGTGTACATGCGGCGGGACGCCGACCGGCGGCCCGCCCGGTTCACCAAGCTGGAGATCCTGCGGCGGCTCGCCCGCACCCGCCAGGTCCGCGTCCTCGTCGACGACGACGAACTGGTCTGCGCCGACGCCCGCCGCGCGGGCTTCACCGTCGTACGGGCCGACTGGGTGACCAGGTCCGCCGAGATGAAGGCGGCGCAGGAGCGCGAAGGGCGCACCTGAGACCGCCTGCCGGGGAAGAGCCCGCGCCCTGTCTACTCCGACTCGTCGAGCCGGAAGCCCACCTTCAGGCCCACCTGCCAGTGCGCGATGTGCCCGTCCTCGAGTTGGCCGCGCACCTGCGTCACCTCGAACCAGTCCAGGTTGTGCAGCGTCTGCGAGGCCCGGTCGATGCCGTTGCGGATGGCCTGGTCGACGCCGTCCGGTGAGGTGCCGACGATCTCCGTGACCCGGTAGGTGTGGTTCGACATGCCGCTGCTCCTCTTCCATGACGTTCCCGTGACGGGAGTGTCACGCGTCATTCCACCGTGCCCCAGGCGGCGGCGAAGCGCGAGACGTCGTCTCCCGCCGTCGCCGCCGCTCCCGGGTTCCCCGATGTCAGCGCGCCACGCTCAGCGACAGCGCGAAGCGCCCCGGGCCGTCCGTCCACCAGTGCGTCAGGTCCAGGCCGGCCGCCGACAGTTCGGCGCGCACGCCCTCCTGCCGGAACTTCGCGGACACCTCGGTCCGCATCTCCTCACCGGCCGCGAAGTCGACGGCGAGGCCGAGCGCCGGCACCTTCACCGTCTGTGCCGTACGGGAGCGCAGCCGCATCTCGATCCACTCGTGCCCGGCGTCCCACAGCGCCACGTGGTCGAACGCGGCGGGATCGAAGTCGCCGCCCAGCTCCCGGTTGATCACGGTCAGGACGTTCTTGTTGAACGCGGCGGTCACCCCGGCCCCGTCGTCGTACGCCCGGACCAGCACCTCCTCGTCCTTGACCAGGTCCGTGCCCAGCAGCAGGGCGTCGCCCGGGACGAGCATGGCGCGTACGGACGCCAGGAACGCGGCGCGTTCGGCGGGCAGCAGATTGCCGATCGTGCCGCCGAGGAAGGCCACCAGCCGGGGTCCCGGCGTGTCCGGCAGGGTCAGATCCGAGGTGAAGTCGGCGATCAGCGCGTGCACGGACAGGCCCGGCCGCTCGGCGGCGAGCGCCTGTCCGGCCTGGGCGAGGGCGCTCTCGCTCACGTCGACCGGGACGTAGGTGTGCAGGTTCGTGAGGGCGTCGAGCAGATGCCGGGTCTTCTCCGAGGAACCGGAGCCGAGCTCGACCAGGGTGCGAGCCCGGGTCACCGCGGCGATGTCGCCGGAACGTGCCAGGAGGATCTCCCGCTCCGCGCGCGTGGGGTAGTACTCCGGCAGTTCCGTGATCTTCTCGAACAGGTCGCTGCCGTGGGCGTCGTAGAACCACTTGGGCGGAAGCGACTTGGGGCGGCCGGTCAGACCTCGGTGGACATCGGCGCGCAGCGCGGCGTCCGTGGCGTCCTCGGGCAGGGTGCGGGTCAGACGGAACGGGCTCACGTACGGGGCTCCTTCGCGAGTGCGGGCACGGAGGCGTCGGCGGGCTCCTTCAGCGGCGTGAGCAGCACGTCGGTGCGGCTCGCCACGAGCAGGGTGCGGTCGGGGACCTCCTGCCAGTGCGGATCGTCGTCGTAGGGCTCGGAGGCCACGACGGTGCCGCCGCCGGGCCGGGCGAGGTACCACAGGGCGTCGCCCCAGGCGGTCGCGGTGATGGTGTCGCCGTTGGTGAGCAGCAGGTTGAGCCGGGAGCCGGGGGCCGCCGCGGCGACCTCCAGGACCGTGTCGGCCATCGCCTGGCCCTCCTCGTCACCGCCCCGCAGCCGGGCCAGCACCAGCGCCCACACGAGCGCCGAGTCGTTACGGGCCTCCAGCGACAGCAACTCCTCGTGCGGCAGCGTCCGGGACACCGCGGCCAGCGAGCCGGGCCAGCCCTTCACCGCCCCGTTGTGGCTGAACAGCCAGGTTCCCGAGGCGAACGGGGCCGCCGCGGCCTCCGCGTCCGCGCCCGAGAGGGTCGCGTCCCGCACCGCGGCGAGCAGCGCCGTCGACCGTACGACCCGGGCGAGATCCGCGAACGACAGGTCCGCCCAGATCGGCCCGGCCCTGCGGTAGCGGGCCGGCACCGGGTCGCCCTCGGCGTACCAGCCCACGCCGAAACCGTCGGCGTTGACCGTCCCGTACCTCTGGTGCCGGGGCGCCCACGACTGCCGGTACAGCCCGTGCGGGGGCTCCACCAGAAGCCGGCCCAGTACGTCCTGCGGCCCCACGTACGCCACATGGCGGCACATCAGGCGTCCTCCGACCTGGCCGTGCGGAACCCGGAGAAGATCTGCCGCCGCATCGGGTAGTCCCAGTTGCGGAAGGTGCCCCGGCAGGCCACCGCGTCCACGGCGAACGAACCGCCGCGCAGCACCTTGTACTCCGGGCCGAAGAAGACCTCCGAGTACTCCTTGTACGGGAACGCCTTGAACCCGGGGTACGGCAGGAAGTCGCTCGCCGTCCACTCCCACACGTCACCGATCAGCTGCCGCACGCCGAGCGGCGACTCACCCGCCGGGTAGCTCCCGGCGGGCGCCGGACGAAGGTGCCGCTGACCGAGGTTGGCGTGCTCGGGCCCCGGATCGGCGTCGCCCCAGGGGTAGCGCATCGAGCGGTCGGCGGCCGGGTCGTGCCGGGCGGCCTTCTCCCACTCCGCCTCCGTGGGCAGCCGCCGTCCCGCCCAGCGGGCATAGGCGTCGGCCTCGTACCAGGACACGTGCACCACGGGCTCGTCCGCCGGTACGACCTCGGTGACACCGAACCTGCGCCTGAGGAACTGCTTTGCGTCGCGCCGCCAGAACAGCGGGGCGTCGATGCCGTGCTTCTGGATGTGCGCCCAGCCTTCGGCCGTCCACCACCGCCGGTTGCCGTAGCCGCCGTCGTCGATGAACGCCTGGTAGGCGCCGTTGGTCACCGGCGTGGTGTCGATGTGGAATGCCGCCACCTCGCGCCGGTGCGCGGGGCGTTCGTTGTCCAGGGCCCACGGCTCGCCCGAGGTGCCCATGGTGAACGGGCCACCGGGTACGAGGACTTCGGACGGACCGGTGAACAGCGGCGCCGGCTCCGGGTCGGGTGCCGTCAGGGCCGGCGGGCCGGTGCGCAGCTGATGGGTGATCAGCATGGTCTCGTCGTGCTGCTGTTCGTGCTGCGCGATCATCCCGAAGGCGAACCCGGCCTCCGTCAGCCGCGTGCCGTGGAACGCGTGCCCCTCCAGCACGTCCAATGCCCTGCCGCGTACGTCGGCCGCGTAGGTGCGGGCCTCGGCCGGGGAGAGCAGGGGCAGCTTCGGCCGCTCGGCGCGCGGATGCTCGAAGGCGTCGTAGAGGCCGTCTATCTCGGGCCGTATCGCCTCGTGCCCGGCGACGGCCCGCAGCAGCCACTGCTCCTCCTGGTTGCCGATGTGCGCGAGGTCCCACACCAGCGGCGACATCAGCGGCGAGTGCTGTGCGGTCAGGTCGGGATCCTCCACGCAGCTCGTCAGCAGGGTGGTGCGGTCCCGGGCCACGACGAGTGAGGCGACCGCCCGCTCACGGAGGACCTCGGGGTCGACGTGGGCGTCGACAGCGGGATCGGTGTCGGTCATGGGCGGAAGTCCTTCCCGTGGGCGCGGCCGTCCGTGCCGCGCTGTCGGTCGAGCAGGTCGTCGGCGGGGCAGCGCCCCAGGACGACGTAGCGGTCCAGATAGGCCGTGACGGCCTCGACGACCTCGGGGCCGGCGCCGAGCCGGGGCAGGGCGTCCAGTGCGGTCGTGAAGCACGTGACGGCCACCTCGCGCAGCTCCGCGTCGGCCAGACCGCCGCGGGCCGCGTCGAGCCACAGCGGATTGTGCGGCGCGGGCAGCCCCAGTGTCCGCTCGGTCAGCGGCTTCACGGCCCGGTAGGCGGTCTCCGCGGCCTCCGGGTCGTCGAACAGCGCCGCCGTCACGGCCAGCGGCACGATCCAGCCGTCGTCGCCGGGTTGTGCGTCGATCATGCGCAGCTCGAGATGGCCGCGCGGCCTGACCGGCGGGAAGAGCGTCGTGACGTGGTAGTCGAGATCCTCCCGGGTGGGCCGCCGGGGCGCGCCGGTGCGGATCCAGTCCCGGAAGGTGAGCCCCTCGGGGACGTCCCAGGGGCCGCGGTCCCGCCGTACGCACATCACGGGGGAGTCCAGCACGTGCCGGGCCCAGGCGCCGCGCGGGTCGGCGTCCAGCCGAGGTCCGCCCGCCCGGCCCGCGCCGATCCGGGTCCACGTCAGCTGCCGGGTGGACAGCCAGCCGGTCGGCCGGTTGCCGGCGAGCGGGGAGTTGGCGAACGCGGCCACCAGGACCGCGCCCAGATGATGGGCCAGCCACCAGCGGCGCACCAGGCCGAGCGGCCCGGGCTCCTCGTAGCCGGCGTCCAGACACACCTGCACGGAGGCGGAGGTGCACATCATCGAGCGGCCGGCGGGGCCCGTACGGTCCAGGCACGCCTCCATGGCGTCGTAGCGCGGTTCACGCAGGAACCGGCGGGGCTCGTGCCAGGGGTCCTGGCCGAGGCCGACGAGGGCGAGACCGTCGTCGCGCAGCACCGCGCGGACGGCGTCGAGGTCGGCGGAGACCGTGGTGACGACTTCCGTCAGCGAGGCGGCGGGGAGTGAGCTCAGCTCCAGCTGGCCGCCGGGTTCCACGGTGAGCGCCGACTTCAGAGGGACGGAGCGCAGTGCGGCGTACGCCGCTTCGAGTCGTTCGGGCGCGACCGGGAGCTGCGGTGCGCGCAGCTCGTGGACGAGCCATTCCACCTCCACACCGAGGCGCCGTGGCGGGCCGGTCTTGAAACAGATGCCGCGGACGAGAGCCTCGACCTCGGCTTCGGACAGTGAGGTGCGTGGCCGGGTACAGCCACTTACCGAATCGGACATGTCGGGATCCTCCTGAGATTCCACCATGCCACCGGTCCGGGCTCTTCGGCGGCCCGGGCCGGGATCACCCGTCCACCCAAGACGTTCATGCCGCTCGGCACAAGGGGGCGAAGCGGGGCGTTCCCGGGCGGTCATCCCGCCCGGCCCGGCGTTTCCAGGGACTTTCCCGGGCGTTCTCCCAGGGCGAAAACTCTGTTGCGGCGGGGATCGGACATCACGCACGATGCCAGCGTGAGCACGACAACACCGACCGCGCGGTGCGCGCTCACGGCGCGTACGGGGGTCGCGCCGTGAGCGCGCGTCTGCGCGGTATCGCGCGGGAGACCGAGCAGATCGTCGCGGCCGGCGCCTACCGCGCGCCGGACGGGCGCGAGGTCTCGATCGAGGCGGAACTGCGGGCGGCGCGCGAGGGCACCCGCATGTACGGGCCGGAACCGGTGCCGGTGTCCGCCGATCGGGTGACGGGCGCGCGGAACGCGCGGGTGGAGGTCACCGGCGAGAGCAGCCTGGAGGCGGCCCACCGGCTGGGCGGGCCCGTGGCGGTGCTGAACTTCGCCTCGGCCCGAAACCCCGGCGGCGGCTATCTCAACGGCGCCCAGGCCCAGGAGGAGGCCCTGTGCCGGGCCTCCGCGCTCTACACCTGCCTCCTGGAGGCCCGCGCCTTCTACGACCACCACCGGGCCCACCGCGACCCGTTCTACACGGACCGTGTCATCCACTCACCGGCCGTGCCCGTCTTCCGTGACGACCGGGGCGGCCTGCTGGCCGAGCCGTACACCGCGGGGTTCCTGACCTCGCCGGCGCCCAACGCGGGCGTGGTGCTCCGCTCGGCACCCGAACGGGCGCACGAGCTGCCGCGGGCCCTCGCGGTCCGGGCCGAACGCGTGCTGGAGACAGCAGCCGCCCACGGCTACGGCCGGCTCGTCCTGGGCGCCTGGGGCTGCGGGGTGTTCCGCAACGACCCCGCGCAGGTGGCGGAGGCCTTCCGGGCGCTGCTGGGGCCCGGCGGCCGGTTCGCGGAAGCCTTCGAACACGTGGTGTTCGGGGTCCTGGACCGGACGCGGGACCGTGCGGTGCGCAGAGCCTTCGAGGAGACGTTCAGCTCCAGCCGTAGCGCTCCTGCAGGCGGCGCCTGACCCGGTTGAACCGCATGCGGTCCAGGGCGCAGGCCTCCCGGCGCATGCCGTCCTCGTGCAGGCGCAGCACCCGCTCCACGGAGACCCACGAGAACCGCCCCGAGCGGTCCCACGGCCCGCTGCCGATCCCCACCCACTCCCGGTCGCCGTCATGCTCCTTGCTGGACAACTGCACGGCCAGGAAGGTGCCGCCGGCCTCACGCGCGACCACCAGCACCGGGCGGTCCTTGCCCCGGCCGTCGTTCTCCTCGAAGGGCACCCACGTCCAGACGATCTCCCCGGGATCCGGGTCGCCGTCGTGCGCGGGGGAGTACTCCGTGCGCACCGGGCCCACCTCGCGCGGGTCGGCCTGGACGGTGGCGGAGGGGCCGTGGCGGCCCGGGACGTTCTCATCGCTGAACGGAGTCACGGGGGCACCCTAGAGGCTGCCCCCGTGACCACACCTCCCCGGGGTCGCTCCGCGTCCGGCGGCACTGCCCGGTCCGGCCCGTCACGGGGCAGAGGCGGAGCCGCCCGGGTCACTTGTCGTCCATCGGCACCTTCTGGGCGTGCCCGTTGAGGGCGGAGGCATCCTGCGGTGCCTGCCCGCCCCGGTCCATCGACGCGAGCAGCTGACGGGCGAGGCCCAGCCCCGTGCCGCCCATGGTCAGTGCCTTGGCGAACATGTCTGCCATGCCGTCGGCACCGTTCAGCAGCACCATGTTGTCGACGTTGCCGAACGCGGACGCGCCGGCCTTGACGATCTCCGGCCAGTTCTCGGCGAGTTGCTGGGCGACGACGGCCTCCTGGTTCTCCGCCAGGGCGGCGGCACGGGCCTTGATGGCCTCCGCCTCCGCGAGGCCCTTCGCCCGGGCCGCCTCCGCCTCAGCCAGACCCCGGGCCTGAGCCGCCGCCGCCTCGGCCTCACCGGTGGCCCGGGTCGCCATCGCGGCCGCCTCACCGCGCGCCTTGGTCGCCTCCGCGTCGGCGCTCGCGGCCGTCTTCACCCGGGTCGCCTCGGCGGCGGCCGCCAGTTC
The DNA here is from genome assembly GCF_042262425.1 of Streptomyces sp. NPDC056373. Lineage (NCBI taxonomy): Bacteria > Bacillati > Actinomycetota > Actinomycetes > Kitasatosporales > Streptomycetaceae > Streptomyces > Streptomyces sp. NPDC056373. Next base: position 220,380 of record NZ_JBHJPX010000007.1, read on the forward strand.
CGTCTCCTTCGCCTGCGCCTGGGCCGACGAGATGCGCGCGTCGCGATCGGCCTCGGCCAGGGTGCGTGTCTCGTAGGCCGCCGCGTCGGCGGGTTTGCGGACGTCCGCCTGGAGTTGCTGTTCGCGCCGGTGCGCCTCCAGCTCCGCCACCCGTGTCTCCTGGACGACGACCTCCTGCCGGGCACCGGCCTCCGCGAGCGGTCCCGCCTGCCGGGCCTTGGCGGCCGCCTTGTCGCGCTCGGCCTGATAGCCGGCCTGCAAAATCTCGCTGTCCCGGGTCGCCTCCGCCATCCGCGCGAACGACTGCTGCTCGGCCTCGGTGGCCAGCCGGTTCGCCTCCGCCTGTGCGATGCGCGCGTCGCGCTGCACGGCCGCCGCGTGCGGCATGGCCAGGTTCTGGATGTATCCGGTCGGGTCCTCGATCTCGTGGATCTGCAGCGAGTCCACGATCAGGCCCAGCTTCTCCATCTCGGTGCCGCACGCGGCCCGTGTCTGCCCGGTGAGCTTCTCCCGGTCCCGGATCATGTCCTCCACCGTCAGCCCGCCCACGATGGACCGCAGATGCCCCGCGAAGACGTTGTGCACCCGCTCCGACATCAGCTTCTGCTGGTCCAGGAACCTGCGGGCCGCGTTGGCGATCGACACGAAGTCGTCGCCCACCTTGAAGATGACCACGCCCCGCACCTTCAGCGGAATGCCCTGGTGGGTCACGCAGTCCACCTGCAACTCGGTCTCGTTCAGATCGAGCGAGAGCTTGCGCACCGCCTGCACCCCGGGCAGCACCAGCGTGCCGCGCCCGGTGACGATGCGGAACCCCATGCCCTCCTCGAGGCCCTCGGTGCGGTGCTTGGACCCCGAGATGATGAGTGCCTCATTGGGTTCGGCGACCCGCCACATGAGCTTGAACAGACCGATCAGAACGAGGACGGCGGCAACCGCCACCCCCGCAACGACGCCGACGACCATCGGCATTCGCCCCCTTTGCATGGTGCCCTCTCGGCACCGAACGAAGGGGAGTGTGCTCCTCGGCGGAGCCCGGGTACAGCCACCGGCCCATCCTTGGCCGAAGCTTGACGTCCACGGCTCTCACCTGCGTCGCAGCGGGCTCAACTGTCGTACGCCGCAGTGACGTAGACGGTCCTCGGGGGTAGGTACTCGACCACCATCACGACCGTGCCCGTCTCGATGCGGTCGCTCGCGGAGGCGGGGTGGGCGAGGAAGTGCTCGGCGCCGCCGCGCACCCGGACGATCACCTCGCCGACCAGCCCGGGTCCGATCGTTCCGGTGACCCGCCCCATGAGCCCGATCATCGACGCGTCCGCCATGAGGACAGCGTACGGTCGCTCAGGCGGCAGCGGAACGTGCCGTGACCGGCGGCGACGGCCACTTCTCCCACCAGCGCAGCTCCGCCTCCAACTGCGCGGCCACCTGTACGAGGAGCGGTTCACTGTTCGCCGGTCCCAGCAACTGCGCGCCGACCGGCAGCCCGTCCGGTGTGAACCCGGCGGGCACGTTGACCCCCGGCCAGCCCAGCACGTTCCACGGCCAGGCGTAAGGACACGCGGCGATCATCGTCCGGTCGGTGGCGAACCCGCTGAGTTCGAGCAGGGCCCCGATGCGGGGCGGCGGAGCGGCGGTCGTGGGCGCGAGGACGACGTCGTACGAGGTGAAGAACCCGCCGATACGCCGGTGCAGCACGCTCTCCGCGCGCCGGGCCGCCCGCAGCGGGGCACCGCCGAGCAGCCGTCCCAGCCGGGCCGCGCCCAGAGTGCGCCGGTCCAGCAACGCCGGGAAGGGCGCCTCGCCCACGCGCTCGGCGATCCCGGCCGTGGCACGCGGCACGAAGGTCAGCCCGATCTGCCCGTACGGCGGGTCCGCCTCCTCGACGACATGCCCCAGCGCGGCGAGTCGCTCGGCCAGTTCGACCACACGGGTGCGCACCTCGGGCAGGAGCCGGGCGGGCACCGCCGTGAACGGCGGCTTGAGGGAGAGCGCGATGCGCAGCCGCCCGGGGTCGCGGCCGACGGCCCCGGACACGTCGAGGCGGGGAGGCTGGTGCGGGTCCTGTGTGTGGTTGCCGCTCGCCGCGTCCAGCAGCAGGGCCGCGTCGGCGACCGTGCGGGCGAGGGTGCCGTTGACGGTGATGCCCTGGAAGGACTCGCCGCGCGGCCAGGTCGAGACACGGCCGCGCTGCGGTTTGATGCCGACCAGATGGGTCCACGCGGCCGGGATCCGCACCGAACCGGCACCGTCCGAGCCGAGCGCGGCGGGCACCAGACCGGCGGCGACCGCGGCGGCCGAGCCGCCCGAGGAACCGCCGGGCGTGTGGTCCGTGCTCCAGGGGTTGCGGGTCGCGCCGAACGCGGGCCCCTCGGTGAAGGGCCACTGCCCGAACTCGCAGGTGTTGGTCTTGCCGATGATCACGGCTCCGGCGGCGCGCAGCCGCCGTACCGCCTCGCCGTCCTCGGCGACCGGCGGGAACTCGCCGCAGCAGCCGAACGCGGTCGGCTCACCGGCCACGTCCATGTCGTCCTTCACCGCGACCGGCACGCCCAGCAGCGGTTTGCGTCGGCCTTTCGAGGCCTGTTCCCGGTCCGCGGCGTCGGCTTCCGCGAGCGCGGCTTCGGCCCGGACGATCCGGAAGGCGTTCAGGCTCCCCTGCGTCGCCTCGATGCGGGTCAGCGTCCGCTCGACCAGCACCCGCGACGTCACCTCGCCTGCGGCCAGCGCACGGGCGGTCTCCGCCAGGCCTTCGCAACGGTCGAGCGTCATACGGCCACCTCCGGAAGCAGCTCCTCTACCGAACGGTAACGTCCGGAGGCCGGAGGTGTGATGCCGACGGCGGGAGTGGATGTTCACCCACCGGCCGCTTCCTCCTCACCGGGCGCGTCGGTCCTCGTTCAAACCATTGACCGCCCTCCGGCTCGCCCCTACCTTCTGAGCCCCCACAAATGATCGATTTGCCGAACTCTGTCCGGTATATCGAACCTGGTGTCCAAGGGAGAGCCGCCCGTGACCGCACACCCGCCCCCCACCGCTCCGTCCCGCCGTACGCTGCTGCGTGCCCTGACCGCCCTGCCCGCCTCGGCCGTCCTGCTCGGCGAATCCCCCGGACTGCTCGGCGGCGCCCTGGCCGCAGCGCCCCCGAACGGCTCGGCCACCCGCTACACCATCGTGCCGTTCCTCAACAGCGACGACGGCACCGTCGACGTCTACCAGTCGGACGACGCCACGGACTTCCGGCTGCTGCGCTCCGCCGCCTACACCCCGCCCGCGAACCGCATCCGCGACGCCAGTGTCATCAGACACACCGACGGGTTCTACTACCTCACCTACACGACGCACACCTGGCAGGACCCCAGCACGACCATCGGCTTCGCCCGCAGCTCCGACCGCGTCAACTGGACGTTCCTCTACGACTACACCGTGCCGATCGCGCGCCTCTCGCGCGCCTGGGCGCCCGAGTGGTTCGTCGACGGCGACGGCAGTGTGAGCGTCATCGTGTCCTGCTCCACCACGAACGACGAGTGGATCTTCACGCCGTACCTGCTGAGGGCGACGAACTCGACGCTCACGGCCTGGAGCGCGCCGGTCGCCCTCTCCGGCATCGGCGCCAACCACATCGACACGTTCATCGTGAGGATCGGCTCGACCTACCACGCCTTCCCGAAGAACGAGACGACGAAGTACATCGAGTACGCCACCGCCTCGAACCTCACCGGCCCGTACACCATCCGCCGGACGGGTGACTGGGCCGGCTGGGGCAGCTACCGCGAGGGCCCGGCCCTGGTGCAGCTCGACAACGGTGGCTGGCGGATGTTCTTCGACGGCTACGGCGACGGGAACTACTACTTCAGCGACAGCTACGACACCTTCGCCACCTGGTCGCCCCCGGCCGCCCTGCCTGCGGTCTCCGGTACGGCCCGCCACTTCACGGTCGTCAAGGAGACGGTCGCGGGCGGCCCGGTCCTGGCCCGCAACGCCACCCGCTCCTTCCGCTCGGTCAACTACCCGACGCGCTACTGGCAGCAGCAGTCCTCACTGCTCGACCTGCCCGTGGTCAGCGCCTCCAGCACCGCCGCCGACAAGCGGTCCGCCACCTTCACGGTCGTCGCCGGGCTCGCCGACGGCAGCGGCTGCTCCTTCCGGGACGCGACCGGCGCCTACCTGCGCCACTGGGACTTCCGCGCCCGCTTCGACCCGAACGACGGCACGAGCACCTTCGCCAGGGACGCCACGTTCGTCCTCCGGACCGGCACGGCCTCGGGCTCCGTCCGCTTCGAGTCGTACAACTACCCCGGCCGCTACCTGCGCCACTACGCCTACGAGCTCCGAGTGGACCGCTCCGACGGAACGGACGGGTTCCGGCAGGACAGTTCGTTCCTGCCGGTGGCGGCCTGGGCGTAGGCGCGGCACGCAGAAGCCGGGCCCCACGGTCGCCCGTGGAGCCCGGCTGGAGGGGGGTCAGCGGGTGAACGTGACCCGGTGCTCCTTCAGGGAGCCGCAGTTGGAGCCGTACACCTGCACGTACGTGTTGGCGATGCTGCCGCCCCAGTCCACGCAGTGGCCCTTGCCGTAGGCGTAGGTCGGCCCGGCGTACGACGTGTACAGGCCCTCGTCGTAGTCACTCTGCTCGGTGTCCGGGACGGAGATCCAGGCCGACATGTCCACGGCCTTGCCCGGGTTGTTGCGGATGGTCGTGACGCAGTTCTTGCCGTTGGAGGCGTTGTAGGTCAGGTAGACGGTCCCCAACGAGCCGACGGTCGCCGAGTTGACCGTCTTGTACCCACTGCCGCAGACCTTCTGCGGAGTGGTGTTGGGCGCGGCCGAGGCCGGCGCCGCCAGGGCGGTCATGGTTCCCACGGACAGTGCCGCCACGGCGGATGCCGCCAGGATGGAACGGGTGAATCGCATATTTCCCCCATGCAACTCTTCGAGGTGGTTGCTCCTGCATGGTGTGACCCGCCTGGCCTTCAAAGGGTTGTGCGTCATTCGGCAGGAAAATCGGGGGAGTTGAGGGGCCGCACGAGTGGAGGGGCGGGCTCCGTGACGGTGGGGGCGCGAGCGTTCCCATGTGGCGACTCTTTTACTCACGGGTCACTTGGGGCACACGCGAGATCCCGAGGATCTGTGCAGGGGCGTCACACAGACTGCACACCGCCCTTTCAAAGTCTCGTTAGCGTTACGGCTCGATCCCACGTGCGAACGTGACCAGGGCGCGGCCGGCGAGCCGCCGGAACAGCCAGATCGGGAACACCACACATGGACTACTGCTCGTCGTGCCGTCGGCACCTCAACGGCGCCTTGGTCTGCCCGGGGTGCGGCGCCTACGCCCCGGACATCGACCCCTCCGTCCTGGCCCGCCGTCCCGCCCCGGATCACGGGCCCGCCCCGGACCCGGGCGGACCGGCGTCCTGGCAGTACCCGTCGGGCCTCGGCACCTGGCACGACGGCACCGTGTGGGACGAGACCCCCGCGCCTGCGCAGGACGGCCCCGGCTCGTCCGACGCCCACCGCTCCCCGGACGCTCACGGCCCCTCGGACGCCCACGGCCCCTCGGCTGCCGACGGGGCCGACGGTTACGAAGCCCGGCCGGCGGGGCGGGCGGCCCGGCGGCGCCAGCTGGCGCGCTGGAAGAAGAACCAGCGCCGGGCCGTGGTGGCGACGGCGGTCGCGCTCGTCGGAGGCGGTCTGACGGTCGCCGCGATGAACGGCAACGCGAAGCCCGGTGTGCAGGCGTCCGCGACGCCGGAGGACACCACCATGGGCGGCTCCCTGGGTGAGGCGCCGACCTTCACCGAACCGACGTCGAGCCGACAGGACACCCCGCGCTCCGCCGCCACGTCCCCGTCGCACGACGACCGCTCCTCGCGCCACCAGCAGTCCCGGGCGGCCGACCCCCGCACCACGCCGACGGACACGCGGACGGACGCGGCCGCCACGCCCCGCGAGCTCCCGCTGACGACCGCGCCCCGCAAGACCGTCGAGGACACCGTCGGCACGGTCACCGGAAGCCTCGGTTCATCCGGCTCGTCCGGCTCGTCCGGCTCGTCCGGCTCGTCCGGTTCGACGGCCACGGAGCCGACGGCACCCCCGGCCGCCGGGTCCGGTTCGGACGCACAGCAGCCGGCCTCCCCCTCGACACCCCCGCCCGCGGCGACGACCCCGCCCGAGACGTCCCCCTCCGCCCCGAAGTCGAAGGAGCTCTGCCTGCTCGTCATCTGCCTCGGCGGCTGAGCCGGTGGCCGTGCGCAGCCGGCCTTCGTATCGTCGGGCCCATGGCTGACGAGTGCTTCCGGCATCCGCGGCTCGCCGCGGTGTACGACCCGCTCGACCCCGACCGGCGCGATCTCGATCCGTACCTGCGCCTGGCGGCGGACACCGGGGCGCGCCGGGTCCTCGACATCGGCTGCGGAACAGGGGTGTTCGCGCTGTTGCTGGCCGAGCGCGGCACCGACGTCGTCGGCGTCGATCCCGCCGAGGCGTCCCTGGAGGTGGCACGCGGCAAGCCGGGCGGCGAGCGGGTGCGCTGGATCCACGGCGACGCGACGGCCCTGCCGCCGCTCGCCGTCGACCTCGCGACGATGACGGGCAACGTCGCCCAGGAGATCACCGGGCGCGGGGACTGGCAGCGGACCCTGCGAGGGATCCGGGCCGCGCTGCGACCCGGCGGGCGCCTGGTGTTCGAGACGCGGACACCGGCCCGTCGAGCCTGGGAACAGTGGAACCGCGAGACCACGTACGGCGTGACAGAGATTGCGGGTGTGGGCGCCGTCGAGTCCTGGTGCGACCTGCTCGACGTGAACGGACCGCTGGTGACCTTCCGGTGGACCTATGTGTTCGCCGCGGACGGGCAGACGCTGACGTCGGACTCGACGCTGCGCTTTCGCGAGCGGCAGGAGATCGAGGCGGAACTCGCCGCGCAGGGTTACGTCGTGGAGGACATACGTGACGCACCGGACCGGCCCGGCCGGGAGTTCGTGCTCCTCGCGCGACGCCCGGAAAGCGCCCGCTGACCCGGCCCCGCCGCCTCCGTGACACGGGAAGTCCGCCCGTACAATCCTCGCGACCAAATCGGGGGCGACATCAGCGGGGGAGTCCGCGTGGAAACGATCATCGTGCAGTTGCCCGGTACCGCCCAGTGGGGCGGGGGCGAGACGGGCAGTCCCGAACTGATCCACCTGGGGCCGGGGGACATCGCGGACTTCGGACGCGGCGGGGCGGGGGTCCGCATCGTGCTGGCCGATCCCGGGATCTCCCGCCGGGCCGGGCAACTGGAGGCCGCAGGAGATTACTGGCGGCTCTCCAACTTCAGTCGCAGCGTGTCGTACGTGGTGGAGAACCTGGAGGGGGCGGGCGAGTACCTCACCGTCGCGCCAGGGCGGCTCGGGGCACCCGTGCCCTTCGAGTTCTCCCGCGTGGTGCTGCCGGCCCTCTCCGGCACCGCCACGTTCAAGGTGTTCGCACCCCAGCACGCCTACCTCGGCGAGCAGTCCGTACCGGGCGGCGGCGAACAGACCGTCCACCCCTTCGCCCTGGACCCGACGTCGAAGTACTTCCTCGTCCTGGTGGCCCTGTGCGAGCCGCGGCTGCGCGACCCCTCCGACTCGGCGCTGCCCGGCGTCGGCCAGATCGTGGAGCGGCTGCGGCCCCTGGAGTCCTGCCGGGACCTGACCCGCTCCGCCGTCAACTACCACATCGACTACCTCGCCTTCGCCAAACTGCGCCTGGACCTCGGCGAGGAGACAGCGACCGCGGCGGACGGCGGCCGCACCGGCGCCAAGCGCACCCGGCTCGCCTCCGTCGCCCTGCGCTTCGGCCTGGTCCGCGAGGAGCACCTCGGCCTGCTGCCGCCCCGCGGCGCCGCCCGCCTCGCCGACCCGCAGGAGGCAGACGCATGACCACGCCGGAGGAGCGGGACGACGAGCTGGAGGCACCCCGCCCGGCCCGCCTCCCGGAGGGCTTCCGCATCGACGGCTGGGAGGTGGGCGCGGTCATCGGCTCCGGCGGCTGGGGGACCGTGTACGAGGCTCGTACGGTCGCCGACGGCACGCCGGTCGCGGTGAAGGTGCTCCCGACCGGCGCCCTGGGCCCGGGGCAGCGCGCGGCGCTCGGTGAACTCGTCGCCCGCGAGGTCCGGTTCAGCGCGGAGGCCGATCACCCCCACCTCGTGCGCACCCACGCCGTGCACACCGTCGACGCACCGGAACTCCCCGCCCTGGACGGCGCGATCGCACTGGTCATGGACCGGGCCGAGGCCAGCCTGCAGGACGTACTGGACACCGCGGAGACCGGCGGGCCGATCGCGGACGCCGACCGTGTCCTGCGCGGAGTGGCCGCGGGACTCGCCCACATGCACGACGCCGGCTGGGTGCACGGCGACCTCAAACCCGCCAACGTCCTGCTGGGCCCGGGCGGTCGGGTCTGGCTGGCGGACTTCGGCCTGGCCGCCGAACTCGACGGCACCCACGCCCACTTGCCGCCGCTCGGCACTCTCGACCACCTGCCGCCCGAATGGTGGTCGCAGCGCACCGGCACCCAGGGCGCCGTCGTCCGGCCCACCGCCGACATCTGGGCCTTCGGTGTCCTCGCCCACCAGGTCCTCACCGGCGGCCTCCACCCCTTCCCGGGCGCGACCGCCCGCGCCCGCTCACTCGCGGCCCAGTCCTACGCACGCGGCACCGCACCCCTGCGGCTCGACGCCGGTCTCGACGAGGACATGCGCCGGCTCATGGCGGACTGCCTCGCCCCGGACCACGCCGCCCGCCTCCCGCACACGGCCGCAGGTGTCGCCCGCCGGATCGAGGACATCACCGGCGGCCCGCACCGCCGCCGAAGACGCATGGCACCGGCCGTCGCGGCGAGCCTCGTCGTCCTGACCGCCGCCGCGGTCGCCGGGGCGGCGCTGCTCGGGGGAGGCGGGGGCACGCAGGACGACGAGCGCGACCCCGGCACCCCCACCCTCTCCGGCACGCCCAGCCCGCCGGCCGGTGAGATCCCCGAGGGCTCCGACGTGCCCGAGGCGCTGCGCCCCGTCATCGCCCGCGCGGCCCACCGCTGCACCGACGAGGAGATCACGCCCGCCCTGCTCGCCGCCCTGATCAAAGCGGAGAGCAACTTCGACCCGAAGGCCTCCCGCCCGCAGAGCGAGGAGTTCGGCATCGCCATGTGGACGCCGTCGGTGTTCCGCGCCTGGGCGGTGGACGGCGACGGCGACGGCGACAAGGACCTCATGTCACCGCCGGACGCGATCTCCACCATGAGCCTGTACGTGTGCTGGCTCGATCAGCGCTTCAAGCAGGCCGGCCTGCCGAAGAAGGACCTGCCCGCGCTCGTCGCGGCCGGCTACCGCACCAGTGACCGCACGGTCATCGAGGAGCGCGGCGTACCGGAGCGGGTACGGCCGCACGTGGACAAGGTGATGCGCTACCTTGCCGAGTACGAGCGCTGAGCCGCGCGCACGCGAGCGGTGGGCAGGGCCGCAGCCCCGCCCACCGCTCGTCCCCCGTTCCCGTCACCGGCCGCGGTCAGCCGCACTCCGGGACGTTCGGCAGCCGGTTGTCCGGCGAGCTGATGTAGATGTTGGAGATGTAGCCGCCGTACTGGGGCAGATAGGCCCACCACTCGTTGGTGTAAGGCGGCACCGTGACCACCTCGCCCCGGACCTGGCAGCCCACCAGCACCTCGACCCCGGCGGGGAGCTGTGTCATCCGGCCGGCGCCCGCGGCCGGCCCCTGGCGGACGTTGACGAACTCGCCCCAGGTGCCGAACCAGGTTCCGGCGGGCCGTGCCCCGCCCGGCACGTTCAGCGAGCGGGTCAGCCGACCGATGTCGGTGTACGCCTTGCCGTACGACGTGCCGGTCTGGTGCAGCGTCAGCACGGCCACGATCGTGCGGTCGTCCGCACCCACCGTGCCGGTGGTGTGCAGTGCGGGCCGGGTGAGATCGACGGCCGCGGCGGCGCGGGGAGCGGGGGAGACCGACTCCGCCTGCGTTTCCGAGGACGTGGTCCGGGGGCCGCAGGTGCCCTTCGCGTACTCCCCGGACCACCCCTGCTTCACCGCCCAGGGCTTGTCGAACGACCCCGCGATGCCGAAGTGCTGGTCGAAGTGGTCGGTGGCGGAGCAGCGGGTGGAGCGGCGCAGATTGTCCATGACGAAGTCCCGGACGGGCGCGGGTGCCTTCTCCAGGATGTACCGGTAGATCGCCACCGTGTCCCGTGCGGAGATGGCGGTGTAGCCCCAGAAGCCCTCGTACCCGGGAGGCGGTGGCGCCGTGTCGCGCAGACCGAGTGCGGGCTCGGCGGTCATCCGGTCGATGATCGCCGAGCCGCCGTACGTCGACCAGTAGTGATTCGCGGCGTCGTCGTCGCTGCCGCGCAGCATCGGCTCCAGCCGGGCGCGGTCGGCCGGCGGGATGGTGTAGTCGGGCCCACGGTCCCACAGGAAGTCCAGCACCAGCAGGAGCTTGACGACCGAGGCGGACCGGAACTGCTTGCTCGCGTCGACCTGTTCGGTGAACGTACCGGTCCTGCGGTCGAAGACGGCCACACCGGCGGTGACACCGGGCGGGATCTGGGCGGCTGCCGAGGTCCGGGCGGTCCCGGTGCCCTCCGCCGCCCTGCCCGTCCGGGGTTGCGCCGACGCACCGCTCGTGAGTGACGCGACCGTGACGACGGCCGCGAGCGCGGCGGCGCCGCGCAGGAGCATGCGCATGGTTGCCCTTTCATGATGGCCCGGTGGTCAGACGGGGCCCCCTTGGCCCGCGGAGCCACGATAGGAGCGGGGGCGGGGCGGGCGGTCCTGACGAATGTCAGGGCTCCGGCGCAGCGCGCAGATCCGGGGCGCCGACCCTGATAAGTGTCAGGTGCCGCTGGTGCGGTGATGCCCCGTACGGTCACGACCAGCGAGCGACGGCCGTCCGGGGGCCGGTCGCCGCGTACGACCGTTTCACCCGCCGACACACGAAAGAGGGCTCATGAGCCGCCGATCACTTACGACAATGCTGGCCGCGGGGGGCGCCGCCGCGGTGATGGCGCTCCTTCCGGCCACTGCCCAGGCCCAGCCGTACTCGGGCGGCAACTACGGGAGCTACGGGCAGGAGGGGCAGTACCCCACCACCACGTTCTGCTCGGGCACGTTCCGGCAGATCGGAGCCACCAAGTACTTCGAGGGCATGGCCCTGAAGTACTTCTACTCCGACAAGTGCGGCTCGTTCGCCCGTGTCGAGAACTCCCGGCCCGGCTGCGCGGCCGTGCTGCAGCGCTCCGACAACGGCGCGGGCCGCAACGACGGCTGGGTCTCCGAGACCGTCGACGACGGCATCAACTACGCCTACACGAAGATGGGCAGCAACCTCAACGGCCGCGTCTCGCGCGCCCTGCTCACGTGCGACGGCCACGACCTGCTGAACACCGGCTGGTACTGAGTCGCCCCCGCGCGCAGCATGTCGCACGCCGTACCGGGGGGGCGGCCGGTACGCCGGTCCGCCCCCCTTTCGGCGCACCACCCGCACCGTCGGCGCACCACACCCCGCAGCACGACGAGAACGAGTCAGCCAGGCGGAGGAACAGATCGACTACGTCTACTGCACGGACGTGGGTCCCATGGGCTACTGCTGACCCCGTACATCCCTGCGGCGGGCCACCGGTCTCACGGTGGCCCGCCGCAGGCGTGTGGAGGGAAGGTGCGTCAGCAGTCCGGGACCCCGGCGATCTTCTCGCCGCCCCGGATGTACAGGTTGTTCACCCAGGCGATGTCGCTGCCCGAGAACTCCATGACGGCGGTCCACCAGTTGTTGGTGCCGACCGCCGGGTCGTGCACGGTCTGGCCCTGCTTCTGGCACAGGGCGTCCGCGTACCACTTCGAACGGACCGCGAGCCGCGGAGAGTCGGTGGTCGGCTGCTGGCGCAGGTTGACGTCGGTGGCCCAGATGTAGACGTCGGTGAGCGTCGGGTCGCCGCCTGTGGCGGTGGCCGGGGCGGCCTGCGCGGTGGTGGCGAGACCGCCGACGGCGAGCGCGGTCACGGCGAGGCCCATGGCGGTACGGCTGATCAGTCGCTTCATGTGTCTGTCCCCCGAAGGACGAAGGCGAGAAAGGGGTGCCGGACGTGGTCCTGATCCGGCTCGGACGGCCACCGGGACGGGCGGCTCGCCGACGTTCAGAACTGTAGGGAGCCGAGTGCCGACGCGGTCCTGACAATTGTCAGGATCGGCCGGGACGGCAGCGACGAAGCCCCCCGCCGGCGGACCCGAACTCGGCCGAAAACAGCTCGACGCCCCCGCCCGCCGCTGCCTACGATCCACGGCGCGGCATCGCGTGCCGGTCACCGTCCGGGTGAGGCATGGAGGCGCCGCGGAGATGCCCGTGGAGGCATTCAACCGTGTCAGTCGAGTTCAATCACACCATCGTCCTGTCCCGGGACAGGGAGAAGTCCGCTCGTTTCCTCGCCGGGATCCTGGGACTGGAGGTCGGGGCCCCGACCGGCGTCTTCCTGCCGGTGACCACCGCCAACGGCGTCACCCTGGACTTCCTCACCATCGACGCCGAGATCCCCATGCAGCACTACGCGTTCCTCGTCTCCGAGGACGAGTTCGACCAGGCGCTGGCCCGCCTTGTCGAGGCCCGCATCCCCATCCAGGCCGACCCGCACGGCAACCACCCCCGCCGCATCAACCGCAACGACGGCGGCCGGGGCGTCTACTTCCTCGACCCGGCGGGCCACGGCCTGGAGATCCTCACCCGCCCCTACGGCACGGACCCGGACTCCGAGCTGAACGGTGTCACGGAGGACGTCCCCGGGGCGGTCTGAGCCGGATCCGGCAGGTCCGGGGCGGGCGCACTGCGGTGTCCGTCCCGGACCGGCCCACCCGCCTAGCCGGCCACGACGGTCAGCCGCCGTCCGACTCCACTGCGACGGCCGCCCGTTCGGGGTCGGGCGCCCGCGTGTGATCCCGCCGGGGCAGCAGCAGCGGCGTGAGCAGGAGCAGTGCACCGGCCAGCGCGATGGCCGCCCGGGGACCGGTCCAGGCGGCCAGTACGCCCCACAGGGCGGTGACCGTCGCGGTGGCCGCCTTGCCGGTGGCCGACCAGGCGGCCAGGGTGCGGGTGACCCGGCCGGTGGGGGTGCGGTCGAGACGGTGCGTGGCGAGGACCGGGTTGTACACGCCGCAGCAGGTGATCAGGCCGAACTCGACCAGCATGACGAGGATCAGACCGGGCGTGCCGGGGCCGGTGAAGGCCAGGCCGATCGACCAGCAGGCCCGCAGCACCCCGGCGGTGAGCAGGACCCGGTACCGGCCGTGGCGCGCCACGAGCCGCGGGGCCAGGCGGGAGCCGAGCAGGCCGCCGGTGCAGGGCACCGCGAAGGCGAGGGCGTACTGCCAGGGCGCGAAGTGCAGGTCGTCCACCATCAGGATCAGCAGCGGGGGAGACGCCGCCATGATCAGGGAGTTCACCAGGAGCGAGTTGAAGAAGAGCGGGCGCAGTGCCGGATCGGCCAGGATGTGGCGCCAGCCCTCCAGCAGATCCCCGGGCCGGGTCAGCGCCGGCTGCGGTCGCACGGGGGGCTTCTCGGCGTCGCCGATCGCCCTGAGGCCGAACGCCGAGAGCAGATAGCTCGCCGCGTCGGCCACCACCGTCGTCACCGGGCCGAACAGGCTGATCGCGGCCCCGCCCAGCGGCGGGCCGACCATGCTGGCGGTCCAGGTCGTCGCCTCGAACCGCCCGTTCGCCACGAGCAGGTCCTCCCGCGGCAGCAGGTCCTTGAGGAACGCCCCCGCCGCCGCGTTGAAGGTGATGTCGGCCGCCGCGACGGCCACCGACACCAGCAGCAACTGGCCGAAGGTGAGCCGGCCGAGTGCGAACGTCACGGGGATGCTCAGCAGTACCGCGCAGCGGACCAGGTCCGTCGCCATCATCACCGGGCGTTTGCGGCGGACCTCCACCCACGGTCCGAGGGGTACCGACACCGCCGCGCCGACCGCCGGTCCCACCGCGGCCAGCAGCGACACCTGCGCCGGACCGGCGTCCAACGCCAGGACCGCGATCAGGGCGAACGCGTCGAACGCGAGCCAGGTGCCGGCCGCGCTGACCGCGTACGCGCCCCACAGCCACCCGAAACGCCGTCCCAGCGACCGCCTGCCCGCCATACCCGGCGCACTCCCCGCTCCCGTGGACGACCCGGCGTCGTCCGCGAGTCATCCAAGCGAGATCGCAAGCGCCGGGCAAACAACCACCCGGCGCCCCCGCCACAACCGACCGTTGTGACGCGGCGGTACGGGGGTGCAAGGCTCAGCGCTGGTAGAGCCCCACCAGCGTCCCGTCCGCGAGGCGGCGCTTGTCGGCCTCCTCGTGCACCTGGTCCGCGCGCGGCGCGTCGGGCAGGACACACGGCTCGGACAGGGCGTAGAGCCGGAAGTGGTAGTGGTGGGCGTCGTCCCCCGGCGGGGGATGCGGGCCGCCCCAGCCGTGCTGGCCGTAGCCGTTGACGAGTTCCGTGCCGCCCGGTGGGACGTGCCCGGCCTCGACGCCGTCGCTGTGCGGGTCGATGCCGACCACCACCCAGTGCGCGAAGGTGCCCGACGGGGCGTCCGGGTCCTCGCACAGCAGGACCAGTTCCGCCGCGTCGTCCGGTACGCCGCTCCAGGTCAGCGGCGGAGAGACGTTGGGTCCCTCGTACGCGTGCCGGCGCGCGATGAAGGAGTGGTCGTTGAACGCGTTGCTGCTGAGTTCGATGCCGGTCATGGGCCACGGGGTACCCCCGGGGGCTCCGGAGCACACGGTTCGGGGCCGATTCCCCCGGTACCCGCCCGGGCGAGCCGGAACGAGACGGCAGAGGGAGGAACGCGCGGGCCCGCACGGGAACAGCGTCACGACCACGCCGTCCACCCCTCCACGCCGGGCGCGGCCCGTCCGCCGGGTCAGGCGTCGACCCTCACCGCACATGACCACCCGTACGGGTCCGGTCCGATCCGCAGCGTCTCCCAGGCCACCGCCGTGGGGACCGCGCCCGTGATCTCCACGGCGGAGAGGCCGGTGACCGCCAGGCGTACGTCCAGGCCGCCGTCGGCCTCGTCCGCCTCCACGTCCACGGGCACCTGGCCGTACTCCTCCAGGCGGAAGATGATCTCGTCGAGCAGCGCGGCGAGCAGGTCGTCGTCGCTGGCCTCGGGCAGACGGACCCGGTCCACGGCGGTGGGCCGCACCCGGGAGACGTCGGCGAAGCACTCCACCATCGCCAGGACGGCCTCCGCCAGACAGTGCTCTCTGCACGCCGCCCACGCCTCGATCCGGATGTCGCCGGGATGCGGCACCGCTCGGTGTCCGCACTCACCCGGCTGCCGCCCTTGCCCGCCGTCGCCCGTGTCACCGCCCATGAACATCGCCTGCCCGAGGCCGGCCCACCCATGCGGCCCGGCGCCGCACAGGTGGATCAGACCGGCTCGTCCGCGAGGTACGGCGGGGCCGGGTCGTAAGGGATACCCGGCGCCCTCTGGCGGATCCGGCCGCGTGCAGCAGGAACGTGCCGGTGCACAAGCCGTCCAGCCCGCTGACCGACCGGACCGGCCCCGCCCGGCTCCCCACGACCTCGCAGACGTACCCGCCCGCGCTGTGGAACACCTCGTGCGGGCCGGTGAGGTCGAGGGGCTGGAAGCCGTCGAAGACGACGAAGACGATACGGCGATCGGTCACACCCCTCACGCTCCAGCGGTGCGCGGTACGGCGTCAACGACACGCATCCCACAGATCGCGCCATGGGACGTCCGGCCTGGCGTGGGTACAACGGGGAAGCGAGGGAGCGGGGGAGAGGAGGCTGACGATGATCTCCCGGACGGTCACCCTGCCCGCCGGCGGCGCGGGCCTCACCGGTGATCTGACCGTGCCGCCGGACGCCCGCGCGGTCGTGCTCTTCGCCCACGGCAGCGGCAGCTCGCGGCACAGCCCCCGCAACCGCGAGGTCGCCGCCGGCCTGCGTACCGCGGGGCTCGGCACCCTTCTCGTCGACCTGCTCACCGAGGACGAGGAACGCCGGGACGCCGTCACCGCAGAACTCCGCTTCGACATCCCTCTGCTGGGTCGCCGGCTGGTGGCAGCCCTGGACTGGCTGGCGCGGGATCCCGGCACCTCGGGCCTCCCCGCCGTCCTGTTCGGCGCCAGCACCGGCGCGGGCGCGGCCCTGGTCGCCGCCGCGCAACGCCCCGACCGGGTGACGGCGGTCGTCACGCGCGGCGGACGGCCCGATCTGGCGGGCGACGCCCTGGACGCCGTTCGCGTCCCGGTGCTGCTCATCGTGGGCGGCCGGGACACACACGTGCTGCGGCTCAACGAGGAGGCGGCCGGGCGACTGCCCGCCCCGCACACCCTCCACGTGGTGCCCGGCGCCACGCACCTCTTCGAGGAACCCGGCGCACTCGACCATGTCACCGCCACTGCCCGTCAGTGGTGCGACCAGCAGCTCGGGACGGCCCCGGGCCGATGACCGCCGGGTCCGGAAGGCGCGCATCGTCCGGCGGACGCGGGGGTACGCGGCAGCCGGACGGGCCGGGGCCTCATTCGTGTGGGAAGCAGAGGTGACCGTCATGCGGTTCCGTGATCGCAGGCAGGCCGGCGGGGAACTGGCCGAAACACTGCGCACCCGGCAGCGCGCGGGAGATCTGCCCTACCCCCTCGTCCTCGCCCTGCCCCGGGGCGGGGTCGCCGTGGCGCGAGAGGTCGCCGCCGCGCTGGACGCCCCGCTCGACGTGCTCGTCGTACGGAAGATCGGCGCGCCCCACCAGGAGGAGCTCGGCGTCGGCGCGATGGCCGGGGACGAGGTGCCGCTCCTCGACGAGGACGCCCTGCGCCACCTCGGTATCGGCGAGGCGGCCCTCGCCCCCGTCATCGAGCGGGAGCGCGCCGAACTGCGGCGCCGCGAACGGCTGTACCGGCAGGGCCGGCCGGCACCGGACCTGCGCGGACGGACCGTGATCGTCGTCGACGACGGCTTGGCGACCGGCTCCACGGCCCGGGCCGCGCTGCGCTTCGTGCGCCGTCAGGCGCCCGCGCGGGTCCTGCTGGCCGCGCCCGTCTGCTCCCCGGAGGGCGCCGAGTCGATGCGCGCCGAGGCCGACGAGGTGATCTGCCTGCACCGGCCTGCCGCGTTCATGGCCGTGGGCCTGTGGTACGAGGACTTCGACCAGCTGACGGACGAGGACGTGATGGAAGCGCTGCACGTGCAGCTTTGACCTGTTGTTCACCTGGCAGGGGTGGCGAGAACCAGCCACACCGGACAAGGATGTCCCCTCCCCACACCTGCATCAGGAGTAACAAGTGAACGTCTCGCCGTCCGTGTGGCTGCTGACCGTGGCCGCGCTCTGCGTGCTCGTCGCCGTCGACTTCTTCGTCGGCCGCAAGCCGCACGACGTGTCCATCAGGGAAGCCGGGACATGGACGGTGGTGTGGGTCGTCCTTGCCGTGCTGTTCGGCGCGGGGCTGTGGTTCGCGGGTGGGAGCGGGCCCACGGGCGAGTTCTTCGCCGGGTACATCACCGAGAAGTCGCTCAGCGTCGACAACCTCTTCGTGTTCGTGCTGATCATGGGCAAGTTCGCGGTGCCGTCGCAGTACCAGCAGCGGGTGCTGATGATCGGCGTCCTGGTGGCCCTGGTGCTGCGGGCGGTGTTCATCGCGGCCGGGGCGGCGATCATCTCCGCCTTCTCCTGGGTGTTCTACCTCTTCGGTGCGTTCCTGATCTGGACCGCCTGGAAGCTGGTCCAGGACGCCCGCAAGCAGGACCACGACGAGGAGTACCAGGAGAACAAGCTGCTGAAGATGGCGGAGCAGCGCTTCGGCGTGGCCGACCGCTATCACGGCACGAAGCTGTTCATCACCGAGAACGGCAAGCGGATCATGACCCCGATGCTGGTCGTGATGCTCGCGATCGGCTCCACCGACGTGCTGTTCGCCCTGGACTCCATCCCGGCCATCTACGGCCTGACGCAGGACCCGTACATCGTGTTCACCGCGAACGCCTTCGCCCTGATGGGGCTGCGCCAGCTGTACTTCCTCATCGGCGGCCTGCTGAAGCGGCTGGTGCACCTCTCCTACGGCCTGTCGATCATCCTCGGCTTCATCGGCGTGAAGCTGGTGCTGCACGCGCTGCACGAGTCGGGCGTCCACGTCCCCGAGATCGGCATCCCGTTCTCGCTGGGCTTCATCGTGCTGGTCCTGGCGGTCACGACGTTCACGAGCCTGCGCGCGTCGAAGCGGCAGGCCGGGACGGCGGGAGAGCCTGCCGCGGAGACCCGCTAGACGGCGGGGCAGGCTCCTGCCGGACGACGGGGCAGTCCTGCCGGACGACGGGCGAGGAGCTGCCGTCAGACGACCCCGTCCGTACGCAGGGCCGCCACCTCCTCGTCGGTGCGGCCCAGTTCGGCGAGGATCGCCTCGGTGTGCTCGCCCACCGCCGGCACGGGGTCCATGCGCGCGGGCAGACCGGCGAGGTCGGCGGGCGGGAGCAGCGCCTCCACGGTGGCGCCCGGCACCTCGACCTCGCTCCAGCGGCCGCGGGCGGCCAGCACGGGGTGGTCCAGGAAGCCGGCCACGTCGTTGACCCCGGCGCAGGCGATGCCGATGCGCTCCAGGTCCTTGAGAAGCTCGCCGGACCCGGAGCGGGCGCACCGCTCGACGACGACGGCGTTGAGCTCCTCGCGGTGGGCGACACGGTCGGAGCCGGTGGCGAACCGCGGATCGTCGACCAGCTCCGGACGGCCGAGGAACTCGGCGCACAGCGCCGCCCATTCCCGCTCGTTCTGGATGGAGAACAGCACGTCCTTGCCGTCGGCGGCGGTGTACGTCCCGTAGGGCGCGATGGTGGCGTGCTGGGTGCCCAGGCGCGGGGGCTGGGTACCGCCGTGCCGGGTGTAGTAGGCGGGCTGGCCCATCCACTCCGCGAGCGCCTCGAACAGCGACACCTCCACGGGGTGGGCCTCGCCGGTCATGGCACGGGTGTACAGGGCCGTGAGGACGCCGCTGTAGGCGTACATCCCGGCGGCGATGTCGGCGACCGAGATCCCGGTCCGGGCGGTTCCCTCGGGGGTGCCGGTCAGCGACACCAGCCCGGTCTGGCACTGCACGAGCAGGTCGTAGGCCTTGCGGTCGGACCAGGGGCCGGTCGTGCCGTAGCCGGAGATCGTGCACGGAATCAGGTTCGGACGGCGGCTGGTGACCGCGGCGGCGTCGAGACCGAGCCGGGCGGCGGCGCCCGGGGCGAGGTTCTGCACGAAGACGTCGGCGCCGTCGAGCAGGTCGTGCAGGATCTCGTGACCGCGGGGGTCCTTCAGGTCGAGGGTGAGGGACTCCTTGGAGCGGTTGAGCCAGACGAAATAGCTGGAGTGCCCGTGCACGGTCGTGTCGTAGCGGCGGGCGAAGTCGCCGCCGCCCGGCCGCTCCACCTTGATCACCCGGGCCCCGAGGTCGGCGAGCTGCCGGGTGGCGTAGGGCGCGGCCACGGCCTGCTCCAGACTGACCACCGTGACCCCGGCCAGGGGGTACCGCTGCACGCTCATGCCTCAAGCTCCCGAATCGTGTACGGAGGGCGCTCGGACAGTCTGCCGCAGGAGGAGAGCGGGAGGGCGGGCCACCGACGCGATCCGGATCACGCCGACGGACGGTTTCGGAGCCCGGCGGTGTAGCTGACGTGCGGCTTTTCCTGCGTGCGAGGCGGGTCATGGCCGGGCCAGGCGGCGCATCGTGAGGGCGAGGTGCAGGCGGAGCCGTCCCTGCGGTGTGCGCACCGGCCAGCCGAGGACCTGTTCGGCCTGGGCCAGGCGTTCCTGGAGCGTGGAGTGGTGGACGTTGATCTCGGCGGCGGCCGCCCGCAGGCTCGACGTGGACGCGACCGCGTGCAGGGTGAGCGGCAGCCAGGGGGCGGTCGCGGCGGCGCTCTCCAGGGCACGGACGTCCTCCGGCGGCTCGGAACCCGGCGCGACGAGATCGGCGAGGAGGGCGATCCCGCCCAGCTCGTCGGCGCGGACGACCGACGGCCCGGGATCCTGCGGGGTGTCCTCGGCGGTGAACCGCAGCGCGGTACGGGCCTCGGCCCAGGACCTCGGCAGCTCCAGCACGGGCACGGCGGGCCCGACACCGAGGCGCCCGGCGGGGAGGCGGGGGTCCGGGGGAGAGGAACGGAGGCCGGCGGGCGCGGGGTGGAGGTTGGCGGGAGCGGTGTGGCGAGGGGCGGGAGCGGGATGGGGACCGGCGGGGGACGCGGACGAGTCGGCCCCGGGGCGCGGAGCGGTCGGGTCCGGGGTGGCGGGGCGTGCAGCGGTTGGGTCCGGGGTGGCGGGGCGCGGAGCGGTTGGGTCCGGGGTGGCGGGGCGTGCAGCGGTTGTGGCCGGGGTGGCGGGGCGTGCAGCGGTTGTGGCCGGGGTGGCGGGGCGTGCAGCGGTCGGGTCCGGGGTGGCGGGGCGCGGAGTGGTTGCGGTCGGGGTGGCGGGACGAGGAGTGGTCGGGGCCGGTGCGGCGGAAGGAGGAGCAGCCGGGGCAGGCGAGCCGGGGCGAGCTGCGGGGGGGTGTCCCCCTGCGCCTTCGCGGGGACCGTGTGTGGTCCGCACGGCTGCCGGGCCCGTGAGGCCGGCCCCGGGCCGGTCGGTGCCCTCCGCGGACGGACGGCCTGCGTGCGCAACGGTCCCCGCGTCGGCCGGTATCACCCGGGGCCGGCCGTTCAGCGGGGCGAGCGCCCGCGCATGGGCGGTGAGGTCCAGGCCGAGCCGCCGGGCGGCGAGGAGCCGGGCCTGTTCGGGGGCTGTGGCGTCGAGGAGGGTCTCGACCAGCGCCGGATCGTCGGCCGGGGCCCGGCCGCGCGTGCGGTCGAGGACGAGCCGTACGGCACCGGCGGCCCGTTCCAGGATCACGGCGTCGACGACACTGGGGGCGACCGCCGCATGCCGCGCCTCGGCGTTCTCGGGGACGGGCCGGGCATGTCCCGCTCCGAGTCCTTTCGCAGCGGTCACCACGGTCCCGGCATCGGCCGCATCCCGCTCCAGCCACAGCATCGCCGCGCTGTCGGGGCTCAGCCGTGCACAGGGCCAGGCCGGGTCCGGTGGGGCCTGCCCGTCACGCCGGGTGCCGTCGGCCTCCACCCGCACGTGCACACGCCGTTCCGGATCCACCAGCCGCGCCGGACAGCCGGCCAGGACCGCGGCGCCGCGCACGAGCGCCTCCACCCCCGCTCTGGACTCGGCCAGGCGGTCGAAGTAGGCGATGACCCGGACCGCCGCACCGGCATCCGGGTCGAGGGCGGTCAGTCGCCCGGCCAGCTCTTTCATAGGCCCATGGTGCGGCACACGGCGGCTTTTGCGGCCGGCCGGAGTGCGAGGGTTTGCGCCTGGTTCGCGGTGCTCAGCTCTTCGTGCTCCCGATGGCCTCCGCACGCGGTGGCCCTTCGCGGCCGGCCGGAGTGAGAGGGCGGGCGCCGGGTTCGCGGTGCTCAGCCCTTCGCGCTCCAGGCGATCTCAGCATGCGGCCTTTTGCTGATGATCGGCATGCGACCGGCTTCGTCGGGCTCGCCGCCCCGCCTTCCCCTCACACCCCCAGCAGTCTCCGCAGCCAGGCGACCTGTGCTCCCCGCGCCGCCTGTGACACCGCCGCCTGCGGGGCGAAGCCGTCGAAGCCATGGAAGCCGCCCGGCCACACGTGCAGCTCGGCCACCCCGCCGGCCTGCCAGATGCGCGAGGCGTAGTCGACGACCTCGTCGCGGAACGTCTCCGCCGAGCCCACGTCGAGGAACGCGGGAGGCAGCCCCGTCAGGTCCTCGGCCCGGGCCGGTGCCGCGTACGCCGGCACGTCGGGGCCGCCGCGGCGCGAGCCGAGCAGCGCGCTCCAGCCGGTCTCGTTGGCGGTGCGGTCCCACACTCCGAGGCCCGCCATCTGATGGGCCGAGGGCGTGTCGTTGCGGTCGTCGAGCATCGGGCACATCAGCACCTGTCCGATCGGCTGCGGCCCCTTGCGGTCCCGGGCGAGCAGGGCAAGCGCCGCGCACAGCCCGCCGCCGGCACTCGCGCCCCCGATGACGATCCGCTCGGGGTCCGCGCCGAGTTCGGCGGCGTGGTCCGCCGTCCACAGCAGCCCGGCGTAGACGTCCTCGACCGGCGCGGGGTGCGGATGCTCCGGAGCCAGCCGGTACTCCACGGACACCACGACCGCGTCCAGCACCTGCGCCCACGCCAGGGGTACGTCGACGCCGACCCGGTTGTTCCCGATGACCATGCCCCCACCGTGCACGTGGTAGATCACGGGGCGCGGCCCGGCGGTCTCCGGCGCCGCCGGGCGGCAGATCAGCAGCGAGATGTCCGGCTCGCCCCGCGGCCCCGGCACCTGCCGGTCCTCCACCTCGAAGGTCCCGCCCACCGTCAGGTCCAGCTCGGCCAGCAGCCGGATGCCCGGCCCCTGCCGCACCTCGGCGATCTCGTCGAGGGTCAGCCCCGGGCTGATCACGTCCTTGATCAGCTCCAGGGCGGCGGCGAGTTCGGGGTCGAACGGGGGCGGAACGTGCGTCATGGTGTCTCCTCACGCGAGGTCACGGCGGCTCGTGCAGCCATGGTCGGACCGCGGGCCCCGTCCGGGGACGCCGCCGGGCGGCGGAAACTGCCCGCCGTACGGCGGGTGGTGCCAGGCGGTCGGGCGACGGGGCAGGGGCGAGCGTCCCGTCGACCGGGCGGACGACCACCCCGGTGAGGTCCATGCCGCGCAGGGCCGCACGGCAGCGACCGCGCGTACCTGCCGCCGGCCTCGGTGGTCAGGGTAGCGACCTGCCGAACCCGCTCGGCCGGCACGAGTGGCGCCACCCGGGGCTCGGCACAGCACAAGACGCTCCCCCTGCCCAGTCCGGTCACCTCACAGGACTCGGAGCCCCGCACCCCCCGGGCGGCGGACCGCGGCGACGACGAGACCTCCCACCGCCCACGCGCCTCACAGGACCCAACCGCCTCGCGAAGCCCGGCCACCTCACCCGGCCCGTCGCCCGTCTCAGCTATACCCTTTCCTATTACTTAGGCTGATTGATGCGGTTTGGTAGTCATCCGGCAGGGATGAGAATGCGGTGACGAGGGACCAGCAGACACCCGGGCCGCCTGGCGCGGACAGTGCGGAGCAGGTCGACGGGCTGCCGTTCCACCCGCGCGCTCTCGCCGCCGCGCACCGGGTGGCCAGGGCCGCGGCCTTGTCGGCCGGTCTGCTGGGCCTGGTGGGCCTCATCGGATGGATCTCGGGGGCCGATGTCCTGAAGGAAGTGCTGCCCGGCATCGCGGTGGCGATGAAGGCCAACACGGCCGTGGCCCTCACGGCGCTCGGCTTTTCCCTGTACGTGGTCGTCCGGGGTGGGGCCCGCCCGGCGACGCTCGCTGTCTCGCGCGTCGCGGCGGTCCTGGTCGCCCTGCTCGGCGCCCTCACCCTCGCGGAATACGCGACCGGGAGGGGCCTGGGGATCGACGAGCTCCTCTTCGTCGACGACACCGTCCACCAGGGGACGGGGCCGCCGGGACGGATGGCGCCGAACACGACCGCGGCGCTGATAGCCGCGGGGGCGGGTTCCCTGTGTGCCGGGGTGAGCCGGGTGCCCGCCTGGGTGAGTCAGATCCTGGGACTGGCCGTCGGCGCTCTCGGCATGCTCAGGCTGTACGGGGCCGCCTACGCGGTGCCCCAACTGGAGCAGTTCGGCCCGTACTCGGGCATGGCCCTGCACACCGCCGTGGCGCTGGCGCTGCTGGGGACGGCGCTCTTCCTGGCCCGTCCGGGAGAGGGCTGCGCGGGACTGCTGCTGAACGCGGGGACGACGGGCGCGCTGGGACGCTGGCTGTTCGTCACCGTCGTGATCGTGCCACCGCTGCTGGGCCTGGCCACCCTGGCAGGCGAGGACGAGGGGGTGTTCGGGTCGCGGCTGGGCACCGCGCTGCTCGTCTGCGGCCACGTTGCCGTGTTCACGGCGGTGATCTTCGCGACCCTGGCCGTGGGCCGTCGTGTCGAGGTGGCACACGGCCGACTCGAGTGGCAGGTCCGCCAGAACGCACTGCTGCAGGCCTTCATGGACCACACGCCCGCGGTGGTGTTCATCAAGGACCTGGACGGCCGCTTCCTGGCCGTCAACACGACGTTCGAGCAGAGTCTGAACCTGCCCCGGGACCAGGTCCTCGGCCGCCGGGACGACGACGTCATGCCCTCCGGTCTCGCGCGCCAGGCGCGAGCCGCCGACCTCGCGATGCTGGCGGAGGGCAGGCCCGTGCAGCGAGAGGAACGGCTCGCCCTGCCGGGCGGCCCGAGGGAGTTCCTCTCCACCCTGTTCCCGCTCAAGGACGCCTCCGGCACGCCCTACGCCCTGTGCGGTGTCGTCACCGACATCACCGAGCGGGTCGCGGCGCAGCGCGAGGTCCAACGCTCGCACCGGCGGTTCCTCGCACTGCTGGAGTCCGCCCCCGACGCCACCCTGATCACGGACGGCGACGGCACCGTCCTCATGGCCAACCCGCAGGTCCAGCGGTTGTTCGGACGCGTGCCGGGCGACCTCGTCGGCACCGACGTGATCGGCCTGGTGCCGGCCTCCCGGCGCCGGCGGCACGGAGCCCTCCTGGACGCGTACTTCCGCCTGCGGGCGCCGAAGCCGACGGTCGCGGACACGGACCTGTTCGGGTTGCGCGGCGACGGCTCGGAGTTCCCCGTCGAGGTGAGCGTCAGCAGCCTGCGCTCCGAGCAGGAGACCCTGGTGGTCCTGACCGTCCGGGACATCACCGAGCGCAGACGGCTGGAGGCCGAACGCGCCGAGCGTTACGAGCAGCAGCGGCGCATCGCCTACACCCTGCAGCACAGCCTCATGGGGGAGCCGCCCCGTCTGGCGCACCTGCCGTGCGCCTACCGGTACCTGGCGTCCGTGCAGGACCCCGGAGTGGGTGGCGACTGGTTCGACGTCATCCCCCTCGACGAGCGCCGCACGGGCGTCCTCATCGGCGACGTGATGGGCCGGGGGCTGGAGGCCGCGGCCGTCATGGGGCAACTGCGCGCCGCCTCCCACGCCCTGGCCCGTACGGGTGCCACGCCCAGCGGGCTGATGAGGGCACTCGACACGTTCGTCGGCGACCTGGCGGACCAGCTGGTGACCTGCGTCTACCTGGTCCTGGACCAGGGCAGGCACGAGGTCACCCTCTGCTCGGCGGGACACCTGCCCGTCATCGCCCTGCCGCCCGACGCGCCGGCCTGCCGGCTGGCCTCACCCGTCGGCGTGCCGCTGGGCGTCAACGACGCGGGACACGGGGTGCCGTTCGAGGAGGCGACCCGGCCGCTGCCGCCGGGCAGCGCACTCGTGCTCTACACCGACGGGCTGGTCGAAAGGCCCGGCACCGACATCGAGGCGCAGGTCGACGTCCTCGTCCGCACCGTCGACATCGCCCTGAAGGGCGCTCCCGTGGACGACCCGGACACCCTTGATCAGGCGGCGGGCCGCTTGGTCAGGACCCTCATCGCGGACACCGACACCTCCGACGACGACGTGACGCTGCTCCTGCTCGGCGTACCCGGCCCGGCGGCGAACGTGCGCCCGACCTGACCGGGCGCCACCGGTGCGCGGTCCTCGGAGATGCGACCGCGCCTGTGTCACGGTCCGGGCACGCCTCACGCATGCTTCTGGCCACGCAACAGAAGTGGCCGAAAAATGTGTCTCCGAGCGTGTCCGGCCGCTGGGGAGCGGCCGCCTTGGGGGGCTGAGATGAACACATGGGCGGTGCCCGGGTACACCGAGTCGCTCGAACTCGGGGCAGGGGCCGGCGGCCGGGTGGTCCTCGCCGTGCACGAGGAGACCGGTGTGCCGGTCGCCGTGAAGTACCTCAGCGAGTCGCTGCGCACCCGGGCCGGGTTCGTAAGCGGCTTCCGGGCCGAGGCACGACTGCTCGGCGGCCTGGGGAGCCCTCATGTCGCCCGGCTGTACGAGTACGTGGAGAGCCCGGACGGCGCCGCCATCGTGATGGAGCTGGTCGACGGCCTCCCGCTGCGCACGCTGCTCCGGCAGGAGGGCCCCCTCGCTCCGGAGGCCGCGCTCGTCGTCCTCAAGGGATCGCTGCTCGGTCTGGCCGACGCGCACCACCTCGGTGTCGTCCACCGCGACTACAAGCCGGAGAACGTCCTGGTCGGGCCGGACGGGTACTCCAAACTCGTCGACTTCGGCATCGCCGTGGACGCGGGCACCAGCGCCGGTGTGGCGGGAACCCCCTCCTACATGGCCCCCGAGCAGTGGACCGGCGCACCCGCCTCGCCCGCCTCCGACGTCTACGCGGCCACGGCCACCTTCTTCGAGTGCCTGACGGGGCACAAGCCGTACGACGGCGACAACCTCGCTGAGCTCGCGCTGCGGCACCTCGACGCGCCCGTCCCCGCCGAGGAGGTTCCCGACCCGGTGCGGGAGCTGGTGCGGCGCGGTCTGGCCAAGGACCCGGCGGAACGCCCCGCGCAGGCCGAGGCCTTCGTCACCGAACTGGAGTCGCTCGCCGGTGCCGCCTACGGCACCGACTGGGAGGAACGCGGCCGGGGACGGCTCGCCGCGCTGGTGGCCCTGCTGCCGCTGCTCCTTCCCTCGGCCCGCACGGCACCCCGGAGCACCACGGACACCGCTCGCACGGTGCTGAGCCGGACACCGAACCCCGGCCGGGCCCACCCGTGGCTGCCCGGCCGCCCCGGACTGCTCGTGTCCGCCGCCGCCGTGCTGCTCGGTGCGCTCCTGACGTACGGGCTTCCGTTCGACCCCGGGACCGCGGCGCAGCGGTCGGCGCAGGCCCTGGCCACCACCAGCGCCGGGTCCGGGGCGGGCCCGACGGCGTCCGCCGCCCCGGCCGCCTCCTCCCCGTCCGCCTCTTCCACGGCCTCGGCCGCACAGTCGCCGTCCCCCACCGTGCCGGCATCGGACCCGGCGACCACCGGCACCGGTGCGCCGACGGCCTCGGCCGCCCCGCCCGGCGGCGAGCCGACGACCGCTCCCGCCGCGACGACCACCGCACCCCCCACCGCGACGACGCCGACGACCACGGCCCCTGCGCCGCCCACCGGTGCCGCCGTCAAGGACGTCACCGTGACGGCCTTCCGGCAGACCGGCCCCACGACCGCAACGGCGACCCTCGGCATCACCACGGACGGCACCGGCCCGGTCTCCATCACCGTCTCCTGGTTCACGGGCGACATCGCGGGACAGCCGGGCACGGCGGACGGCACGTCCCAGACCTTCGAGCGCAGCGGCGCCACCCAGTACACGCTCGGCGTCGACCACACCTTCCGGAACCTCGGCTGCTACTGGACGATGCAGGCCACCACCACCCCGGCCGCCGCCGACGGCGGCGCCTCGCAGCAACTCCTGACCAGGCGGTGCGACCTGCGATGACCGCACACGACGACGACCGCACCGCCGCACCGACGACCGACGACGAGCGGACGGAGGTGCTCGGCCCTGCGGGCGAGCGGACGGTGGTGCTGGGTTCTGCGGGCGAGCGGATGGAGGTGCTGGGTTCTGCGGGCGAGCGGATGGAGGTGCTGGGTTCTGCGGGCGAGCAGACGACGGTGCTCGGTCCCGCCGGCGAGCGGACGGTGGTGCTGGGTTCTGCGGGCGAGCGGACGGAGGTGCTCGGCCCTGCGGGCGAGCAGACGACGGTGCGGGGTCCCGCCGGCGAGCAGACGAGGGTGATCGGTCCCGCCGGTGAGCGGACCGCGGTGCTCGGTCACGCCGGTGAACGGTCCGAGGCGCCGGGGTCCCCCGCCGGCCGGAACCCGACGCTCGGAGCCGACGCGGAGTACAGCGCCACCGTCCTCGCCGGCCACTGGGTCCAGCGGCCCGGAGACGACGAGACCCTCGCGGAACAGGCGGTGACGGAGAAGGCGCCTGTCCGGCCGGCGCCCCCCGACCGGGTCGAAGGAGCCGTGCTGCGCTTCGGCCCGGGAGTGACCGCCGCCGTTCACCAGCGCACCCACCGGACCCTTCCCGCCGTCCCGCCGCCTCCCGCGCCCCGGCAGCGACGGCTGCGCAGGCACGCCCTCCCCGCGCTGGTACTGCTCTGCGTCCTCGCGTTCCTCGCCTGGCAGCGCCTCGGGCCGCCCCTGGCGGTGAGCACGGTGACGGTCACGGCCCGGCCGGGGTCCCTGGGCTGCGACGGCACCGCGGACCTCGTCGCCCAGGTCACCACCAACGGCCGCCCGGGCACGTTGTCCTACCGCTGGATCCGGAGCGACGGCACCGCCTCGGGCGTACTGAAGGAAGGGCTGACCCGGGGACAGCGGCACGCACGCCTTCACCTGCGCTGGACCTTCCAGGGCCCGGGACACCGGACGGCCCGGGCCGAACTGCGCATCCTCTCCGGGACCCCGCGCACGGTCACCACCGGCTTCACGTACGACTGCCCCTGACCGGGAGGCACCTGACCGGGAGGCACCCCCGTGCGGGCGGTCCGGACACGTCACGTCCGGGGTCCGCCCCGGGCCCGGCGGGTGCGTATCCCGAAGCCTGCCCGCCGAAGGCCTCGCGCCTCGCGCCTCACCTCCCGGGCGCTCCCACGCGCAGCCCGTCCATGACGAAATCCAGCAGACGGGTGGCGCGGGGCTGCCAGTCGGTGCCGGGGGGCAGCGTCCAGAGCCCGCCGATGACGAGGAAGAGGTCGTCCGCGGTGATGCCCGGGCGGATGGTGCCGGCCTTCTCCGCGGCCCGGAGCAGCAGTTCGGCCGCCTCGGTCACCGGGGTGTGCCGGGGCTTCTCCGGCTGTCCCGGTGCGCTGGTGGCCTGGCGGAGCGCGTCGGCCAGGCCCGCCTTGGCCAGGGCGAACCGCGCCAGCCGGTCCAGCCACTCACGCAGCGCCCGGTCGGGCTCCCGGCTCTCCAGCAGCGGCGCCGCGGTGCCGGCGACCTGCTGCATCTCGTGCCGGTAGACCTCCAGGACGAGTGCCTCGCGGGTGGGGAAGTGGCGGTAGAAGGTGCCCTGCCCGACGCCCGCCTTCTTGGCGATCGCGCTCAGCGGGACGTCCGCCGAACGTGTCAGTTCCTCCAGCGCCACTTCCAGGATGCGCTCGCGGTTGCGGAGCGCGTCCGAGCGCAGGGGGGCGTCCTTCTTCTGCCGCACTCGTACTCCTCGCGGGCCGTGGCCGGAACCGGACCTTGCTAAGCGGACAGCTGTCCGTTACGTTTCCCGAGTAGCGGACAAGTGTCCGCTTGTTTCATCGTAGCGGCGGGCCACCCGTGCGGGCAGCCCGTGCCGGTTACTCCGCGCGCGGGCACGCCGCGTCCCGCCCGGTCGCGGACCGGCACCACCACCCGCAGCGCCCCCGCCCCCCTTGCCCGGCGATGTGAGAGAGAAGGCTTCCATGCCCCCATCGACGTCCAGCGACCTCACCCTGTCCGTCAACGGCGAGAAGTACACGCTGACCGTCGACCACCGCACCACCCTGCTCGACGCCCTGCGCGAACGACTCGACATGACGGGCACCAAGAAGGGCTGCGACCAGGGCCAGTGCGGTGCCTGCACGGTCCTGCTCGACGGCCGCCGCAGCCTGGCCTGCCTCCAGCTCGCCGTGGCCGCGGAGGGGCGCGAGGTCACCACCATCGAAGGCGTGGCCGAGGGCGGGCGACTGCACCCCGTGCAGCAGGCGTTCCTCGACCTGGACGGGTTCCAGTGCGGCTACTGCACACCGGGTCAGATCTGCTCGGCCATCGCCGTGATCGAGGAGCACGCGGCCGGCTGGCCGAGCGCGGTCACCGGCGACGTCCGGCCCGAGGCGGGACCACCGCCACTGACCCCGGAGGAGATCCGCGAGCGCATGAGCGGCAACCTGTGCCGCTGCGGCGCCTACGTGTCGATCGTCCAGGCCGTTTCCCGGGCCGCCGAAGAGACCAAGGGGGCTGTGGCATGAGGGAGTTCGGCTACCGGCGCGCGTACGACGTCTCCGGCGCCCTGGCGCTGCTCGACGGCGACGGGGAAGCCCGCTTCCTGGGCGGCGGCACCAACCTCGTCGACCTGATGAAGACCGGCGTCGAACGGCCCGCCCGGCTCGTCGACGTACGCGAACTGCCCCTGAACCGCGTCGAGCCGGCCGAGGACGGCGGGCTGCGCATCGGGGCGACCGTCACCAACAGCGACCTCGCCGCCCACCCCGAGGTCCGCCGCCGCTACCCGGCCCTCGCGCAGGCCGTGCTGGCCGGAGCCTCCGGGCAGTTGCGCAACATGGCCACCGTCGGCGGCAACCTCCTCCAGCGCACCCGCTGCGGCTATTTCGCCGACGTCACCTCCCCCTGCAACAAGCGTGATCCCGGCAGCGGCTGCCCCGCGATCGCGGGCGAGCACCACAACCACGCCGTCCTGGGCGCCTCCGGTCACTGCGTGGCCACCCACCCCTCCGACATGGGCGTGGCCCTGACCGCCCTCGACGCGCGCGTCTCGTACGAAACGGCCGCCGGTGCGGGCGAGTTGCCGCTCGCCGAGTTCTACCTGCCGGTGGGGGAGACCCCGCACCTGGAGACAGCCCTGCCGCCGGGTGCGCTCATCACCGGCGTGACCCTCCCGGCCGACGACACAGCGGCCAACTCCCGCTACCGCAAGGTGCGCGAGCGGGCCTCGTACGCCTTCGCCATCGGCTCCGTGGCCGCCGCGCTCGACGTACGGGACGGCCGTGTCCGCGACGTGCGCCTGGCGTTCGGCGCGGTCGCCTCCCGCCCCTGGCGCGCCCGCACGGCCGAACGCGCGCTGACCGGAGGCCCGGCCGACGCGGAGCACTTCGCCGCCGCCGCGGACGCCGAACTGGCGGCCGCCCGGCCCCTGCCCCACAACGGATACAAGGTGACCCTGATGCGCAACCTCGTCGTGGCCGTGCTGAGCGAACTCGCCGAGGAGGCCGCCCGATGACCACGGCCACCCGGGGCAACGCCGGCACCAGCACCCGGGCCGGCGCCGGCACCGCGCACACCCGCGTCGAAGGCCGCGACAAGGTCACCGGCGCGGCCCGCTACGCCGGGGAGATCCCCTTCGCGAACCTCGCCCAGGGCTGGCTCGTGCTGTCGACCGTGGCCCGCGGCCGCGTCCGCGCCCTGGACACCGACGCCGTGCTCGCGATGCCCGGCGTCCTGACCGTGCTCCACCACGGCAACGCCCCGCGCGTCCACACCGCCTTCACCGGCATCATGGGCGTCGCGCCGGACCCGAGCACCGGCATCTTCCAGCACGACCGGGTGCCGCACATGGGCTGGCCGGTGGCCCTGGTCGTCGCCGAGACGTCCGAGCAGGCCCGGGAGGCCGCCGCGGCCCTCGTGGTGCGCTACGACCGGGAGTCGCACGACGTCGCGTTCTCCGCGCGGCGCGAGTCCGAGGCCTACCCGCTCGACGGGCACATGCCGGCCGTGGTGGAAAAGGGCGACCTGGAGGCCGAACTGGCGGGTTCCGCCGTCGTGGTGGACGCGGAGTACACCACTCCGGAGGAGCACCACAACCCGATGGAGCCGCACGCGGCTGCGGCCCGGTGGGAGGGCGGCCGGCTGGAGGTCGTCGACTCCAACCAGGGCACCGGCTGGGTCGCCCACGAGCTCGCGAACCTCTTCTCCCTCGACCCGGCCTCCGTGCGGGTCCGCTCCGAACACGTCGGCGGCGGGTTCGGCAGCAAGGGCACCCGGGCGCACCAGGTGGCCGCCGTGATGGCCGCGACCGTGCTGCAGCGCCCCGTACGGGTCGTCCTGACCCGCCGGCAGATGTTCTCCCTCGCCGGCCACCGCAGCCCCACCGCCCAGCGCGTCAGGCTCGGTGCCGACGCGGACGGGCGGCTTCGTGCCCTGGAGCACCGGTCGCTGAACCAGACCTCGACCGTGCACGACTTCGTCGAGCCGAGCGCCGCGGCGAGCCGGTCGATGTACGCCGCCGACGCCCATCACACCACCATCCGGCTGGTGAAACTCGACGTCCCCACCCCGACCTGGATGCGCGCTCCGGGTGAGGCGCCGGGCTCGTTCGCGCTGGAGTCGGCACTCGACGAGCTCGCCGAGCGGTGCGGCATCGACCCGATCGAGCTGCGGGTCCGCAACGAGCCCGCGGTCGGCCCGGTGTCCGGGCTGCCGTTCGGCAGCCGCAACCTGATCGCCTGTTTCCGGGAGGGCGCCCGCAGGTTCGGCTGGGACGGGCGGGATCCGCGGCCCGGCGTGCGCCGGGAGGGCCGCTGGCTGCTCGGCACGGGTACCGCCGCCGCATCCTTCCCGACGCTGGCCATGCCGTCCACGGCCGCCCTGACCGCGGAGACCGACGGCACCTTCACGGTGCGGATCAACGCCGCGGACATCGGCACCGGCGCCAGGACCGCGCTCACCATGATCGCCGCGGACGCGCTGGAGGTGCCCGCGGACCGTGTCCGGGTGCGGATCGGGGACAGTGACCTCGGCGCCGCGTCGATCGCCGGCGGTTCGGCCGGCACCCGCTCCTGGGGCTGGGCCGTCACGGCGGCCGCCCAGGAACTGCGCCGCAGCCTCCCGCCGGGCGCGGACATCCCGCCGGAGGGCGTCACCGTACGGTCGGACACGGCCGAAGCCCTCGGTGCCCTCGCCCGGAAGGAGCGGCACGCCTTCGGGGCCCAGTTCGCCGAGGTCGCCGTCGACCCCGCGACGGGGGAGGTCCGCGTCCGCCGCATGCTGGGCATCTTCGCGGGCGGCCGGATCGTGAACCCGCTCACCGCCCGCAACCAGTTCGTCGGCGGCATGACCTGGGGCATCTCCATGGCCCTGCACGAGGAAGCCGTCCGCGACCGGGCGAGCGGCGGCCTCTACGGCGCCGACCTCGCCGGGTACCACGTCGCCGCGCACGCGGACGTACCGCACATCGAGGCCGACTGGGTCGACGACCACGACCCCGACGACCCGGTGGGCATCAAGGGCATCGGCGAGGTCGGCATCGTGGGCGCGGCCGCGGCGGTCGCCAACGCCGTGTGGCACGCGACCGGCGTACGCCACCGGAACCTTCCGATCCGGCCCGATCGCGTGCTGGCGGGCGGCGATGCTTGATCTCGCAGGGCCCCTGCACGGGTGGATCGAGGAGGGCCGGGAGTTCGCCGTCGCCACGGTGGTCGCCGTCGGCGGCAGTGCCCCGCGCCCTCCCGGCGCCGCACTCGCCGTGTGCGGCGACGGCACGGCCGTCGGTTCGGTCTCGGGAGGCTGCGTGGAAGGAGCGGTGTACGACCTGTGCCTCCAGGCCCTCCAGGACGGCGAGACCGTGGTGGAGCGGTTCGGCTACAGCGACGAGGACGCGTTCGCGGTGGGACTGACCTGCGGCGGAACGATCGACGTCATGATCACCCCGTTCCGGGGCGGTCGCCCGGCAGAGACGGCCGCCCTGGCGGCCGTCGTCCGGGAGGAGCCCGTGGCCCTGGCCCGGGTGGCCCGCGGCCCGTCCGGCCTCCTCGGCCGGGCGCTGCTGGTCCGTCCCGACGGCTCGTACGCCGGCGGTCTCGGCGGCGCCCCGGACCTGGACCGTGCCGCGCTCGACCGGGCCCGCGCCCTGCTCGCCACCGGGCGCACCGGCGCGGTGGAACTCTCCGAGGACGGGTCGCACTGCCCAGGCGGTCTCACGCTGTTCGTCGAGTCGGCCGCCCCTGCGCCCCGCATGATCGTCTTCGGTGCGATCGACTTCGCGGCGGCCCTGGCCCGGGCGGGGAAGTTCCTCGGCTACCACGTCACCGTGTGTGACGCCCGGCCCGTCTTCGCGACCCGGGCCCGCTTTCCCGAGGCCGACGAGATCGTCGTCGACTGGCCCGACCGCTATCTGCGGCGCACGAGGACCGACGGGCGAACGGTGCTGTGCGTCCTGACCCACGACGCGAAGTTCGACGTCCCCCTGCTGGCGGAGGCGCTGCGGCTGCCCGTCGCCTACGTCGGCGCCATGGGCTCCCGCCGGACCCACGAGGACCGCGAACGGCGGCTGCGGGAGGCGGGCGTGAGCGAGCGCGAGCTGGCCCGGCTCAGGTCTCCGATCGGACTGGACCTGGGGGCCCGTACGCCCGAGGAGACCGCCGTGTCGATCGCGGCGGAGATCATCGCGGCACGGCACGGCGGCACGGGGGAGCCGCTCACCGGCTCGGTCAGGCCGATCCACCGCCCTGAACGTGAGCCCCAGCCGGTCTGAAGGGGTGGCTGCCCGCCGACGTGCCGCAGGGGCCGGGGCCGTTTCCGGCCCCGGCCCCTGCATGGGCGCGAGGTGAGGCGTCAGGCCGCGGCGGGCTCCGAGGCGTGACCGTGCAGACGGGCGATGACCTCGGTCAGCTGCTCGGCGACCTCGGCGTCGTCGGCCGGGTGCGTCTCGGCGAAGCGGGTCATCGAGCCGGGGATGGACAGCTTGACGTCCTCCAGGACCTTGCCACCGGCCACACCCACGGACTTGCGGGTCTCGTCGTGCGCCCAGACACCGCCGTACTGGCCGAACGCGGTGCCGACCACGGCGACCGGCTTGCCGCTGAGGGCACCGGCACCGTACGGGCGGGACAGCCAGTCGATGGCGTTCTTCAGCACGGCCGGGATGGTGCCGTTGTACTCGGGGGTGAACAGGATCAGGCCGTCGGCGGCGTTCGCGGCCTCACGCAGCCGCGCGGCGGCGGCCGGGACGCTACCCTCCACGTCGATGTCCTCGTTGTAGAAGGGAATCTCGGCCAGACCCTCGAAGAGGTTCACCTCGGCACCTTCGGGGGCGAGCTTGACGGCCGCCTCGGCGAGCTGGCGGTTGTGCGAACCGGCACGGAGGCTGCCGACGAGGGCGAGGATACGAACGGACATGCTGACTCCCACATCTGAGGCGCTGCTCTGAGGACTGATGGCATCCGGACCGGAGTCCGTTTAATGTTCTAGCATCCTAACCGGACCGCGGTCCAGTTTTGTTCCCGATGCTTTACGCTGGCTTCATGTCCACCGCCCCGCCCCCCTCCTCGACGCCCCAGGAGCCCGTCGCCCACCCCGAGCTGCTGCAGCTCGGCACCGCACTGGAGGGCGACGAGCCGTGCCTGCGGGCGGACGCCGCGCGCAACCGCGCCAGGCTGCTGGAGGCCGCGGGGCGGCTGGTGGCGGAGCGCGGCGCCGAGGCCGTCACCATGGAGGCCGTGGCCGCCGAGGCCTGCGTCGGCAAGGGCACGGTCTTCCGCAGGTTCGGCGACCGCACGGGCCTGCTGACGGCGCTGCTCGACCACTCCGAGAAGAAGTTCCAGGCCGCCTTCCTCGGCGGCCCGCCGCCGCTCGGACCCGGAGCGCCGCCCGTGGAGCGGCTGCGGGCGTTCGGCTGCGCGATGCTGCGCCGCTCCGCCGACGAGCTGGATCTGCAGCTGGCGGCCGAACCCGGCGCACACCGCCGCTTCGTGGTCCCGGCCCGCCGCGTACTGCGGCACCACATCGAGATGCTGCTGCGCCAGGCCGCCCCCGACGCGGACTGCGATCTCCTCTCCCACGCGCTGATGGGCCAGCTGGACCCGGCCCTGATCCACCACCTGACCAGGCAGTGCCAGGTGCCCCTGGCCCGGCTGGAGGCCGCGTGGGTCGACCTGGTCGACCGGGTGACGGGTGCGGGCACCGCCTGCCGTTAGGCGCCCGCCGTACCCCGTGAGCGCTCACGGGTTTCTCACAACTCCCCCGCCGGACGGCCGCATTGGGGCTTCTGCCAAGATGCCGTACGTCATGGTGCAGATACCGAAAACGCCCGCGCCCCCGTCCCCCGCACCGTCGCGCTCCGTGCCCACGAGCGCCGATGTGGCCCGCCTGGCCGGCGTCTCGCGCGCGACCGTCTCCTACGTCCTCAACAACACCAGTGCCGTACGGATCAGCGAACCCACCCGCCGTCGCGTGCACGAGGCCGCGAAGGAGCTGGGGTACGTTCCCCACGCCGCGGCCCGCAGTCTGCGCGCCGGGCACAGCCGCATGGTCCTGATCCCGGCGCCGACCTTCCCCGTCGGCCCGCTCTACAGCCGGTTCCTCACCGACCTCCAGGGATCGCTCGCCGCCCTGGACTACACCGTCGTGCAGCACGGCACCGGTGGCCCGCACGGCGACGAAGCCGCCCGCGCCTGGGCCGAGTTGCGGCCGGTGGCCGTGCTCGTGCCCGGCTCCGGGCTGGGCCCGCGCGGGGTGGCGGTGCTCAAGCGATCGGGGGCGCGGGCCGTGGTCACCCTCGGCCCCGAGACCATCGAGGGCGCGCACGCGCTGCTCATGGACCACGACGTGGTCGGACACAGCGCGGGCGCCCACCTCTACGACCGCGGCAGACGCCGGATCGGCGTCGTCGTCCCGCAGGAGTCCGGACTCGAGGCGTTCTCCGCACCCCGCCTCGACGGCGTCCGCCAGTCGGTGCGCGGCACGGACGCCACCGTGACCGAACTGCCCCTCGCCTACGACGAGCAGGCCGCGGCGCTCCTCGCCGCCCGCTGGCGCACACTCGGCCTGGACGCCGTGTTCACCTACAACGACGAGTACGCGATGCTGCTGATGCGGGCCCTGCTGGACGAGGGCATCCGCATCCCCGAGGAGACGGCCGTGATCGGGGCCGACGACCTGATGCTCGGGCGGCTGCTGCGGCCCCGGCTCAGCACGGTCCGCCTGCGGCTGCCGTCCGGACGTGAACTCGCCGAACTGGTGGACCGGGCGGTTCGCAATCCCGCCACCGAGCCCGAGGCGCACAAGGTGCTGGGGGCGACGGTGCTGCACCGCGAATCGAGCTGACCCGGCGGCCACGTCGTTCCGCCGGATCGCAGGTGCCGGTCGTCAGGCGCCGGCCGCCGTCCGGCAGAGGGCCGGCGCTGGACGCCCTCCGGCAGCGGGCGAGCGCCGTCCGCCGATCCACAATCGGCGGACGGCGGTGGCCGGACGCCGGACGGCACCGCCGGACGCCGGACGGCACCGGTCGGACGCCGGACGCCACGCGGCAATCGGAGGACGGTCCGGTCTGCGGGCGCGGCAGGGCATAGGATGTTGCATGCTCAACAAAACGGGGACGCGTTCCTGCGCGGGCCGCGGCGCGCACCGTCGCGCCCGCTCGGCGCGTTCCGCCATGTGACCGCCGAACCGGCCGCGCACGCACGGGAATTCCGCTCGCCCGTCAGCCGGTGACCGATCGATCGGAGAGCCGTCATGCCGTTGCTCGACACGAAAACCTGGCAGCCCCGCAGCCTCGCGGGACCCGGGTACACCGTCACCGAGCCCGCCACCGGCCAAGCCCTCGGCACTCTCGCCCTCGCCGGCCCCGAGGACGTCGAAGCCGCCGCCGGGCGGGCCGCCACCGCCCAGACCGCCTGGGCGCACACCCCGCACTTCGCCCGTGCCGCCGTGCTCCGCAAGGCCGGCGACCTCTTCACCGAGCACGCCGCCGAACTGCGCGAATGGCTCGTCCGCGAATCGGGTTCCGTGCCCGGCAAGGCCGACTTCGAGCTGCATGTCGCAGCCCAGGAGTGCTACGAGGCCGCCGCGCTCGCCTCCCGCCCGGCCGGACAGGTGCTGCCCAGCGAGGCGCCGCGCCTTTCGTACACGCGCCGCGTGCCGGCCGGCGTGGTCGGCGTGATCTCGCCGTTCAACGCCCCCCTGATCCTGTCCATCCGCTCCGTCGCACCGGCCCTGGCGCTGGGCAACGCGGTCCTGCTGAAGCCGGACCCGCGCACGGCCGTCTGCGGAGGACTGTCCCTCGCCGCCGTCTTCGCCGCCGCGGGCCTGCCGGAGGACCTGCTGCACGTGCTGCCCGGAGGCCCGGACGCCGGACAGGCCCTGGTCGCCGACCCCCGTGTGCCGATCATCTCCTTCACCGGCTCCACCGCCGCCGGACGCGCCGTGGGCGAGGCCGCGGGCCGTCACCTCAAGCGGGCCCACCTGGAACTGGGCGGCAACTCGGCCATGATCGTGCTGGAGGACGCCGATCTCGACGCGGTGATCTCCACGGCCGCCTGGGGCTCGTTCTTCCACCAGGGCCAGATCTGCATGACCACCGGACGCCATCTGGTGCACGCGTCCCTCTACGACGAGTACGTCGAGCGCCTGGCCGCCAAGGCCGACTCTCTCGCCGTCGGCGACCCGCACCGGGACCAGGTCCACCTGGGCCCCATCATCGACTCCGGCCAGCTCGGCAAGATCAGCGGTCTGGTCGAGGCCAGCACGGCCGCGGGCGCGAAGCTCGCCGCCGGCGGCACCCACGACAGGCTCTTCTACCGGCCGACGGTCCTCGCCCACGTCGACGACCGCACCCCCGCGTACACGGAGGAGGTCTTCGGCCCGGTCGCGCCCGTCCGCTCCTTCACCACGCCCGACGAGGCGGCGGCCCTGGCCGCGCAGAGCCCGTACGGCCTCTCCCTGGGCATCGTCACCAGGGACCCGGCCCGCGGCCTCGACCTCGCCGAGCGCATCCCGACCGGCATCGTCCACATCAACGACCAGACGGTGAACGACGAGGCCGTGGCGCCCTTCGGCGGGGTCGCCGCATCCGGCACCGGCGCCCGCTTCGGCGGCGAGGCCAACCTGGAGGCCTTCACCGAACTGCGCTGGACGACGGTACGCGCAGACGTCGCCCCGTACCCCTTCTAGAGCCCCGCACGAGAGGCCGGGTGCGGGAGGGCCCGGCCGTCCGGGCCCCCGGCCGGGTCACTCGGCCGGCTGCTGGGCCTGCTGCTCGGCGACCGCCTTGCGCACCTCGTCCATGTCGAGGTTGCGGGCCTGCCCGATGACGTCCGTCAGGGCGGCCTCGGGCAGGGCGCCGGGCTGCGCGAACACGGCGACCTGGTCACGGACGATCATCAGCGTGGGAATGGACTGGATACCGAAGGCCGCGGCCAGCTCGGGCTGCGCCTCGGTGTCCACCTTGCCGAACACCAGGTCCGGGTTCTCCCTGGCCGCCTTCTCGTACACCGGGGCGAACTGCTTGCACGGCCCGCACCAGTCGGCCCAGAAGTCGATCAAAACGAACTCGTTGTCCGTGACCGTCTGGTCGAAGTTCTCCTTGGTGAGCTCCACGGTGCTGCTCATGGCGTACATCCCTCTTCCTGGTGTGGGGTCAAGCCGTCAGCACAACACGGCCGACCGGACACGTATTCCGCGCCCCTACCCATGTGGCCAGCGCGCACACCACCCACCAGACTGACCCCATGACGGAAACGGAAACCAACACGTACGACGTCGTGGTGCTCGGTGCCGGGCCCGTGGGGGAGAACGTCGCCGACCGCACCCGCGCCGCCGGACTGACCACCGCGGTCGTGGAGAGCGAACTGGTCGGCGGTGAATGCTCCTACTGGGCCTGCATGCCCAGCAAGGCCCTGCTGCGACCGGTCATCGCCCGCGCGGACGCCCGCCGCGTCCCGGGCCTGCGCCAGTCGGTCCAGGGACCCCTCGACGCGGCCGCGGTCCTCGCCCATCGCGACTACTACACCTCGAACTGGACGGACGACGGCCAGGTCGGCTGGCTCGACTCCATCGGCGCCGCCCTGTACCGCGGCCATGGCCGCCTCACCGGCCCCCGCACCGTGACGGTCACCGGCCCCGACGGCGCAGAGCACGTCCTGACCGCCCGGCAGGCCGTCGCCGTCTGCACCGGCAGCCGCGCCGCCCTGCCCGCCCTGCCCGGGCTCGACGCCGTCAAGCCGTGGACCAGCCGGGAGGCCACCAGCTCCAAGACCGTGCCCGGCCGGCTGATCGTGATCGGCGGCGGCGTGGTCGCCACCGAGATGGCCACCGTCTGGCAGGCCCTCGGCTCGCAGGTCACCCTGCTGGTCCGGGGCAAGGGCCTGCTGCCCCGCATGGAGCCGTTCGCCGGGGAACTGATCGCCGAGGCGCTCACGGAGGCCGGCGCGGACGTCCGTACGGGCACCTCGGTGGAGTCGGTGACCCGGGAGAACGGAACCGTCGTGGCCGTCACCGGCACGGGCGACCGCATCGAGGCCGACGAGATCCTCTTCGCCACCGGCCGCGCCCCGCGCACCGACGACATCGGCCTGGAGACGATCGGCCTCGACCCCGGCTCGTGGCTGCCGGTCGACGACAGCCTCCGCGTGGACGGCCACGACTGGCTGTACGCGGTCGGCGACGTCAACCACCGGGCCCTCCTCACCCACCAGGGCAAGTACCAGGCCCGCATCGCGGGCGCCGCCATCGCCGCACGCGCCACCGGGGAGACCCTCCTGGCCGAGCCCTGGGGCGCCCACGCCGCGACCGCCGACCACGCCGCCGTCCCGCAGGTCGTCTTCACCGACCCGGAGGCGGCGGCCGTCGGCCTCTCCCTGGCCGAGGCGGAGCAGGCCGGTCACCGGGTGAAGGCCGTCGACGTCGACCTGTCCACCGTCGCCGGGGCCGGCCTGTACGCCGACGGCTATCAGGGCCGCGCCCGCATGGTCGTCGACGTCGAGGAAGAGATCCTGCGCGGCGTCACCCTCGTCGGCCCCGGCGTCGGCGAACTCATCCACTCCGCGACCATCGCGGTCGCCGGCCAGGTCCCGGTCAGCCGCCTGTGGCACGCCGTCCCGTCCTACCCGACGATCAGCGAGGTGTGGCTGCGGCTGCTGGAGGCGTACCGCGACGCCTGACCCGCGGCCCGTCCGGCGCCCCGCGCCGGACGGCCCCGGCCGGGATCACGCGTGCGCCGGCACCACCAGTTCCCGGTAGTCGTCGTCCCACAGGTCCTCCTCCGCCTCGGGCAGCAGCAGCACCCGATCCGGGCGCAGCGCGTCGACGGCGCCCTCGTCGTGCGTGACCATGACGATCGCGCCCGGGTAGGTGCCCACCGCGGCGAGGACCTCGGCGCGGGAGGCCGGGTCCAGGTTGTTGGTGGGCTCGTCGAGGAGCAGGACGTTCGCGCCCGAGTGCACCAGACCCGCCAGGGCCAGCCGGGTCTTCTCGCCGCCCGACAGGACGCCGACCGGCTTGCCGGTGTCGTCGCCGGTGAACAGGAACGCGCCCAGGACCTGCCGCGCCTCCCCGTCGGTGAGATGCGGCGCGGCTCCGGCCAGGTGCATCTGGACAGTCGACTCCGGGTCCAGGGTGTCGTGTTCCTGAGCGAAGTAGCCCAGGCGCAGACCGTGCCCGTGGACCACCCGGCCGCTGTCGGGCGTGTCCTGCCCGGACAGGATGCGCAGCAGGGTGGTCTTCCCGGCTCCGTTGGGCCCCAGCACCACCAGGCGGCTGCCCCGGTCGACCGCCAGATCGACCCCCCGCAGCACGGGCCGGCCGCCGTACGACCTGGTCAGGCTCACCGCGCCGAGCGGGATACGGCCGCACGGCGCAGGCTCGGGGAGCCGGATCCTGGCCGTCCTCGCGGCGCGCCGGGCCGGTTCGAGGTCGGCGAGCAGCCGGTCCGCGCGACGCGCCATGTTCCGCGCGGCCACCGCGGTCGACACCCGGGCCCGCATCTTGCCGGCCTGGGCGTGCAGCGCCGCCGCCTTGCGCTCGGCGTTCGCCCGCTCGCGCGTCCGGCGCCGCTCGTCGGCGTCCCGCTGCTCCAGGTAGGTGTCCCAGCCGGTGTTGTGGATGTCGAGCGCGGCCCGCCCCGGGTCCAGGTGGAAGACCCGGTTCACGGTGCCGGCCAGCAGGGACGTGTCGTGACTGATCATCACCAGCCCACCCTGATGGCTCATCAGGAAGCCGCGCAGCCACGCGATCGAGGCCGCGTCCAGATGGTTCGTCGGCTCGTCCAGCAGCAGGGTGCCGTGTCCGGCGAACAGGATGCGCGCCAGCTCCACACGCCGGCGCTGACCGCCCGACAGCGCGCTGAGCCGCCGGTCCATCAGGTCCGACGACAGGCCGAGACCGGCGGCGACCCGGGCGGCCTCCGCTTCGGCCGCGTAGCCGCCGCGCGCCTGGAACTCGGCTTCGGCCCGCACATAGGCGTTCATCGACCGGTCCGTGCCGTCGGCCATCGCGGCCTCGGCGCTGCGCAGCGCCCGTACGGCCAGGTCCAGGCCCCGCGCGGAGAGGATCCGGTCGGTGACGGTGACCGACTGGTCGGCGGCGCGGGAATCCTGGGGGAGATGCCCCACTCCGGCCGTGCGGCAGACCGAGCCGGCGGCAGGCCGCAGTTCGCCCGCCAGGGTGTGCAACAGGGTCGTCTTCCCGGCGCCGTTGCGGCCCACCAGGCCGATGCGGTCGCCGGGGGAGACGTGGAAGGAGACGCCGGACAGCAGTAGACGCGCGCCCACGCGCACGGCGATGTCACGAACAGTGATCATGAGAAAACGCTCCGAAAAAGCAAGAGGACACACGGGTGGCGTGGGAGTGGGTCCTGAGCTAGGAAATTCGGGGCGTAGACATGCGGTCACGGTAACGGAGGCGCCGCCGCGGGCGCCTCCGAATTTCGGCGGGGCGGCTCCGCGCGCTACGGCAGTTCGAAGCCCAGCGCCCGCGCCGCCTCCTCCGGTGTCGGCTGGGCCCAGCGCTCCGCCATCGCCGGATTGGACGACAGGGAGCGAGACTCGGCGCGGTCCAGGTACAGGACGCCGTCGAGGTGGTCCGTCTCGTGCTGCACGATCCTGGCCGGCCAGCCCGTGAACACCTCGTCCAGCATCCGGCCATGCTCGTCCTGCCCGGTCAGCCGCACCTCTGCGGGCCGCGCCACCACCGCCTGCCAGCCCGGGACGCTCAGGCAGCCCTCGAAGAACGCCGCCCGCGCGTCGCCGACCGGTTCGTAGGAGGGGTTGACCAGCGCACGGAACGGCTGCGGCACCCGCCCGCGCACGAGCCGCACCTCCTCCGGCACCGGCGCCGGATCCTCGATCACCGCGATCCTCAGCTCCACGCCGACCTGCGGCGCCGCCAGGCCGACCCCCGGGGCCGCGCGCATGGTGACCCGCAGGGCCTCGACGAACCGGGCCAGCAGGGCGGGCTCCAGCTGACCGTCGTACGGCTCCGTGCCCTGCCGCAGCACCGGGTCACCGGCCGCGACGATGGCCAACGGGAGTCCTCCGTCGAGGAGTTGTTCGACCCGCTCGGCCAGGGGCGCGCGATCGCTCGGTGTTCCCATCGGCTCAGGATGACACGGCACCCCCCACCTCTACGTGATGCACGTCACATGTGTTCCCCGGGAACTGAACGCCCCGCCGCACCGACTA
Source organism: Streptomyces sp. NPDC056373 (assembly GCF_042262425.1). Classification (NCBI taxonomy): domain Bacteria; kingdom Bacillati; phylum Actinomycetota; class Actinomycetes; order Kitasatosporales; family Streptomycetaceae; genus Streptomyces; species Streptomyces sp. NPDC056373. Next base: position 263,435 of record NZ_JBHJPX010000007.1, read on the forward strand.
CTGCACCGCAACGGCCACCGCTCACACCGCAACGGCCCAGAAGACGTCCCCGGAGAAGCCCGCCGATGACCACCGCTCCCTCGACCACCACGGACGAGGCCCCGCCACCAGCCGCCCCGGCACCGTCGAAGAGCAGCTGGGCCTCCCTGCGCCCGCTGATCCTCCGTCTGCACTTCTACGCCGGTGTGCTGGTGGCGCCGTTCCTCCTCGTCGCCGCCGTCACCGGCCTGCTGTACGCCGGCTCGTTCCAGGCCGAGAAGCTCGTGTACGACCACGAACTGACCGTCCCCGTGGGCGAGAAGAAGCTGCCGATCAGCGAGCAGGTGGCCGCCGCCCGCAAGGCCCACCCCGAGGGCACCGTCTCCGCCGTACGCCCCTCACCCGAGGCCGACGCGACGACCAGGGTGATGCTGTCCGGCGTGCCGGGCGTCGACGAGGGCCACGCCCTCGCCGTGTTCGTCGACCCGTACACCGCGAAGGTGCGCGGCTCCCTCGAACAGTACGGCTCGACCGGCGCGCTGCCGCTGCGCACCTGGATCGACGAGTTCCACCGGGACCTGCACCTCGGGGAGACGGGGCGGCTGTACAGCGAACTGGCGGCCAGCTGGCTGTGGGTGATCTCGGCGGGCGGGCTGGCGCTGTGGTTCTCCCGGCGCCGCGCCCTGCGCAAGGTGCGGGGCGCGAAGGGCCGGCGCCGCACCCTCGGACTGCACGGCACCGTCGGAGTGTGGGCGGCGATCGGGTTCTTCTTCCTCTCGGCGACCGGTCTGACCTGGTCCGCCTACGCCGGGGCCACCATCGACGAGCTGCGCACCTCGCTCGGCCAGGCCACCCCGTCGGTGTCGGCGGCCGCAGGCGGTGAGCACGCCGGCCACGGCTCCGCCGCCGGGCAGGCGGGCGACGCCGCACACGGCGTGGGCCTGGACAAGGTCCTGTCGGCGGCGCGGGCCGAGGGGCTCGGCGACCCGGTGGAGATCGTTCCGCCCGCGGACGCGAACTCGGCGTACGTGGTCAAGCAGGTGCAGCGCGGCTGGCCCACCAAGCAGGACGCCGTCGCGATCGACCCGGCCGACGCAGAGGTCACCGACGTGGTGCGCTTCGCGGACCACCCGGTGCTCGCGAAGCTCACCCGTTGGGGCATCGACCTGCATACCGGCGTCCTGTTCGGCCTGGCCAACCAGATCGCCCTGATGCTGCTCGCGACCTGTCTGATCCTGTTGATCGTCTGGGGCTACCGGATGTGGTGGCAGCGCGGCCGGGGCAGCTCCTTCGGCCGTCCGATCCCGCGCGGCGCCTGGCAGCAGGTGCCGCCGCGGATCCTGGTGCCGCTGCTGGCGGGCATCGCCGTACTCGGGTACTTCCTGCCGCTGTTCGGCATCCCGCTGGCCGCCTTCCTCGCCGTCGACATCCTGCTGGGGGAGATCGCTCACCGGCGGGGGCGCCGCTCGTACGGGACGCCTCTCTCGTAGCGCCGCGACCGGGACGGCGGGCCCGGGCACGTGGGCCGGCGTGCCGCCTCCTTGCCGGCCGGGTCTGCGGACCCCGCCGACGCCGACCGTGCCCGGCTCCGCACGGAGCCGGGCACCGTCGGGTGCGGTGCGGGTCAGTGATGCTCGAAGTCACCCGCGAGCGCCGAGGCGATCCGCAGGTGCGACTCCGCCTCCTCGTCCCGGTTCTGCCGCTGGAGCGTGCGGCCGAGCATCAGCCGGGCATAATGCTCCACGGGGTCCCGCTCGACGATCGTTCGCAACTCGCGCTCGGCCCGGCGCAGTTGGGCGGAGTGGTAGTAGGAACGCGCCAGGAGCAGCCGGGGCCCGGTCTGCTCGGGCACCTCCTCCACCAGCCCGACCAGAACACGCGCGGCGGCGGCGTAGTCCTTGGCGTCGAAGAACAGCTGTGCGCGCTCCCAGCGCTCGGCCGGGGTTCCGTGGGCGTAGTACATGGTGTCCTGGGTCGTGTTCACTCGGTGCCTCCTTCGAGGACGGCAACCGAGCCTGCCGGTCGGATATTCCGCTGGTCGGAGGGGGCCGGGGCGAGCGGGGCAGGGCGGCCGGCCCGGCACCGGCCCGCTCGGTGACCGGCTCGTCGAGCACGCCGTCGCGGCCGCTACGGTTCTCCGGGGCGCCCGCGACACGCGCTCACGCCCACGGCCCGAACATGACGCCGACCCAAGTCCTGCGGACGTCCGCGACGCGCCCCTGCGCCACGGCGCGAACAGGACGCTGACGCAGGCCCGTGCGCCGGACTAGGTTGTGCTCCATGAGCAATCTCGAGCGCGAAGCGGCCCCCTCCCTGTGCGGCGGCCGTGGCTTCGTGGTGGCGGAGCCGGTGCGTGAACTTCTCAGCCCTCGCCGCGTGAAGCTGGGCGAGGCCGGCGAGGTCCGCCGGCTGCTGCCCAACCTGGGCCGCCGCATGGTCGGGGCCTGGTGCTTCGTCGACCACTACGGTCCCGACGACATCGCCGACGAGCCCGGAATGCAGGTTCCGCCGCACCCCCACATGGGTCTGCAGACGGTGAGCTGGCTGCACGAGGGGGAGGTGCTGCACCGCGACTCCACCGGCAGCCTCCAGACGATCCGCCCCCGCGAACTGGGGCTGATGACCTCCGGCCGTGCCATCAGCCACTCGGAGGAGAGCCCGCGCTCGCACGCCCGCTTCCTGCACGGCGCGCAGTTGTGGGTCGCGCTCCCCGACAGCCACCGCCACGCCGACCCGCGCTTCGAACACCACGCCGACCTGCCGGTCGTCACGGCACCCGGCGTCAAGGCGACGCTGATCCTCGGCGGCCTGGACGGGGCGACCTCACCGGGCACCGCGTACACCCCGATCGTCGGCGCCGACCTGACCCTGACCCGAGGCACGGACGTACGCCTCCCCGTCGAGCCGGACTTCGAGTACGCGGTCCTGTCCATGTCCGGCGAAGCCCACGTCGACGGCGTCCCCGTCCTGCCCGGCTCCATGCTCTATCTCGGCTGCGGCCGCGGCGAACTGCCCCTGCGGGCGGAGTCGGACGCGAGCCTGATGCTCCTGGGCGGCGAACCGTTCGAGGAGGAACTGATCATGTTCTGGAACTGGATCGGGCGTACGCAGGGGGAGATCGAGCAGGCGCGGCGGGACTGGATGGAGGGGACGCGGTTCGGCGAGGTGAAGGGGTACGACGGTGATCCGCTGGCTGCCCCTGAGCTGCCGGCGGTGCCTCTGAAGCCGCGGGGAAGGGTGCGCTGACCTGCGTAAACGCGTCAGCTCTGGTGGCTGCTCATCGGAAGGTGGGCGGTCAATTACCACGGACTTCTGCCCGCCTGCCGGAAGACGTCCGGGGACCGCGGCGAGATCGGATCGGCGGAATCGCACGCGCAAGGGGTTCGTGGGTCGACCACGACGGACCGAACCCCTCGGGAACCTGCCGTCAGGTGCACCCGGAGGTGGCCACGAACAAGATTGCGGCCAGCCCTTCCGGTCCCCGTAGCGGCGTCGCCCGCCGCCCTGCGGACGAGTCGGCGCCACCGGTATCACCCGCTGGAACAACTCCCACAGCCGTCCAGGACAAGACGCTCCAAGATCGTCACGGCCGAATGCTACCGACCACGCCAAATGCAACGTGGTCCTCATCGACGTCTCGCGCGTGGCCCTCGACTCCGCTCACGTGGGGGCTGGAAATGGGGGCGAACTCAAGGTCCGGGACCCCCTTTTTTCGTGTCGATGTGGCTGCCGTCGATCACAGCCCGGGACCAGTCGATCTCGTTTGCCGCGTTCAGCTGGGCAAGCAGGATCCGATGCAGATCGTCGAACACCCCGGCGTGGATCCACCGCTTGATCCGCCGCCAGCACGTCATGCCTGACCTGAAGCCGAGTTCCTGCGGAATGTCTTCCCAGCCGATCCCGGTATGCAGCACGTACAAGATGCCCTGCAGGCACTGCCGATCCGGCACCGGCCGCGGACCGGGCGCCTTCGTCGGGCCACGGCGGAAGCACCGGCTCGAGAAGCTCCCACAACTGATCATTTGGCAGAGCGCGTGAGCAGCTCTTTAACGTTCGTCTCAGGTTCGCTCTGTAGGAAGTAGGCATGCGGATAAGCGATGCAACCCGTATGTAGAAGGCTGGTGATGGCAGTCGACGCGGCACCATCGGGGAAAGCGCGGCCCGGACCCTGGACTTCGGGCCCAGTTGCGACGGGCCTTGATTCTCGTGCGGGTGTCGAACGCCGCTCCGGAGAGTACTCCCGTCGGAGTAACGGCGTACCGCCTGTCTCCAGAGGGATGACGACCGCAGTAACGCCTGAAGAGAGGGACTGACATGAAGCCCATGGGACGCCGCGGCTTTCTGACCGCCAGCACGGCACTTGGCATTGGTGCCGGCTTGTCCACGCACGCCATTCTCTCGGAAGCGAGCGAGAACGAGACTTCGGACAAGACTTCGGACAAGACTTCGGACATTTCACGGCGGGACCAGGACCTGCCCTTCATCGGCACGGAGGAGACCTTTTCGACTCCCACGTTGTTGAAGTTGAACTCCATCAATCAGGATCATATAGCGTTCCTTGAGGAAATTGGTCTTTCGGATCTAGGCCAACGCCGCATCGGCGATATGGATGCGGGGGGACTCAACGTTCAAATCCTCTCTGCTCATACACCCTCCGCACAAAATGTCCCTGGGCAGAGGGGCATCGACCTTGCCTATCGTCTCAACCGGCAACTTGTAGACGGGCCGATCGCCAGATATCCGGACCGCTTCAAGGCTTTCGCCACCTTGCCCTTGCAGAGCCCGGAGGCGGCGGCGGACGAACTGGAACGCTCGGTTCGGGAAGATGGCTTCTTGGGTGCCCTGACCAACGGACACATCGCGAAGAAGTATCTCGATCATCCCGATTTCGAGCCTGTGCTGGCACGTGCCGTTGCTCTCGACGTGCCGATCTACCTGCATCCGGGCTATCCAGCTGACGAGGTCTTCAAGATCTACTACAGCACCACACGGTCAAAATACACGGAAGAGTATCAAGACTACATTTTCAGTGGGTCTGGATATGGCTGGCACCAGGAGGTGCTGACCCAATGCATTCGGATGATCGCGTACGGAGTTTTCGACAGATTCCCCAAACTGAAAATCATCATCGGCCACATGGGTGAAGGTCTTCCCTTCTACTACGAGCGGATCGTCAATGACATGGGCGAGCCGACCAAAGACTCGCTCGAGAAGCCCATCGGGCAATACTTCCAGGACAACTTCTGGGTCACAACCAGCGCATTCCCCCAGACCGAACTGCTCGATCTCCTGCTGAAGTACATAAGCGTGGATCGAGTGATGTTCGCAACCGACTACCCGTTCGCGGACATAAAGGAGCAGACTGACTGGTTCCGCGGAGTCGATTTGCCACGCGAAGACAAGGAAAAGATTGCATTCCGAAATGCAGAGAAACTGTTCGGAATGAAAGTGCCCGTGAAGTGATACGCCAGCATCGGCCGGAGTGAAAGAATGCTTTGCTGTAAGGCGAGAGTACGGCCGGAGTATGCGTTGCACGGCTGCCCCATAACGCGGTCTCATACAGGCTCTTCTTAATGAGGATGTCTCATGTGCTCGTGTGGTGAGCTGCGGCATCATTGCTGCTTGTGGGTGTCGATATGTCGCAGCGGCTGGTTCCTGACGGTCTGTGGGAGCTGGTCGCACCGTTGCCGCTGTCGTTCAACTCCCGTCCGCAGGGCGGCGGGACCGCTCCGTGACTCGGTGCGCGGGGCGAGCTGGACTGGGCCTCGGCGATCGTCGATGCCGTCTCGGTCCGGGTCAAAAGGGGGGGCACGCTGACCGGGCCGAACCCGGTCGATCGCGGCAAGAAGGGCAGCAAGCCGCATGTGCTGTCCGAGGGCCAGGGCATCCGGCCGGCCGTCGGGGTGTCCGGTGCGAACACCCACGACAGCCTGGCTCTGAAGCCGCTGATCCGCGGTGTACCCGCCGTCCGCTCCCGCCGCGGGCCGCGACGGCGTCGGCCCGTCAAACTCCGCGCGGACAGGGCGTATGTCTCCGCCGAGCACCTCACCTGGCTGCGCGAGCGAGGGCTCGTCCCGCGCATCGCGCGTCCCGGGATCGAATCGAGCGAGCGGCTCGGCCGGCACCGCTCGAAGATCGAGCGGTCGATCGCCTGGCTGTTCGGCTTCCGGCCGGCTCACCGTCCGGTACGAGCGAAAGGGATCTCACGTCCTCGCCTTCCCCGGCCTCGCAGCCGCCCTCACCTGCTACAAGAAGCTCGCGAAACTCGCCACGTGAGACATCCTCTTAAAAGATCCGGGCGTGCATGCCCTGCGTAAGGTTTCCAAGGATCTTGCGCAGCCACTGGTTGCGGATGGCTGGTAGCCGGACAAGAGTGTGCTGGAAAATGCTTGGACCGGGAGCTGAATCCCGTTCCCGTACTTTTGGGTAGGCGTGGACCGGCATGGCCACCTGGGACAGCGCGGTGGTCAGCTCGGCGCCGCATCCCACACACACGAAGACGAACACATGCCCTCCGCTTCAGGGAACAGCATCGTGGCAGTTTGGCAGCGGCTGAGCCATGGAATTTCTCGTCCTGAGAAATGGTCACCAGGGGACGAGGCCGAGATGAGCAGTACCGTCTGCTTGGCAGCCGGAACATACCACTGGAGTGTCACTCTCGGCGGAGCTTACGCTCCGGTGGATCCGGGTTATGTCGATCGCAACGCCTACCTGGCCGCAGGGACATACACCTGGAATTGCAGAGTCCAGGCGCCGGCCAATTACGTCTACCAGAACACCTGTTACCTCGAGAAGCCCGGATCCGAACGGGCTTGGATCGAGTGGCCCGGGTACGACCTCTACACCAGCAGCTCTTTGTCCGTCGACGACTCACCGGGCCAGACACAGGCGGCCGGTCGCGGTCAGCGGGGCGGCTACGGCCTTCCCACCCGCACACGCAGCAGTCCAGCGTCCAGCACACGCCGGGCCGGACCGCAGGGGGAGTCGCGTGAGCACGGGGCGGTCAATACTTCCGGGCACTCTCCCGAGCCGGGCTGTCAGAGGGGGCTAGTACCCTGCACACTCATTCGACGATCGGACGATCAAGGGTACGGGCATACGGGCACGGGGCCTGGGCGTCCAGGGGCGGGAGCGCGGGGATTTCAATGAGTGACGCACGTCCGTTACGAAGCCGCAGACCGGGCCTCTCGGCCGGTGCGCTCATCCTCGCAGGGGTCGTCCTCGCCGCGATCGGGGCCATCGGCGCCTGGCTCCAGCACGACGCTCCCGGCCGGAGTGCGGAACCGCGTACGGAGTTCACCGCGAACAACCCGCCCGCCGGTCTGCCCACCGCGCTCACCACCGGCCAGCACCTCCACTGGTCCCGCTGCACCTCGCCGCCCACCGCGCGCAATGGCTACGACTGCGCCGTCATGAAGACCCCCCTCGACTACCGGAAACCAGACGGCAGGACAATCGACGTCGCTCTGATCCGCCGCAAGGCCACCGGCCCTGACGCCCGGCGCATCGGCTCGCTCGTCCTCAACTTCGGCGGCCCCGGCGTGTCCGGTGTGAGCGGATTGCCCGAACGGCTCAACCAGTACAAGCCGCTCCTCGACCGCTACGACCTGGTCTCCTTCGACCCGCGCGGCGTCGGCGCGACCATCCCCGTGCGCTGCGGAAAGACCGCGGACGACACCGGCTACGACGGGACCGACGCCTGCGCCGAGCGCTCCGGGGCGCTCCTGCCGTACATCGGCACCTCACACACCGCGCGCGACCTCGACCTGATGCGCTATCTCCTCGGCGACGAGAGGCTGCACTACTTCGGGGTCTCGTACGGCACGGCGCTCGGCGCGGTCTACGCCCACCTGTTCCCGTCCCACGTCGGACGGCTCGTCCTCGAAGCGCCCGTCGATCCGACCGAGGACCTCAGCGAGGAGCAGGTCTCGCAGGTCAAGGCGGTCCAGGCGGCGTTCGACCGGTTCGTTGCGCACTGCGCGGCACGTATCCGCCACTGCCCGACCGGTGACGGGCCCGAGGAGGCCGCGCGACGCATGGCGCGCCTGGCCGACCGCTTGGAGAAGAAGCCCGCCCCGGCCGGCGGGGGAAGGAACCTGGACGCCGACGACCTCGCGCACAGCGTTGGAGACCATCTCGTCCTCGGCACGGACGGTTGGTCGCCGCTCGCCAAGGCCCTCACCGCGCTGATCGACCACAACGACGGCGGTCCGATGAGCAGCGGTGCGGCCGACATGGGTTCCGCCGACCGCGCGGCGACCCCGCCCGACAGCAGCAGCGTCGCCCGGACCGCGATCACCTGCGCGGACTCCAGCCTGCGCCCCGGCTTCGAAGCCCTCGACAGGGACGAGGCCCGCGTCAAGGCCGCCTCACCCGTCTTCGGCGCGGCCTGGTCCACCGGCGTCTACCTCTGTTACGACTGGCCGTTCGACGGCGAGCGCGCAACGCCCCAGGTGAACGCCGACGGCGCGGCCCCCGTCCTGGTGGTCGGCGGCACCGGCGACCCGACTACCCCCTACCCCGGCGCCCGACACATGGCCCGCGCCCTGGGCGACGGCGTGGGCGTGCTCCTGACGGCCGAGGAGGAGGGCCACGGCACATACCCGCAGAACCGCTGCGTCAAGGAGACGGTCGACCAATACCTCCGCACGGGTCACACCCCGGCCCCTGGGACGGTGTGCCGGGGCAGCATGTCCTGAGACCCGTACAGGTCTGCCGGGCGGCCGTAGCACACCGGTTCGCTCGCAGGGGGCCGCGGGCGTGCACCATCCCACCACCCGGTCCGAGACCTTCTTTCGGGTGGGTGCCAGGTCGATCACCTGGCACATGATCGCCCACGGGCACCGCCCCGATCGCTTCGACATCATGGGAGCCCTCGCCCGCCTGGAACGGCCGTCGCCTGGAATGGCCGTCGCCTGGAATGGCCGTGATCATGTGCGCCCCGTGGTCGTAACTGACGACCTCAACCACGGGTCAATCCGCAGGTTCTGATAGCCCGGGCTTACCAGCATCCTCGGCGGGCACGGTCGCCTTCTGGGTGGGGGTGGAGACGGTCTGCGCGCACTGCGTGGGTGTCATCGGCATGGGGCGGCCGGGCCGGGCAGGGCGGTGGTCGAATACGAGGGCGAGAACGCCGAGGGCTTCCTTGGCCGGCGGGTAGATGCTTCGGAGGTTGGCGAGCAGTTCGCCGGGCGGCCCGTCCGGGTCGATACGCACGGTGTCCTCCGAGCTGAGCAGATCCTCGAAGGAGTGGTACGGCGTGATCCGCTGCACGATGACGTCGAGTTCCCGCCCGGTGTCCCGGTCGTGGAAGACGACCGTGTCGCCGACTGCGACGGCGCGCTTCTGCGGGGTGGCCACCCTCACTTCGATCGTCTTGCGGCCTGCTTCCAGTTGGCGGTAGTACCGCCCGAGCAGGTGCATGTGGTGCTCTTGTGGTTCACGTCCGGTCGCCGGACTCGGGACGGCTGGGATCGCCTGCTGGGTGTCGTCGGGCATACGTGCCTCCGTTCGATGAGGTCCGTCCGTCGCGGCCTTGGGATCCCAACCGGGCCAGGGTCCGGTGGCCGCGCTCCTGTGTTTCCGGATCGGCGTGGGTGGCGATGAAGTGGACGAGGATGCCGGCGCGCTACGGCAGTTCGATCGGTCCGTAGCGCGCGTGCGGCTCCTGCCGCATCAACGCGTCGTACCGATCCGCTACCGAGAAGTGCCAGAACTCGGTCGCATAGTTGCTGAAACCTGCGTTCTCCATGGCGTTGAGCAGCAGCATGCGGTGGTGGCGCGCGCGATCGCTGACGTTCGGGGCGTGAGTGAAGCAGGCGCCGTCGCTCTCCTCGGGGGAGGCATTGACGCGGGTACCGAGGTCGAGTTCGTGGCCGTCCTGGTCGGCGAGAGTCACGTCTACAGCCGCGCCCGCGGAGTGGGGCGCGATCTCCGGTGGTGACACGTACCGGCTGGCGGCCTGGTGGAGCTGCTCAGCTGCCCAGTCGGGATGAGCGGCGGCCAGCTCGTCCCGGTACTCGGTGAAGTAGCGCTGCTGTAGGGCCGGCGGCCGATAGCCCTCGATGAACAGCAGGTCGGTGCCGGCGGGCAGGAGCGAGCGGGCGTGCTCCAGCCGGGCCAGGACGCCCTCGCGGACGTGGGCGAACGCGCCCAGCGGATCTTGCTTGCGGGGATCGACGCGGAAGCTGTGGTCACGTACGTCGACGAGAGGCTCCCCGCACTCGCGCAGCGGGATCGCGGCGACCTGCGGATCGGACATCAACACCGGACTGCTCATCGAGTGTCCCTGCGGCGGCTTGCACTGCGGTGGCGGGATGGGGGAGGCAGAGGCCAGGTCGGTTTCGCGCAGGATGCGCGTGATGGTGTCCTGCAGCGTGCTGTCGGCCGGGATCACGGTCTCCAGACCGCCGGGCAGCAGATCCAGTTCGCGGTACCAGGAGGCGAGGTGGCTGTCGGTGACTTGCGCCAGGTACGCGGCATCCGCCTTCGATCTGTGTCGGACCAACGTCGTTTCCAGCGGCACGTCCAGGTAGTAGCAGCAGGAGATGCCGCGGTGGTCCCGTACCAGAGACGTGATCATGTGGCTGTAGCGGTCGGCGTACAGGATCCCTTCGAGCACCACGTGAAAGCCGGCGTTCAGTGCTTCGCGTGCGATCCTGCCCAGCAGGGCGATGTTGGCGCCGCGCGCGGTGTCGTGTTCCCTGAGCACGTTCCGGCGGATCACGTCCTGGCCCACGATCGCGATACCGCGGCCGTAGTGATCTCGCAGGCCCTGGGCCACGCTTGACTTGCCTGACGCCGAGTTGCCGCGGATCACCACCAGGCGGGTGTCCTCACGGCCGGCCGCAGTTGCAGTGGCCAGGCGACGGTGTGCGCCGCTCGGGGTGCCGGTCATGCGGGCCATCCCGTCTCGCTGTACAGGTCCCCGTTCTGGATCTTCGCGATGGCTTGGCGGGTATAGGAAACGAGGTTGTCGGGCAGCGCGGCAGGGTCCCAGAACTTCCACTGGGTGCACTTGTCCGGCTCGCGTAGTTCCGGCTCGCCGGTCCAGGTGCGAGCGCGGAAGAACAGGCCCATGCGGGGCCGGTCCCCGGCGCGGTCGATGTGGTGGACGACGTGGACGAGTTCGACGTCCTGGCGCTCGATGCGCAGGCCGGCTTCCTCCCGTGCCTCCCTGATCAGGCAGGTGATGGCGCTCTCCTGCTCGCAGTGGCCGGCCAGGACGTGCCAGGTGGACGGCGCGAACGCGGAGTCGGGGTGGCGCAGCCCGAGCAGCACCGTCCCGTCGGGGCGCTCCAGGTAGAGGTGGACGCCGATGATGTTGAGGACCGTGCCGTGAGGCGAAGCTGGGCGGCGCTCCTCGTGTGACGAGAGCCCGCTCTGCGACACAGTGCCGGAAGCGTTGGCGGGGACGCTGGCGGCGTGGCGCCGTACGAGGTCGCGGGTGGTGTCTGCGATGCGCAGGCGGTGGAGGTCGTCGGGGGCGAACCAGGCCAGCATCACCCCTTCCGTCAGGCTGAGTTCGCGCGGATCGCCGTTCCAGCGGCCGGCGTAGATGGCGATGGGCACGCTCGCACCGGCGTCGTCGGAGGCGTACTCGATGCCGAACGGGGTCAGGTCGGCGATGTGGAGACCCGTTTCCTCGGCCAGTTCGCGCCGGACGGTGTGTTCCAGGGTGGCGTCCTTGGGCTCTCGGCCACCGCCCAGCAGTGACCACATGCCCGGCTCCCAGATCTCGCCGGGGAAGTAGTCGCGCAGGTGGAGCAGGTACTCGCCGCGGTCGTTGTAGATCAGGGCGGAGGCATTGGCCGCCTCCGGTTCGGCCTTGGACGGGAGCTTGAGCAGCTTGTCGCGCAGGGAGGGGGAGGTCACCCGGTCAACTGGCCGCCACTCGATGCCGCCGACCTCTGCTTCCTGCAGCACCAGCGGCAACTCGGTTGTGGTGCGCAGGCGGAAGAGGAACCGGAGGTCGAAGTGCTGGTGGCCGGGTTCGCCTTTGCCCGGGCGGGCGTCGATGTCGTGGACGTCGATGTCGAACGGCACGGTCTCGTAGCCGGGCCACGGCGTGACGGCTCGGGGTGGGATCCCGGTCTCCTCGTGCAGCTCCCGCAACGCCACCCCTGTCAGGGACTCGTCGGCGGGGTCGGCGTGTCCGCCGGGGGCGAGAACCTTCCCGCTCGCAAGGTGCAGCACGTGCAGGACACGGCCGAGCGCGTCGACGACGATCGCGCCGCAGGTGACGTGGCCGGTGAAGGCGGAGCGGCTGGCGATGTCGGTGGGACGGTCGAGGGCGGCCAGGAGTCCGCCGAGCTGCTCGCGCTCGTGAGGGTGGCGAGCGAGGTAGGTGGCGACGGTGGTGCGGATGTGGTCGTGCGACAACGGCATGGGGCTACCTCAAAGGGGCGTGGAGCGGGACGTGTTGAGGCGGGATGCACGAACACCTGGCACAACATGGCTCTGTCCTTCCAGGGCAGCACCATCACCGCCAAGATCGACGGCACCACCGTCGGGACGGTCACCGACAGCAGCTACGGCGGAGGCCTCGTCGGTCTCGGCACGGCCGGCTTCTACCCCGTCCAGTACTCCAACCTGTCCATCACCCCCGGGACCGTGCCCGACCTCTCCGGCACCTACAAGATCGCCGGCGTCCAGAGCGGCAAGGTGCTGGACGCGGTCGGCGCCGCCACCGCCAACGGCACGAAGATCGACCAGTGGACGTACGGCGGAGGCACCCACCAGCAGTGGAAGCTGACCCGCAACAGCGCCGGCTACTACAGCATCATCGGCGTCGGCAGCGGCAAGGCCCTCGACATCGACCACGCCACCGCCTGGCCCGGCACCCAGCTGCAGCTGTGGACCCCCACCGGCAGCCCGAACCAGCAGTGGCAGATCGCCCCGACCGACAACGGCCACTACATCATCGAGTCCCGCCTGGACGGGTACCGGATGGATGTCCTCGGCAACTCCACCAGCGACGGAGGAATCATCGACCAGTGGCCGGCCGGAGGCACCACGAACCAGCAGTGGACTCTGGCCAAGCTCCCCTGACGTCCTGACAGTTCGACCATGACCTGGGGAGGGGCGGAGCGGCGCCGGCCGGTCCGCCCCTCCCGGGCGTGCCGCACGGGACGCCTTTCCAGGCCGCCGCGGACCACCGTGCCCGCGACGCGCTACTTGACGGCGCCCGCGGTCAGTCCCTTGCGCCAGAACCGCTGGAGGCTGATGAAGGCGACGAGCAGGGGGATCAGCGACAGGAACGCGCCGGTGATCGGCAGCAGCGGCGGCACGCCGTTGGCGAACTCCGAGCGCCACTGCACCAGGCCCACCGTGACGGGCAGCCGCGAGGGGGAGTTGAGCATGAGCGAGGGCAGCAGGTAGTTGTTCCAGATGCCGACGAACTGGAACAGGAAGACGGTCACCAGCGCCGGACCCATCAGCGGCAGGGCGATCCCGAAGAAGGTGCGCTGCTCGCCCGCTCCGTCGAGCCGGGCCGCCTCCAGCAGTTCGCCCGGGACGGACGCCGCGGCGAAGATCCGGCACAGATAGACGCCGAACGGGCTGACGCAGCTGGGCAGCAGCACCGACCAGTAGGAGTTCGTGAGGTCGAGCTTGGCCATGAGCATGAACAACGGCAGCGCGAACATCGGTGCCGGAACGAGAACCGAGGCGAGGATGACGTTGAACACGCCTTCCCGGCCGCGAAACTCGAACTTGGACAGTGCGTAGCCGGCCATCGCCGACAGCAGGGTGCTGACGGTCGCCCCCGCGAGGCTGTACAGCGCGCTGTTGGCGAGCCACGTGGAGAAGACACCGCCCTCGAAGCTGAACACGGTCCTGATGTTGGCGACCAGGTCGAAATGGGAGAACCACAACGGCATACCGGTGTAGAGGTAGCCCGAGCCCTTGGTCGCGGAGACGAACAGCCACCACAGCGGGATCAGCGTGTACAGGGCCATCAGGCCCAGCACCGCGTTGACGGCGACCTTGCTCGCGATGTCGGGGCCGCGCCGGCCCGGCCGGGTCGGCCGGACGGCCTGGATCGCGCTCATGCCATCGCTCCCTTGCGCTGGGTGTACTTGAGGAATCCGAACGAGAGCACCAGCGTGATGAGCGCGAGCACCACGGACTCGGCGGCGGCGAGGTTCTGGTCGCCCAGGTCCATGCCCAGGGTGGTGTTCATGATCGGGGAGAACTTCGGCGAGACACCTGGGATGCGGGCTCCGGCCAGCACCGCGGGCTCGGTGTACAGCTGCGCCGTCCCGATGATGGAGAAGACCGTGGTCAGTACCAGCGCGGGACGCACCAGCGGGATCTTCACCGCCCACGCCAGACGCCATCCGGTGCAGCCGTCGAGCGCTGCGGCCTCCATCACCTCGGCGGGGATCGTCTGCAGCGCGGAGTAGATGATCAGCATGTTGTAGCCGGTCCAGCCCCACGTGATCATGTTCCCGATCGAGACCGGGACCCATGACGGCGACAGGAAGTCGGTGGTGATCCCGATGTGGGACAGCGGTCCGGTGAACGGCGACAGGCTCTTCGCCAGGAGGAAGGACCACATCACCGCGGCGATCGCACCCGGCAGCGCGTAGGGCAGGAAGAACGCGAGCCGGAAGGTCTTGCGCAGCCGGGCCGAGCGGGAGTCCAGCAGGAGCGCCAGCAGCAGGGCCAGGCCGAGCATGACCGGGACCTGGACGCAGCCCAGCAGCACGACCCGGACGATCGACGCGATGAAGTCGTGGTCGCCGAAGGCGGCGGCGTAGTTGGACAGTCCCGCGAACTCCGTGGACTGCGTGCCGCCGAACAGCCCGGCGCGGTGGACGGTGAAGAAGCTCTGGTAGACCGCGTAGCAGATCGGCGCGATCATCATCGTCAGGAAGAGCACCGCGAACGGCGCCAGGAAACCCGTCGCGGTCAACGCGGTACGGCGTCCGGTGCCGCGCCGGCGCCGACCGGCAGGTGGGACCCGGGGGGTGACCGCGGGTACCGGCCGCGGCGGTGACGCGGTCGGGGCGCTGCTGGGACTGCTCATGGAAACCTCGCTCGGGCGGTTCGTCGTCGGGGAGCGGGGTCCCGCGGCGCCGGCTACGGGCGGCCGCGGGAACCCTTCGGGTCGGCTGGAGTCCCGCTGCCTCAGCCGCCGGTGACCGACAGTCCGAGCTGCTTGATCGCGGCGACCGTCGAGGCCTGGACCTTGGTGACCGCGGCCGGCAGGGTGCCCTGGCCGATGGCTGTGGTGAAGTCCGTCTCGACCTGCTGGTAGGTCGGGCCGTTGGTCCAGTTGGTGGGCACCTGTGCGGCGGAGGCCTTGTACAGCTCGCCGACCTTCTGACCGCCGAAGTAGGGGTCACCCGCCGCGAGTGACGGGTCGTTCTGCCCGGCCTTCGAGGCCGGGTACAGGCCGCCGACGGTGATGCCCGTGCTCACGGCCTTGGGGTCGGAGGAGAGGAACGCGGCGAACTGCTCTGCTTCGCGGGGGGTCTTGCAGCCGGTCATCACCGAGGTGGCCGAGCCGCCGTTGCTGGCGCTCTTGCCGTCGCCGGCGCTCCAGGTCGGCATCGGGGCGACCGCCCACTTGCCGGACTGGTCCTTCAGGTCCGACTTCAGGCCGCCGGCGGCCCAGGCCGCGTTGACGAACGTCAGCACCTTGCCGGCCTCGGCGGCCTTGTCGAACTGCGGGTCCCAGGCGTTGCCGGTCTTCGTCACCAGACCCTTGTCCTTCATGCCCTGCCAGAAGGTGGCGACCTTCCGTGTGCCGGGGTTGTCGATGCTGACGGTCCAGCTGTCTCCGTGGGTCGAGTACCAGGACTTGCCGGTCTGCAGGCTGAAGGCCGCCAGATCGTTGCCGTCGCCGGGCGCGGTGCCGAACTTCACGCTCCGGTCGGCGGCGGCGACCTTCTCGGCGTCGGCCTTGTACGCGGCCCAGGTGGCCGGCGGCTTGCTGATGCCGTACTTGGCGAACAGGTCCTTGCGGTAGAAGAGGACCATCGGGCCGACGTCCACCGGGACGCCGTAGATCTTGCCGCCGACGCTGGAGGCCGAGACGGCCGACGGGACGTACTTGGCCATGTCGGCCTTCGCGTACCGCGTGATGTCCATGACCGTGTTCTTCACGAGCATCGACGGAAGGGTGCCGTACTCGATCTGGGCCAGGCACGGGCCCTTGCCGGCGGTGATCGCGTTGGTGATCTGGGTGTAGCCGCCCTTGCCGCCCGACGGGATCTTCTTGAAGGTGACCTTGCTGTTCGGGTGGGCGGCGTTCCACTGGTCGACGATCTTGTCGTAGCCGGGGGCCCAGCCCCAGAACTCCATGCTCACCGGCCCGCTGTGGCTCGGTTCCGCGGCCGGACCGTTGCCGGAGGTGTCTTCGGTGCCGCCGCACGCGCTGAGGCCGGCCGTGAGGAGGGCCGCGGTGGCGAACGACAGGAGTCTGCGGTTGCGTATGGTGGTGCTGTCCATGTGAGGAAACCTTCTGTGACAGGGAGAGGACTTGCTGGATGGCCGGTGGGCGGGCGTGCAGGCCTGCCTACCGGCCGGTGCCGAACTCCAGGGCGAACGCGGTGGTGACCGCGGCCAGGACGCTCGGTGCCGACGGGCCCGGGCCGCATGCGGTGCTGCCCAGGCCGTGGTGCGCGTGGTCGAGGTGCAGATGGAGTCTGCCGTCGCCGACCAGGTCGTGCTGGTGGGACGCGGTGGCCAGGGCTTCGGTGCTCCAGGGACGAACGGTCAGGTCGATGACCGGGTCGCCGGTGACGAGCAGGGTGCCGCCCGGTGTGGTGATCCTGGCGCTGCGGACCTGGTGGCGGTTGCCGTTCTCCTGCGGGCGGACCTGCGGGATCTGCATCGCCGAGACGGTCGACCGGTGGCGGCCGACACGAGCCGCGGCGCGCGAGTCGCGGTACGCCTCACCGGGTCCGGGGCCGAACCACTCGACGTCGGCGTCGGTGCCCGGCAGCGCCATCGCGACTCCCAGCCGGGGCAGCGGCACCGGCCACGGCCCGTCGGGGGTGACGAGGGCGTCCAGCCGGAGCCGGGCCCGGCCCGCATCCGGTGTGTCGCGGGCCGTCCAGCGGTAGACCACGCCGAGCCCGCAGGAGGACCCGGCGGCGCCCAGCCGGGCGGTGACCGTGAGTCCCGACGTGTCGGGCTCGACACCCAGGACGTCGTGGCGCATCCGGTGCAGTCCGGCGGCGAGCCAGGCGCCGATCTGCGGCTCGCCGAAGGCGTTGAGCAGGTCGTTGTCGATCGGGGCCCGCCAGATGTCCAGCCTCGGACCGTCGAGCTCCAGGTCGCCGAGCCGGGTCAGCACCCCGCTGCGGGCGTCGAACCGCGCGGGACCCAGTGCGATGTACCCGTCGCGGGCGACCGCCGGAGCCGGCGTGAAGGGGACGGGCGAGGCGGTCGGTGCCACGACCAGCCCCTGGCCCCAGGCGATCTCGTGGCCGGCCCCCGCCCAGGTCTCGTCGGCGGCGAGCACCGCGGTCACGGTCAGCCAGACCTCGTGGCCGGAGTGGTTCTCGCGCACCGCATCGAGTGCCGCGGTGAGGCCGGCGGGCCATGCGACGGCCGTCGTCGCGCCCGCAGCGGTCGCGGGCACGGTCAGGCCGCCGGAGCCCACCAGCTCGCCCGCGTCCTCGACGGTCCACCGGAAGTCCAGGTAGCCGCTGTCGCGGACGTGGTGCAGGTTGTGCACATCGATCCGCCGGGCCGCCGGGTCGATGTGGATCCGGACCGGTTCGATGACCTTCTTGTACTCGGCCAGGCCCGGCGACGGCGTGCGGTCGGGGAAGAGCAGCCCGTCGGCGACGAAGTTGCCGTCGTGGACCTCCTCGCCGAAGTCGCCGCCGTAGGCGTAGTACGAGCGGGGGTTGTCCTGACCGGTGAGCCGGGCGATCCCGTGGTCGATCCACTCCCAGACGAATCCACCGGCCAGGCGTGGGTGTGCCTCGATGACCTGCTGGTACTCCGACAGTCCGCCGGGTCCGGTGCCCATGGCGTGTCCGTACTCGCACAGCACGGCCGGCAGGGCGCGGCGGTGCGCGTCGTCGGCCGGATCAGCCGTCGGTGCCTCCTGGCGGCGTCCCACGGCGGCCAGCTCGTCCACACCGATGTACATGCGGGAGTACAGGTCGACGTAGGCGCAGCTCTCGAAGTCGCCCTCGTAGTGGATCAGGCGGCTGTCGTCGCGCTGCCGGATCCACGCGGCCGCGGCGGCCAGGTTGGCTCCGGTGCCGGACTCGTTGCCCAGAGACCAGACGATGACCGAGGGGTGGTTCTTGTCGCGTTCCACCAGCCGCTCGGCCCGGTCCAGGTAGGCCTCGCGCCACGCGAGGTCGTCGCTGGGGTTGCGCCGCCAGCCGCCGGGTTCGAAGCCGTGCGTCTCGAGGTCGCCTTCGCAGAACACCCACAGGCCGTGCTCGTCGCACAGGTCCAGGAAGCGGTGGTCGGGTGGGTAGTGGCTGGTGCGCACCGCGTTGATGTTGTGCTGCTTCATGAGCAGCACGTCCGTCAGCATGGTCTCCTCGGTCAGGGTCCGCCCCGTCAGCGGATGCCATTCGTGGCGGTTGACGCCCCGCAGGGAGATCGGCCTGCCGTTCGCGGTCAGGACACCGTCCACGACGGCCACGGTGCGAAAGCCGATGCGCAGCGGAATCCGTTCCCCGGCTTCGGAGACCAGTTCCCCCGCGTACAGGCGCGGTTCCTCGTCCGACCAGGGCTCGACACCGTCGATCTCGTGCGGGCCGGCCGGATCGGCGGCGGATATGCCGAGCTCGGGCACCGACAGGGACACCCGGGTGGGGGCGGTGACGTCGACGGCGAGGGTGCCCTGCCCCGTCGTGTGGTCGTAGGCGGTGTGGACGAAGAAGTCCTCGACACCACGGGCGGTCACGGAGACCGACCGGAAGATCCCGGAGAGCCACCACATGTCCTGGTCTTCCAGGTAGCTGCCGGAGGACCACTGGTGCACGCGGACCGCGAGGACGTTCCGGCCGGGCCGCAGAGCCGCGGAGACGTCGAACTCGGTGGTCAGCCGGCTGCCCTTGCCGTCGCCGAGCCGGATCCCGTTGAGCCACACCGCGAACGCGGAGTCGACGCCCTCGAAGCGGAGCACCGCGGCCGACGCGGGGAACCCGTCCGGCACGTCGAACCCGCGGCGGTACTCGCCGGTCGGGTTCTGCCGGGGCACCCGGGGCGGGTCGACGGGGAACGGGTACAGGATGTTGGTGTAGGCCGGGGCGCCGTGGCGGGGCTCGCCGGGCAGGCCGGTCATCTGCCAGCAGGACGGAACGGCGAGCAGGGCCCAGGCGGTGTCGTCGAAGTCCGGTGCGGCGAAGTCACCGGTGAGGTCGTCCAGCCCTGACGCCAGCCGGAATCTCCAGTCGCCGTCGAGCGCGATCGCGGGCAGGTCGGAAGCGAACGCGGCGCGCGGCCGCAGCCGTCCGGTGCCCGGCGACCGGTCTTCGACGTAGGCGTTGGGGCCGAGGTCTTTCATCAGTGGAGGTGCTTTCTGTCGTCACGCGTAGAGGTCGCGGGAAATCGGAGCGGCAGGACCGTGTGAGCTCGCCGGGGGTGACGCGCAGGTCCCGTCGGGGGTGACGTGCGGGTCGAGCGGTGCCAGGTGCTATGCGCCGGCCCGGGGCGGGGCGCTGCTGCCGCGGACGGTCAGGGTCGGGCGCAGCAGCGATATGACGTTGGTCGGCGGCCGGCCCGAGTCGACGGCGCGCAGCAGCAGTTCGACGGCCTGCTGGGCCATCTCCCGCTTCGGGAAGGTGATCGTGGTCAGCGCCGGCTGGATCTGCCCGACCTGGGCGATGTCGTCGAAGCCGACGACGCTGACGTCGCCGGGGACGCGCTGCCCGGACCGGACCACCGCCTCGACGGCACCGACGGCCAGGATGTCGTGGGTGGCGAAGATCGCCGTCAGCTCCGGGTCCGCCTCCAGTGCCGCACGTCCCGCGGCGAACCCGCCGCCGGCGTCGTCCCTGGTGCAGGCGAACACCATGCGGTCATCGATGCTCAGCCCGTCGTCGGCGAAGGCCCGGCGCAGCCCGCGCACTCGCGGCGCGTGCGAGGGGAGGTCGGCGATCACCGCGATGTTGCGGTGGCCCAGGTCCCTCAGGTGGCGTCCGGCCAGGTACCCGGCGTGCTCGTAGTCGATGGACACCACCGGCAGCGTGGTCGGGGGGTCCCCCTCCCAGGCGAACAGTGCGACCGGGAAGGCGGTCTCGGCGAGCATCGGCAGTTGCTGTACGACGCCCTTGTCCCCGGCGACCAGCAGTGCGTCCACCGAGCGCGCGGCGAGGTTCTCCAGATGGGCCCGGGTGTAGGCGGGATCGTCGCGGGTCGTGGCCAGCAGCAGGTTGTATCCGTGACCGACCAGCACGTTCTCGACCTCTTCGACCACCTCCGAGTAGAACGGGTTGGCCACCGACGGCACGAACAGCCCCACGGTCGCCGTGCTGCCGGTTCTCAGCGAGCGGGCCACCAGGTTCGGCTTGTAGCCGAGCTCGGCGATCGCCGTGTTCACCTTCGCCAGGGTCTCCGGCCGCACCTTCTTGCCGGACACCACGTTGGAGACGGTCTGCTTGGCGACACCCGCCCGAGCGGCCACCTCCGCCATCGTCACCACCGGTGCACCTCCGCAACATGTATCGATCCACGTGAGCGGCGTCAGCGTAGGTCGGATTGTCGCGACAGAGCAAGACTTCGCCGGAAGGTCGTGATGCAGCGGTTACCGGAACACGGCGAGAACGGCACACGTCGCGCCCCGGTTTGCCGTTGGATGACGGCGGAAGCGTTGACGGTTCCGGAAATACAGGATTAACATCCCGGCCACGCCGATCACGTGGATCGGTCAACGCAAAGGGGCCCTCAGCGGCCCACCGCGCGAAACACCACCCCGTGTCACTCGGTGCCATCGCCCTCGGTGCGTCGTGGTGGTCCTCTCCGTCGCGACAGCGCCGACGGCCGTAGCCCGGCCTCGGCATCGCGCATGCTCCGCGCCGTCTCCAGCAGACCGGGGAGCGCCTGAACAGACCTGGAAAGGTCTCGTCCCGAGGAGTGACAGGCATGATCCGACCGGCCGGCGACGACGCCGACCCGAACCCCGCCACGGCGCGCCGCGGCTCGCGCGTGCACCGCGTCCTCGCGGCCGCAGCCGGCGCCGCCATCACGCTGGCGAGCCTCATGCTCACCGGCGCCGTCCCCGCACAGGCCGCCACCACCGTCCACACCTACGCGCCGACGGGAGTGGGAGGCGGTACGACGACGTCTCCCGACGTGGCGGCCACGAAGTACCAGGTGCAGGTCGCGGGCACGCCCGTCCAGGCTGTCCAGTACACCCAGAACGGCCACAACTTCGACATCGCTCGCTTCGCGTCGGACTCCCGCACGCCGACGATCACGGTCACGCTGCCGGGCACCACGATCAACACGGTGAACGTCTACCCGGCGCGCTACTACCCGGCCGGCAGTATCTCGGTGAGCACGGACAAGCACACCCTGACGTTCCAGATGTCAGCCGCCGCCGGGTTGAACGAAGCGATCGTGATGGTCAACGGCGACTCGACCAACGCCGCGGGGCAGCCCTACCTGGCTGTCGTCAACGACCCTCTGGAGGACCCGGCGCGGCGCCCGGACACCACGAGCGCAGCGGACGGTTCCGGCGTCAACCTGCAGACCGGTGTCCTCAACTTCCAGGAGTTCGCCGCGAAGTACCTCGCGGCGCACCCGAACAGCGCGGCCCAGAAGGCTCCCGCCGCGACGACGAGCTCCATGGCCGGCCGGACGATCGACGGCACCGCGATACCCGCCGGTCAGAAGACCTCGGCCGGGAGCCTGGTGAGCGCGAGCAGTGTCAATGTGCGGTACCCGAACCAGCGGACGATGGCCGCCGGCGACGACACCTACGCCCTGCAGGCGGCCATCGCGACCATCGAGGCCAACCCCACGGCGCTCAACACGCTCTACTTCCCCAACGGCACGTACGTGTGGTCGGGGCTGCTGGTCAACGGCGTGGACGGCAGCAAGCTCAAGGGCGGCAAGCTGAAGATCTACACCGATGAAGGCGCCCTGCTGAAGAACCGCGTCCAGGCGTACATGGAGGCGTTCGAGCCGGCGATCGGAATCATCGGCTCGAGCGACATCGAGATCGACGGCCGCGGTGTCTACGACGCCAACGGGGTGGCGAACTACAACGCCGTCAGCAGTGGTGACCTGCACGACGCCTACCGCAGCCAGCACCAGGGCGGCGTCATGGTCATGCACTCGTCGAACATCACCTTCAACGACACCTACGAGCGCAACGCGAAGCAGTGGAACTACGAGACCCACAGCGCACACAGCGTGACGTTCAACAACATCAAGGCCCTCACCCCGTACCAGCAGCCGTGGGTGGACGGGACGGACTTCGCGAGCGGCCAGGACATCACGGCCAACGGCGTCTTCACCCTCGGCAACGACGACGCGTTCGCCTCCGGTCACTACAACCCCAGCAACGGATTCACCCCGCTGGCTTCCGGCGTGTGGGACAACTTCAAGCTGGGCACCTCCAGCGCCGACGTCCAGGGCTATGTCAACGCGGTGGGCGCCTACGACACCGTCTCCGGCGACCTCGGGTTCGACTCCAACCAGTGGGACGACGAGGACTCCAAGAACATATCGGTCAGCAACACGTTGAACTGGACCGTCAACGGGGGCAACGCGATCCGCCTCGGGTACCAGACGAACGGACACAAGCTCGCCAACTACACGTTCGACAACTTCAACTCCCTGTCGGCCCCGGCCGGCGGCATCCTCGCGATGAACAACACCAACACCTACCCGCGCATCCAGGGCTTGGTGGTGAAGAACAGTTCGGTCGACAACTCCCGGTACACGTCAGGGCCCGTCAGCGTCAACGGCGGCAACGGAACCACCCAGACCATCACCGCCGACCAGCAGGCGAACTACGGGTACGCCCCCAACCCCGACGGCTCGGGCACCACGTACTCCTACACCAAGACACCGATCGGCACCGTCACCCTCGACAACGTGTGGTTCTCGAAGCCGAACACGGGCAACACGATCACCGGCGTCACCGACGCGACGCTGAACAACCTCCAGGTCGCGGGCCGGCTCGTCGAGTACACCAGCCAGCTGCCGCTGACGACGAGCGGAGTCGGCACGCTGACCACCACCTACACGGACGCCGGCGGCCAGACCCGGAACGTCAAGACCGGCGCCCTCACCAACGGCGACACCTGGGTGGGCGCGTGGACCGGTGACCTGAGCTCGAACAACTCCTCGGACCTGACCCTCATCACCCGCAACACCGGCGTCGGCCTGATGGGCGAGCAGTACACCACGGGATCCGGAGACGGAAAGCTCTCCTACATCCAGTTCCCCCTCGGCAGCCTCACCAGGTCACCGAGTCAGGCGACGCTCCATCTCACCTACGTCGGCCACCGCTACTCCTCGGTGCCGTCGACCGACACCGACCAGCTCCTCGTGCAGCCGGTCAGCGACACCACCTGCACCGGAGGCGGCTCGTCCTGCCCGGTCGACACGATGACCTGGCAGAACCGCCCGAGCTTCACCGCCACGACCTCCTCCGTCGCGAAGTCGGCCACCTTCACCCTCGGTTCGACCCTGATCCCCGAGGGTGGCGGGACCCACCAGGGCAACGCGATCGACGGCCGCGACATCACCGTCGACATCACCTCCTTCGTCCAGAACGCCTACGCGGCCCATCAGTCCACGCTCCTGCTCGCTGTCGGCGACACGGGCACCAACCACGAGCTGCGATTCGTCAGCTCCGAAGGCGCCTTCGGCTCCGGGAAGCTCACCAACGCGACCGCCGACATGGCGCCCGGGCTGACCGTGACGCCGTAGACACGGGCGGTCCCCTGCCGACTCGGCAGGGGACCGCCCCGTTTCCGAACCGTGACGATCGGTGTTTCCGGCCCCTCACCTGCACTGTCGTACACCGACGCGATTCGCGCGCTTCGTGTATGCACCTCGCGTATACACGCCAGGTATACACAATGTGTAGAGTGCGGATCATGTCCATCAGCCACCCCCTCCCAGGGCTCCTGGAGCCCGGCCCGCGCCGTGCCCTGCTCACCGCGCACGACCTGCGCAAGGCGTACGGCCCGACCCGCGCGCTCGACGGCGCCGAGTTCTCCATCAACCCCGGCGAGGTCGTCGCCGTCATGGGACCCTCCGGGTCCGGCAAGTCCACACTGCTGCACTGTCTCGCGGGGATCGTGCCGCCCGACTCCGGGTCGATCACCTACGCCGGGCGTGAACTGACGACGATGAGCGACGCCCAGCGCAGCGCCCTGCGCCGCTCGGAGTTCGGTTTCGTGTTCCAGTTCGGTCAACTGGTGCCCGAGCTGACCTGCGTGGAGAACGTCGCCCTGCCGCTGCGGCTCAACGGCGTCTCCCGCAAGCACGCCGAGCGAACCGCACGCGACTGGATGGCGCGCCTGGAGGTCGACGACCTCACGTCCAAGCGTCCCGGTGAGGTCTCCGGCGGCCAGGGCCAGCGCGTCGCCGTGGCCCGCGCGCTGGTCACCGGGCCGCGCTTGCTGTTCGCCGACGAACCCACCGGCGCGCTCGACTCCTCCAACGGCGAACGCGTGATGGAACTGCTGACCGAAGCGGCCCGCTCGGCCGACGCCGCGGTCGTCCTCGTCACCCACGAGACACGCGTGGCCGCCTACTCCGACCGCGAGGTCGTCGTGCGCGACGGCAGGTCCCGGGACATGGAGCGCGCCGTATGAGCCCTCGTGGCGGCCCCCTCCCGGGTGAGCGAAACCGAGCGCGGGGGAGGGTCGCAGACCTGGCCATGGGAGCCCGATTCGCCCTCACCGGCGGGCGCGAGGGCTGGGTCCGGATGACACTCACCGCCATCGGCGTCGGCCTGGGCGTGGCACTGCTCCTGCTGTGCACCGCCCTGCCCAACGTGTTCGCTGCCCGCGGCAAGGTGGAGGACGCCCGCTTCGACAACACGTTCACGTACTCCCGGAAAGCCCCGCCGAAGGCCGACAACACCTTCCTTATCGTCGACACCGACACCACCTGGCACGACGACGACGTCCGCGGCCGGCTCCTCGAGCCCGAGGGCGAGCGGGCACCACTGCCTCCCGGGGTCGACAGCTTCCCCGGCGAGGGCGAGATGGTCGTCTCCCCGGCGCTCGAGGACCTGCTCGCCTCCGACGACGCCAGGCTGCTGAGGGAGCGGCTCCCCTACAAGATCACCGGCACGATCGGCGAGAACGGGCTCATCGGCTCCCACGAACTGGCTTACTACGCCGGCGCCTCGGGACTGAAGACCACGGAGTTCTCCCCGGTGCACCGGCTGACCGGCTACGGCAAACCGGACGCGAAACCCGGGAAGACCGACCCGGTGCTGCTCCTCATGATCCTCGTCGTGTTCGTCGTGCTACTGACCCCCGTCGCCGTGTTCATCGCCGCCGCCGTCCGCTTCGGAGGCGAGCGCCGCGACCGCCGGCTGGCCGCGCTGCGCCTGGTCGGCTCGGACAGCCACATGACCCGGCGGATCGCGGCGGGCGAAGCACTCGCAGGAGCCCTGCTCGGCCTGGTCGTCGGCACCGGCTTCTTCCTCCTCGGCCGTCGGACGCTGGGCTCCACCGAGGTGCTGGGCGTGAGCGTATGGCCCGCCTACCTCGACCCGTCCCCGCTGCTCGCCGCGCTCGTCGCGGTGGCGGTGCCGGTCGCCGCCGTACTCGTCACGCTGCTCGCGATGCGCGGCGTGATGGTGGAGCCGCTCGGCGTCGTGCGCGCGGGCGAGCAGCGCCGCCGCCGGCTGTGGTGGCGGCTGCTGCCGCCACCGGCCGGCCTCGCGATGCTCTACCCGATGATCGGCAAGGGCCGCAAGAACGGCGAGTTCAACCAGTACCTCGTCATCGGCGGTGTGCTGTTGCTGCTGATCGGTGTCACCGCGCTGCTCCCCTGGGTCGTGGAGGCGGTCGTCGTCCGCCTCGGCAAGGGCGCGCTGTCCTGGCAACTCGCGGTACGGCGACTGCAGCTGAGCAGCGGAACCGCCGCACGCATGGTCAACGGCATCGCCGTGGCCGTGGCCGGAGCCATCGCCCTGCAGATGTTGTTCGCGGGAACGCAGAGCCAGTACGTCAAGGCCACCGGTCAGGACCCCGGCCGGGTCCAGATGCAGGTCGAGTTCAGCGACCGCAAGCCGCTGTCCGGTGTCGAGCGCGAGTTCACCGGCACCAAGGGGGTGCGGGCCGCGGTGGCCCTGGCCATCTCCCAGTACGGGGACGCGCGTCGCGATCCGGAGAACGGCAACGGCCTGACCGTGGGCAACTGCGCCGCCCTGCGCGAACTCGCCACCCTGCCCTCCTGCAAGGACGGCGACGTGTTCGTCACCCGCACGAGGAGCAACTACGAGAACCCCAGCAACGCCGCCGAAATCGCCCTGGTCAAGCCCGGCCGGCAGCTCTACATCGAGCCGTCGTACGGCGGCGCCGGCGAACGCGGCATCGAGGCGCCCTGGACCGTTCCGGCGAACACACGGGTCGTGGACGCGCGCAAGGACGCACTGGTGGAGTCCAACAGCCTGCTGGTCACCCCCGCCGCCCTGCCCGCCGGGGCCGCGCCCGCGTTGGCCTCGGACGGGGTCTATCTGCGCATCGACCCGTCGGTGCCGGACGCGAGGGAGTACGCACGCAACGTCGTCGCCCGGATCGACCCCCTGGGACACACCTACAGCTGGTCGGCGACCCAGGAGGACGAGAAGTACGCCTCCATCCGCACGGGCCTCTTCGTCGGCTCCGCCTTCGTGCTGGCACTGATCGGCGCGAGTCTGCTGGTCTCCCAGCTGGAACAGTTGCGCGAGCGCAGGAAACTGCTCTCCGTGCTGATCGCCTTCGGCACCCGGCGCCGCACCCTGAGCCTGTCGGTGCTGTGGCAGACGGCCCTCCCGGTCGGACTCGGCCTCGTCCTGGCGACGACGGTCGGTGTCACCCTCGGCACTGTGCTGCTGAAGATGACCCGTACCCCGGTGGCCATGGACTGGACCAGCGTTCTGACCATGACCGGCGTGGGCGCTGCCGTGGTCGGCGTGGTCACGCTGCTCAGCCTGCCGCCGCTGCTGCGGATGATGCGCCCGGACGGCCTGCGCACGGAATAACTCCTCACCCGTCCCCCCCCGAAGTGGGCTCCTCCCGCCAGGAGGAGCCCACCCCTGCACGCAGGCCGGCCGGGCCGGCATCAGCACAGTCACCGCCGGGGAACCCCGGCGCTGTGAAGCGTGGCCGGGCCGACCGCGGACCTCTTCGTCAGCCGTTCAGGGGCGCGACGGTCACCTTGTCGATGTCCGGTGCGTACGCCGTCGAGTTGCCGAAGGTGATGGTGTTGACGCCGGCCTTGAGGGTGATGGGGACCGGCAGGTCCCAGAAGTCGGACCAGCTGTAGGAGTTGCGGAACATGACCCTTTGGGAGGTGCCGTCGACGGTGATGTCCGCTGCCCGGGAGACGACATTGGTGTTGTAGTTCCCGGATCCGGCGACCTCGGCGTTGGCGTAGCGCACGTTCATCACGTAGCGCCCCGCCGAGGGGGCGTTCACCTTGAAGGTGAGCGTGTTGCCGGCGCCCAGGCCGACGTGCCCGACGTACTTGCCGCCGGAGGCCCAGGAGTTGCCGGAGACCGACGCGGTGCCCGCCGCAGTGGCGTCCTCGGCCTCGTGGACGGTGACCCCCGAGGTGCTGACCGCGCCGGTGACACGCAGGTCACGCAGGGTGAGGCGGCAGTCGCCCGGGGCGGCGGCGGTGATGCGGTTGTTGCCCTGCGACAGGTACAGCCGCAGGGACTTGTCGGTGACCCGGCCCCGAGTGGAGGGGAGCGTGGCGGCGGTGGCGCCGTCCAGGCTCAGGGTGCCCTCGCCGGTGGCGGCGTAGTCGGCGTGCACGGTGTAGTAGCCGTCGGCCGGCGCGTGGACGTCGAAGGCGGCCTTGTCGCCCCGGCCCAGCACCAGGGCGCCGGCGCCGCCGGCCCCGGAGGCGCTGTAGTCGTACGACGGGGACCCGCTGATGTCGGCGTAGGCCGCGGGGTAGACGGAGTCCGGGGTCCTGGACGCGGTGAGGTCGATCTTGTCGAGGGTGACCTCGTTCGTGCCCTTGCCCAGGGTCAGGGTGTGCTTGCCGGCCGTCAGGGACACGGGTGTGCTCGCCGTGGCGCGGTAGGTCCAGTTCAAGGTCGAGCCGTAGGTGAGGGTCTTCGGCGCGCCGCCGTCGACCGTCAGGGTCTGGGTCGCGGGCCCGCCGGACTGGTTGCCGTAGAAGACGTCCAGATCGTAGGTGCCGGTCTTCGGGACGTCGACGGTGAAGGCGACCTTGCTGTCCGGCCTGTTCAGGCTGCCGACGTCCTTGGTGCCCGAGGTGGCGAAGCCGTAGGGGTTGCTCAGCGAACCCTGGGAATAGACCGTGCCGCCGGTGATCGCGGCGTTCTCCGCCTCGTACGACGCGGACCAGGGCAGGCTCGCCGCGGTGGGTGAGCCGCTGCCGGCCGGGTTGACGGTGACGCGGTACGCCGACATGGCGTCCAGGTTCGTCAGCGGCACGGTGACGCTGCCGTTCGCGGCGACCTTGCCGGTGGTGCGGGACACCACGCTCGGCGCGGCGGCGCCCTCGTAGCCGCTCCAGCCGATGCGCTCGACGGTGACGTTGACCTTCTTGCCGAAGCGCTCGGGGACATTGCGGATCACCGTCTCGACGTCGCCGGAGGTGCCGCCGAGCAGTACCTGGGCCTGGGTGCGGCCGGTGTCCAGCGAGGCGAGGCCCTGGACCGTGTCGACCGTGTTCGGCTGCGGCGGGTCCAGCCGCACGGTCTTGCCGGTCAGGCCCGCGTACCAGCGCAGCAGCCACCAGGTGCCGTTGGGGATGTCGGTCTGCGCGGCGTTGTCGTTGAGATTGCCGGCGATGTTCCAGTACGCCTGGTCGGCGTAGACCTTGTTGCGCTCGAACATCGACAGCCACTGGACCATCTGGCCGGGCACGGACTGATCGCGACGGTTGCCGTACTCGTTGATGCTGACCGGCCGCTTCGAGATGCCGGCCTTCGCCTCGACGGCCCGGTAGTCGGCGAGGTGGGACTCGAAGTCCTTGAGGGAGTCCGGGCCGAGCTCGTGCCAGGTGGTGATGTCCGGGAGCACGCCGGCCGTCTTGGCCCACGGATAGAAGTCGCCCATGAGCCTGCCGTCGTAGTGGGTCTCGTTGGGCCCCGCTATCCGGGCGTCGGGGATGATCGAGCGGATCTTCTTGTAGACGGTGCTCCAGTCGCTCCGGAACCGGCCCAGCGCGCTCGCGTACTTGGCGCTGTCGGAACTGCCCAGATCCGGATACCAGTTGCCGTCGGGCTCGTTGAAGGGCACCCACACGAAGTCGTCCCGGTCGGGGCGTGCGGCGACCTTGCGGACCATGGTGTCCACCTTGGCCAGGTAGTCGTCCAGACCGAGGTTCTCGTACGGCCACTGGGCGTAGACGTCCTGCATGTAGATGTGGACCTGGCCGCCGCCGTTGCGGTCGTAGCCCCTCTTGATCGCGAGTGCGTCCCCGTTGGGGTGCTGTGCACCGTCCGGTGCCTTCTGCACGACCGTGGTCAGGTGCAGCGGGGCCACCAGCTCGTCGCCGGGGACACCGTCGTCGCTGAGCCCGTACAGCGTTCCGTTGGCGCCGTGCATCACGTCACCGGTGGTGGTGCCCAGGTCGACGGTGACCCGCGGGGTGTCCGCGTGGGCGACCGGACTGGTCACGGCCGTGCCGGTCAGCGCGGCGGCGCAGGCGACGGCCCCCATGAGGCGCGTGGTCCTGCGTGAGGTGTGCTCGGTTCGGGGCATGTGCGTCCTCCGCCCCCCGCGTCCGCTGCGGGAGGATGGTGAGTGGACCCGGGGGCCCGGAAGGACCGGGCGGACCGGAGGGGTGAAGCCCGGGGCACGCGGGGAGGCGCGCCCCGGAGGCCGGGGCGTGCGCTACTTGACGGCGCCGCTGGTGATGCCGGAGACGATCCGGCGCTGGGCGATGACGAAGACGGCCACCATCGGAAGGCTCATCATCACGACGTAGGCGAAGATGAGGTGCCAGTTGTTCAGGTACAGCTGGGCGCTCGCGACCTGGTAGAGGTTGAGCGGGAGCGTGGCCTTCTCCCCGCCGCCCAGCACGAAGAACGCATAGAAGATGTCGCTCCACGCGAAGAGCATCACCATGATCGTCGCGGTGGCGATGACGGGACGCAGGAGCGGCAGGATCACCTGGAAGAAGACCCGGGCCGGACCGGCGCCGTCCATGCGCGCGGCCTCCTCCAGCTCCTCGGGCAGGTTCCGGATGAAGCCGGTCATGAAGAAGATCGACGTGGACAGGTACATCCCGGTATAGACCGCGATCATGCCCGGCCGGGTGCCCGCCAGGCCGAGTTGACGCAGTTCCATGACGATGGTGATGACGGCGGGCGGGAGCAGGAGGCCGCTGATGCTCAAGGCGTACAGCGAGCCGGCCAGGCGCCCCTTGCGGCGGGCGAAGACCCAGGCGGCGCCGGCGCCCAGCAGCAGCACGAGGACCACCGAGGGGACCACGACCAGCAGGCTGTTGACGAAGCCCTGGACGACCTTCCCCTGGTCGAAGGTCTGCTGGTAGTTCTCCGCGGCCTGCACCCGGTGCGGCAGCGAGAGGTTGGGCTTGATCGCCTCCGCCTGGGGCTTCACGGAGGTCACCGCGACGAGCCAGAGCGGGATGCCGATGGTGACGGCCGCGATGAGCAGGACGGCGGCCTGCTGCAGCCCGCGCGGGGCGCGCCGGCGGGCGGGGGAGGACACGGTGGTGGTGGTCACTGGTTGTTCTCCCTCCGGCGCAGGCCGACGATCACGGGCACGGCGAGGACGACGACCACGAGGAAGAGCACCAGGCTCATCGCGGACGCCTGGGCGTACAGTCCCTGGCCGAAGATGCGGAACATGTAGATGTTGAACACCTCGGTCTCGCT
Source organism: Streptomyces sp. NPDC056373 (assembly GCF_042262425.1). Lineage (NCBI taxonomy): Bacteria > Bacillati > Actinomycetota > Actinomycetes > Kitasatosporales > Streptomycetaceae > Streptomyces > Streptomyces sp. NPDC056373. The sequence continues at coordinate 294,408 of NZ_JBHJPX010000007.1, forward strand.
GCCGGGGCCGCCCCCGGTGGTGGCCTGGACGATGTCGAAGGTGTTCATGGAGCCGATCAGGGCGGTCGTGACGTTGAAGGTCACCGCGGGCGCCAGCAGCGGGAAGCGGATCGACCAGAAGGTGCGCCAGGCGCCGGCCCCGTCGATCCGGGCGGCCTCCAGCACGTCTCCGGGCATGCTCTTCAGGCCCGCCAGGTAGATCAGCATGGCCAGGCCCATCCACTTCCAGCCGTGGACGAGGGTCACCACGACCAGGGTCCAGGTCGTCGACCCCAGCCAGGGTGTGTCGACCTGGTGCCCCGCGAGGGACGACAGCACGCTGTTGAGCGCCCCGTCCTGCGCGAGCAGGGCCCGGAAGATGTAGCCCACGGCCAGGGCGGAGATCAGTACGGGCAGGAAGAACACCGCTCTGAAGAAGCGGTTGAAGCGGGTGTCCCGCTCCAGCAGCAGGGCCAGGCCCAGGCCGAAGCCGTTCTGGAACACGGCCACCAGGACCGCGTACTCCAGGGTGATGCGGATGTCGCGGACCATCGAGCCGTCGCTGAGGATGGTCTCGAAGTTCGACAGGCCCACGAAGCCGATCTGCGGGTGGAACGCCGACCAGTCGGTGAACGGGTAGACGAAGTTCAGCAGGTTCGGCAGCAGGAAGAACGCGCCGAACACGGCGAGCGCGGGAAGCGCGAACCACCACGGCTGGTCGGCCTTCCTGCGGACGCGCTCACGCGGGCCAGGGCGGGGCGATGCGCTCCGGTCCTTCGCGCGCGTGGCGTCTGTGGCGCCCCTGGTGGCGGTGTCCACCACTTTCTCACCTCCGGATGCAGGCCCCGGGCGCGCCGCCGACGGCGGCCCGGGGAGCGGGCTGGCGACAGGGCACCGGTCAGAAGCCGGAGACGCCGCGCGCCTTGAGCACCTGCTCGAACTGGTCCTGGGCGGCCTGGGCGACCTGCTGGGGCGACTTCTTGCCGTAGATCATGTCGGCGAGGGCGAGGTGCATGTCGGGTGCGGTCAGTGCCTTGACCTGGAAGACGCCGGTGGCGGAGGACAGCGCCTCGGCCTGGGCGATCGCGGTCTGCGGCAGCCCGCCGGGGTTGGGCACCGACGGCTGCACCGAGACGAGCTTGTTCGCCTTGATGTAGTCCGGGTAGTCCTTGCCGAGCCAGAAGGACAGGAACTGCCGGGCGGCGTTCTGCCGCTTGGTGTCGCCGGTCTTGAAGGCGACGACGCCGTTGGTCTGGTCGGGCGAGTACTCGGCCTTGGCGGCGCTGTTGGCGATGGGGAACCAGCCGAGCTTCCTGTCCATCTCCTGGGTGCTGGAGGTGGCCTGTATCTGGGCCTGGAGCGAGGTGACGTTGAGGGCCATCGCGGCACTGCCGTCCATGATCGCCTTGCCCTGGTCGACGAACGTGGCCGTCTTGTAGTTCTTCTGTGCCAGGCCGCCGTCGAGGACCTTCGACTTGTACTTGGCGATGGCGTCGACGATGGCCTTGTCGGTCCAACTGGCCTTGTTCTTGTTCAGCTTGTCCCAGAACGTCTGAGGCAGATCCGTCATCTGCACCTGGACCTGCCACTGCAGGGGCCACTTGTCTCCGCCGACCTCGAAGAAGGGGGCCACGCCCGTCTTGGACTTGATCTTCGAGGCGGTGGCGAGGAGGTCGTCGTAACTCTTCGGCATCGTGGTGATGCCGGCCTTCTCGAAGACGTCCTTGTTGTAGTAGACGCCGAGGACCGCGGGGCTGGTGACGATGGCCGCGTAGCGGTGGCCGTCCACCTGGCCGAGGCCCTGCTCCGTCTTGCCGAGCTTTTGGACCCAGTCCTCCTTGTCGAGCTGGAGCAGATTCTGCTGCGGCTGGATGAACGGCAGCGTGCTGCCCGTGGGCTGCCAGAACATCAGGTCCGGCTTGACGCCCGAGGCGAGCTTGGTCGGGACGTTCGACTCGTACGGGTCGGGGATGACCACGGTGTTGATCTTGGCGCCGGTGGCCTTCTCGAACGCCTCGATGGCCTGCTTGGGCTGGCCGACGCTGTTCTGGGCCGTCCACATGGTGAGTTCGACACCCTTGAGGTCGGCGGTCGGGTCGACCGATCCCTCGGGAGCGGCGCCGGTTCCGCCGGCGGTGCTGTCGCTGCAGGCGGTGGCGGTCAGGCCGAGCAGACATGCGGTGACAAGGACGGAGACGGCTCTTCTCATGGCGAGATCCTTGATCGTGAGGAGCGGGAAGGCGGTGCGGTGCTGTGGAGAGGGGCGACGACTGCGAGGAGGGGGAAGGAGGCGGAGGCGAGGAGAGATGGTGCGGGTGTGCGGTCCGGCTCACCTGCGGCGCGGGCTCGCACTCTCGCGGAGGACGAGGGTGGGTACGGCCGGCGGTGCCGGGAATGCCTGCTGATCGGGATCGAGCCGGGTGTGCAGCAGCCCGAAGGCGGCGCGGCCCAGCCCCTGGAAGTCCATGCGGACCGTCGTGAGGGCCGGTGTGAGGTAGGCGGAGTGCGGAGCGTCGTCGAATCCGATGACGCTGACGTCCTCCGGGACCCGCCGGCCCGCGTGGTGCAGGGCCCGCAGGACACCCAGCGCCAGATCGTCGTTGCCGCAGAGGATCGCGGTGGCCTCCGGGTCCCGGGCGAGCTTCCTCCCGGCCTCGTATCCGGCCTGGGCGTCCCAGCCCTTGCCGGACGGCTCGGGAGCGGGGACACCGGCCGACTCCAGGGCCTGGCGCCGGCCTTCGGCGCGGGGTCCCACCGAGCGCCGGGATCCGGTCGAGGCGGGAATCGCCACGTAGTGGACGGTGTCGTGCCCCAGCGCCAGGAGGTGTTCGGTGGCGACACGGGCCGCCTCGCGGTCGTCTGCCCACACGGCGGGGAGTCCGGGTGTGCTTCCCGGCGGCGGAGCCTCCACCACCGCCGCGCACGGCACATGGGCCGGTACGCGGTCCAGGGCTGCCGCGCCGAGGCGGTCGAAGCCGATGACCACCAGGCCGCCTCCGGCGTCGGCGGCCGAAGCGATCGTGCGGTCCAGGTCGTCCTCGGGAGTCAGGACCCGCACGCCGACCGTGTGGCCCGCGGCGCGCGACGCCTCCTCCAGGCCCTGAAGGGTGGCTGCGTAACCGTAGAGCAGAGTGTTCGACGTGAGGACGGTGATCGACCGGGTCACGCCGCTGGCCAGCGCGAACGCGGTGGCGTTGCGCCTGAATCCCAGGGCGGTGATGGCGTCCTGCACCCGCTTGCGTGTCTCTTCCCGGACGTTCGGACGGCCGTTGATGACCCTCGAAACGGTCTGGTAGGACACGCCCGCGGCCTGGGCGACATCGCGGATGCTCGCGGCCTTCTGCTGTCCCTGAGGGGGATCGGCGGAGGTGCGCGACCTTGTGTGACCGGTCACAAACATGCGAGGATTGTGAGCGGTCACAACGCGGGCGTCAAGGGACCGCGAGCGCGGATTCAGCTCTCCGGCACATCCGCCACCGGGGCCCGGCACCGTCGCCGTTGGTGAATCCCCAGATCAGCCCCCACACTGACCGCCGCAGGACCGAACATCCCGGAAGGGGAGGCGCGTTGACCGCTACCGTCGAAACAGCCGAGGGCTCCTGGGTCTGGTCGCATCCGGAAACCGGCCTGCACGCCGTCATGGACGCCGGTGGAGCGGTGAGGCTGGGAAGACCCGGTCAGGACTGGACCCGCCTGGTGCCCCTCGTCGAGGTGACCGCCACCGGCCACGGGCGCCTGTGGTCTGGGGAGCGATTCATCGAGACAGCCATCGGCGAGCGCCTGACCTACCGGGGGCACGAGACGGTCCGGCACGGCGGCGTGGACCGTACGACGATCCGGCTCACGGATCCCGGGACCGGCCTGGCCGCCCACGTCACCCTGGAGACCCGCGCGGGCAGCGGTTGCCTGCGGGCCCGGGTACGCCTCGTCAACGAGGGCGGCACCGCGCTGCGGCTGGAGAGCGTCTCCACCCTGACCCTCGGCGGCATCGTCGACGGCGAGGCCGGCCTCGACGAGCTGACCCTGCACTGGGCGGACAACGACTGGCTCGCCGAATGCCGGTGGCGGCAGGACGGGTTCCGCAAGCGGGTGGTCCCGCTGAGCCGCTTTGTCCACGGCCACGAGGGCCGGGGCTGCTTCGAGCGGTACTCGCAGGGGAGCTGGTCCACCGGCCGCCACCTTCCCGTGGCCGGCCTCACCGACGCGGACGGCCGCGCCTGGCTGTGGCAGATCGAGTCCAGCGCGGGCTGGCGCTTCGAGACGGGAGAACGCGAGGGAGCCGCCTATGTGGCCCTGTTCGGCCCCGACGACGCGCACCACCAGTGGCGGCACACCCTGGCCCCCGGCGAGGAGTTCCACACCGTCCCGGCCGTTCTCGTCCACACGGAAACCGGCGGACTGGACGCGGCCTTCGGCGAACTCACCGACCACCGCCGCAGCATCCGGCGCGACCACCCCGACCACCGCGCGCTGCCGGTGATCTACAACGACTACATGAACACCCTGATGGGCGACCCCACCACCGAACGGCTCCTGCCGCTGGTCGAGGCGGCGGGTGCGGCCGGTGCCGAGGTGTTCGTGATCGACGCGGGCTGGTACGACGACGACGCCCAGGGCTGGTGGGACGCCGTCGGCGCGTGGGAACCCGCTCCCCGCCGTTTCCCGGGCGGTCTGCCGGAGGTCCTGGACGCCATCAGGGCGCACGGGATGACCCCGGGGCTCTGGCTCGAACCCGAAGTCGTCGGCGTACGCAGCCCCCTGGCTCGCACGCTTCCTCCCGAGGCGTTCTTCCGGCGCGGCGGTCTGCGCGTCACCGAGCACGGGCGGCACCACCTGGACCTGCGCCACCCTGCCGCCCGCGCCCATCTCGACGAGGTCGTGGACCGGCTGGTCGGCGAGTGGGGCGTCGGCTACCTGAAGCTCGACTACAACATCAACATCGGTCCCGGCACGGAGAACGGCTCCGAGAGCGCGGGTGCCGGTCTGCTCGGGCACCACCGTGCCCATCTCGACTGGATGGCCTCGCTCCTCGACCGGCATCCCGGTCTCGTCCTGGAGAACTGCGGATCGGGCGGCCTGCGCATGGACTACGCGCAGTTGGCCGTGGCCCAACTGCAGTCCACCAGCGACCAGCAGGACCTCCTGCGCTATCCGCCCATCGCCGCCGCGGCCGCCACCGCCGTGACACCGGAGCAGGCCGCGGTGTGGGCCTACCCCCAGCCGGACCACACCCTCGACGAGATCGCCCTCACCCTCACCGGGGCCCTGCTGGGCCGCGTCCACCTCTCCGGCTTCCTCGACCGGATGAGCCCCGAGCAGTCCGGCATGGTCCGCTCGGCGATCTCCGTGTACAAGGAGCTCCGGCCGGAGCTGGGCGGGGCGAGGCCGTTCTGGCCCCTGGGCCTTCCCGGCTGGGAGGACGAGTGGGTCGTTCACGGACTTCGGGGCGAAGGGGCCACGTTGCTCTCCGTCTGCAGGAGGGAACCGGACGACGGCGGAGCCGCATCAGCCCCGGGAGGCCCGGACCGCGACGGGTCCGGCGACACCGGCCGCGCTCTCGCGATTCCCCACCTGCGCGGTGCCCGGGTCGAGCCCACGGTGCTGTATCCCCCTGCGTCCGAAGCCGTCGTGGAGTGGGATGCGCACGCGGGTCGGCTCACCGTCTCGCTGCCACGCGGGAACACCGCCGTGCTCATCCGGCTGGACTCGGGGGCGGCGCAGTCGTGGACATGACCTGGCGCGCCACCGCGGCCCGTTCCCGGAGCGAACGAGCCGCGGCCACGCCGGCGTGACGCTCCCGCCGGCCCGGTGCCGGGGCGGAGGTCTCAGAACCGCGTGAAGAAGTTCCAGATCTCGCCCGGCACCCAGGTCCTGGAGCCGCTGTCACCGGCGGCCCCGTCCTGTGGCGCGGCGATGTGGCCCTCGTCGAACGCGGCCCACACGACCGGGCGTCCGGAGGAGCACCCCGCGTACTGGGTGACGCGATGCGCCCTGCTGCCCTGCGCGGGTTCGGGCGCGTTCTGCGCCGTGCACCCGTTGTTGCGGACGAACCGGTCACGCAGCGAACGTCCGCCGGACACCCCGAGCACGGAGTCCCGGATGCCGTGGATGCCGAGGTACGCGACGGGCTGGGAGCCGCCGCTGCAACCGCTGAGCTGCCCGCCGGACTGCACGGCGACCGCGCGGAAGACCGTCGCCCGGGAGCAGGCCAGGGAGTAGGTCATGGCGCCGCCGTAGCTGAAGCCGACGGAGAAGCGCCGGGTGGTGTCCACGCACAGCGCGTCGTCGATCTGGCGGATCATGGCGTCGACGAAGGCCAGGTCCTCGCCGCCGGAGTTGGCCCAGCCGTTGTTCAGGCCCTGGGGTGCGATGAAGATGGCGCTGTTGTTCGCGAGCCGCTGCAGTCCGTAGTAGGCCCACGTGCCGTTCTGGACGGTGCGACCCGTGGCCACGTCGGTGGCGGTGCCGCCCAGCCAGTGGAAGCCGAAGACCATCCGGTAGGAGCGGTTGCGGTCGTAGTTGTCCGGCACCCTCAGGATGTAGCTGCGGTTCTTGCCGTTGATCTGCAGGGTGTGGGTGCCGCTGTTGAGCCCGGGGGCCTTGCCGCACCCGGCCGTCGCCGCCGGGGCCGCGGCTCCGGCGGGCGCGGTGCGCTGCCCGTCCGTGCCGTCGTGCAGTGCCGTGGCGCTGGTGGCCGTGGCCAGGGCGAGGAACGCCGCGGCGACCACGGACCACAACCTGGGTGACTTGCGTGCCGGCATCACATCACTCCTTCGAGTTGAAGATGGGCGTGCGCATGACAAATGCGGGTGGGCGAGGCCGCGCCCTCGGGCACTTCGGGCGGCCCCGGTTCTCAGGGCTGTCCGATACCTCGAACGATGCACGGGGTTTCGATGGTTGGGATGATAGGAAGCTCGCGGCAACCGTCAATGCGCGGCACATACTTCCCGCGAGGTGTGGCCGAACCCGGCCTGCGGCGGCCGGTTCCCGCTCCCGAAGAGGCGTCAGGCCTGAAGATCCAGGGACTGCAGGTGCCGGCGGAGCCAGTGCTCGGTGTTGCTGACGTGCAGCAGGGCGGCGGCCTGGCTGAGGGCCGGGTCCCGGGTGCACAGGGCGTCGAAGATCGCCTGGTGTTCCGCCAGGGTCCGCTCGGACGACCGGTCGTCGACCTGCCCGCGCCAGATGCGAGCGCGCAGGGTGCGGCCGGAGATGCCTTCGAGCAGGGTGAGCAGGGTTTCGTTGCCGGTGGCCGCGACGACCGCCCGATGAAAGGCGGCGTCGTGCGCGTTGAGCTGCTCGACATCGTCGCGCGCCTCGCGCATCGCGATCAAGTGCCGCTCCACCTCGGCCAGTTGCTCGTCCGTGATCCGGTCGGCGGCGAGCCCGGTGGCGAGCGGTTCGAGCAGCCGCCGCACCTCCATCAGGTCCTGCAGTGCGCCCTTGTCGCTCTGGAGGAGCTCCACCGCGCCGCCCAGGCCCTCCAACAGCAGGCTCGGCTGGAGACTGGTCACGTACGTGCCGTCTCCGCGCCGGACCTCCAGCACCCGGGCGACGGACAGAGCCTTGACCGCCTCGCGGGCGAGGTTGCGTGAGAGCCCCAGCTGCGCCGCCAGCTCCGGCTCCGGGGGCAGTTTCGCGCCCGGGGGAAGCGCCCCCGAGCGAATGAGCTCACGGATCTGCTCTATGGCCTTGTCCGTCAGGGACAACCTGAGCTCCCTCCGTGAGCGCCGCTCCTCAGGGCCCCTTCCGCGAGTCGGGCAGGAGGGCCGTCAAATGTGACGCCGATGATACCGGCACGACCGGCCGAAGATCCCTGGACGTATCCGGAGCGGGGGCGTCGCGTCGGGCCCGCTCGCCCGGAACCCCCTGACGGTCCGCACCCGGCGTGGGCGGCCCCGGTCAGGAGGCGAGCCCGGCTGCCGGGCCGCTCCCGGACGAGCCGCTCGCGTTCTCCAGGTGCTCCCGCAGCCACTGCTCGGTGTTGCTGACGTGCAGCAGTGCCGCCGCGTGGCCCAGCGCCGCATCCCGGGCGGCCAGGGCGGCGTAGATCGCCTCGTGCTCCGTGAGGGTGCGTCCGTAGGACCGGCTGTCGACCAGGCCGCGCCAGATGCGGGCGCGCAGGGTGCGGCCCGAGATGCCCTCGAGGAGGGTGATGAGGGTTTCGTTGCCGGTGACGTTCGCGATGGCCCGGTGGAAGGCGGCGTCATGGGCGTTCAGCTGCTCGACCCCGCTCGCTTCCCGCATCGCGTCCAGATGTCCCTTCACCTCGGCCAGGCCGTCGTCCGAGATCCGGGCGACGGCCAGCGCGGTGACGACGGGTTCCAGCAGGCGACGTACCTCCATGAGGTCCAGTACGACGCGCGGGTCCACCTGGAGGAGCTCCACCGCGCCGCCGAGCCCTTCGAGCAGCAGCCCCGGCTGGAGACTGGTGACGTAGGTGCCGTCTCCCCGTCTGACCTCCAGGACGCGGGCCACGGCCAGCGCCTTGACCGCCTCCCGGGCCAGGTTGCGGGACAGGCCGAGCTGGGCCGCCAGTTCCTGCTCGGGAGGCAGCTTCGAGCCGGGCGGGAGCGCGCCGGAGGCGATGAGCTCGCGGATCTGCGCGATCGCCCTGTCGGTCAGGGACACGGGGTGCTCCTCTCGGAGATGCCGTCACTGTCCGGGACCCGCCGGAGGGGCACGTCGGGCCGGATCAGTCCCTGGTCGAGGAGGTCGCTCCAGAGGCCGGCGGGAATGCTCCGGTGGTGGAGCTGCGCGTTGCGGGTGACCTGGTCGGCGTTGCGCATGCCGAGGGTGACGTTGACGACGTGGGGGTGCGTGTGGGGGAAGGCGATGGCCGCGGCGGGCAGGTTCGTGCCGTGGGCCTCGCAGATCTCCGCGATGGCCAGGGCACGCCGTACGAGGTCGGGCGGGGCGTCCTGGTAGTCGTACTTCATGCCGGCGGCGGGACGGTCGCGGGAGAGCAGGCCCGAGTTGAAGACACCGACGGCGACGACGCTCTTGCCGGTCTCCTGCGCGGCGGGCAGGACGTCGTCGAGGGCGCCCTGGTCGAGCAGGGTGTAGCGGCCGGCGAGCATGACGACGTCGGCGGCGGTCTCGCGCAGGAACCGGGCGAGCATGGCGGACTGGTTCATACCGGCGCCGATCGCACCGACGACGCCCTGGTCGCGCAGCTCGGCGAGGGCGGGCATGGCCTCGCCGGCGGCCTGCCGCCAGTGGTCGTCGGGGTCATGGAGGTACACGACGTCCAGGTGGTCCAGGCCGGTGCGCTCCAGCGTGGCCTCGATGGAGCGCAGTACCCCGTCCCGGCTGAAGTCCCACTCGCGGCGCACGTCGTCGCGGACGACGAAGCCCTCGCTGTCGACCCCACGGGGGTTCTCGTTGGGGACGAGCAGACGGCCCACCTTGGAGGAGACGACGTACTCGCTGCGGCGTCTCGCGCGCAGAGCGGTGCCGAGGCGGCGTTCGGACAGGCCGAGACCGTAGTGGGGGGCCGTGTCGAAGTAGCGGATTCCGCAGTCCCAGGCGGCGTCGACCGCGGCCGACGCCTCCTCGTGGGAGGTGAGGCGGTAGAGGTTGCCGATCACGGAGGCTCCGAAGCCGAGCTCGGTGAGTTCGACACGGGTGTTGCGGATCGTTCGGCGGCGCAAGACGTTCTCCTCGGGATGACAGGTGCGTGCGGTCAGCGTCTGACGTGGGCCGAGCCGCCCGCGACGAGCGCTTCCACCTCGGCGAGGGTGGCCATGGAGACGTCCCCCGGGGTGGTCATGACGAGGGCGCCGTGGGCGGTGCCGTAGGCGACGGCCTGTTCCAGGCCCGCACCGGTGAGCAGGCCGTAGACGAGTCCCGCGGCGAAGCCGTCGCCCGAGCCGATGCGGTCCAGGACGTGCAGTCCGGGCATCCGCGGACCGGCGACGAGGCCGGCCCCGCGTGACCAGGCGACCGCGGACCAGTCGTTGACGCCGGCGGACGGCACCTCGCGCAACGTCGTGGCCAGCACGCTCACCCCGGGCAGCAGACCGGCGACCTCGGCGAGCGCGTCGGGAACCTCGTCGGCCGTGAGGCGGCAGGCGCCCGGACGGCTGCCCGCGAGACCCAGGGCACCCACGACCACGTCGGCATGCCGGGCGAGGCGCAGGTCCGCCTCCCGGGCGCCGTCGGCACCGCCACGGCCGGCCCAGAGGCTGGGGCGGTAGTTGGGGTCGTAGGAGACGGTGACGCCATGACGGCGAGCGGCTGCCATCGCCTCGTCGGCCACATCCAGGGTGGTGTCCGACAGGCCGGCGAAGACGCCGCCGGTGTGGAACCAGCGCACCGTGCCGGAGAAGACGGCATCCCAGTCGACGTCCCCCTTCCGCAGCTGCGACACGGCCGTGTTCGCCCGGTCGCTGACGCCGAGAGCGCCGCGGATGCCGTAGCCGCGTTCCACGAAGTTCAGGCCGTTGCGGGCGCTGCGGCCGATGCCGTCGTCGGGGACCCAGCGGATCAGCGAGGTGTCGACGCCGCCCTGCAGGACCAGGTCCTCCACCAGCCGGCCCACGGCGTTGTCGGCGAGGGCGGTGACGACCGCGGTGCGCAGTCCGAAACAGCGGCGCAGACCCCGTACCACGTTGTACTCACCGCCCCCCTCCCACACCTGGAAGGAGCGGGAGGTGCGGATCCGTCCCTCGCCCGGGTCGAAGCGCAGCATCACCTCGCCCAGGGCGATCACCTCGGTCACGGCGCACTCCTCTCCACGGCCTCGGCGGTCAGCCGGCGGATCTCCGCGTACGCGCCGCGCTCCAGGTGGCCGGAGGCGACCATCCAGCTGCCGCCCACGGCGAGGACCGCCGGGTGGGAGAGGTAGCCGGGCATCTGGTCCGGGCCGATGCCGCCGGTGGGCACGAAACGGGCCTGCGGGAAGGGCGCCGCCAGTGCCCGGAGCATCCGGGTTCCGCCGAGCGGCTCGGCGGGGAACAGCTTGACCGTGTCCAGGCCCGCCGTCAGCGCGCGCATCAACTCGGTCGCGGTCGCGATGCCGGGCACGACCGGAACCCCCAACTCCCGCCCCCGGTCGACGACCTCCGCGTCGAAACCGGGGGAGACGAGGAACCGGGCTCCGGCCGCCACGGCCCGTTCCGCCTGCTCGGCCGTGAGGACGGTGCCGGCGCCGACGGTCAGGCCCCCGTGGGCCGCCATCGCCTTGAGGACCTGCTCGGCATCGGGCGTGCGGAAGGTGACCTCGGCGCACCGGGCGCCGCCGGCCGCGAGCGCGTCGGCCAGCGGGCCGGCACTCGCCACGGACGGCACGGTCAGCACCGGCAGGAGACGCGCCCCCGCGAGGACGGCCGTCAGGCCGGTGCCGCTCGTCGCGCTCATCGGCCGAGCCATCCGCCGTCGACGGGCAGGGTGGTGCCGTGGATGTAGTCGGCCGCACCCGACGCGAGGAAGACGGTCGCACCGGCGAGATCGTCGGCAGAGCCCCAGCGGCCGGCCGGAATCCGCTCCAGGATGGCCTTGCTGCGCGCCGGGTCGTCCTGGAGCGCCTGGGTGTTGTCGGTGGCGATGTAGCCGGGCGCGATGGCGTTGACGTTGACGCCGTGCGGGGCCCACTCGTTGGCCAGCGCCTTGGTCAGGCCGGCGATCCCGTGCTTGGCGGCGGTGTAGCCGGGCACGGTGATGCCGCCCTGGTAGCTCAGCAGCGAAGCCGTGAAGATGACCTTGCCGTGCCCGCGGGCGACCATGCCCGCCCCGACCGCGCGGGTGAGCGCGAACTGCGCGCTGAGATTGACCTGGAGCACCAGCTCCCAGTCCGCGTCGGAGTGCTGCGCGGCGGGCGTACGGCGGATGGTGCCGGCGTTGTTGACGAGGATGTCCACCGGGCGCTCGCGCCCGGCGAGGTCCGCGCCGAGTGCCCGTACGGCCTCGGGGTCGGCGAAGTCGGTGCGGATCGCCTCGAAGGTGCGGCCCGCGGCGGTGACGTCCTTCTCGACGTCGCTGCCCGCCTCCAGTGACGCGCTGACGCCGACGATGTCGGCGCCGGCCTCGGCGAGGCCCCGGGCCATGGCGCGGCCGATGCCACGACTGGCGCCGGTGACGACGGCGAGCTTTCCGGTGAGGTCGAAGGCGTTCACGCGGCGGCTCCCTCGGAGTCGGTGGTGCAGTCGACGAGGATCTTCATCACGTCACCGCCACCCTCCAGGGCCTCGAAGGCGGCCGGTGCCTGGGTGAGCGGGACGACCTTGCTGATGAGGCGGTGGGCGGCGACGGTGCCGTCTGCGACCAGGGCGACCGCCTTCTCGAAGTCGGAGCGGTCGTACAACCGGGCCCCGACGAGGGTGAGTTCGCGCCAGAAGAAGCGGTGCAGGTTGATCTCGCGGGGCCTGGGGTGGATGGCGACCAGGCACAGCCGCCCGCGCACTCCGAGGACCTCGACGGCCGTGTCGACGCCGCCGGCGGCACCGGACACCTCGAAGGCCACGTCGGCGCCCGCGTCGCCGGTCCACTCGCCGACCAGCGAGGGTACGTCGGCTGCGGCCGGGTCCCAGGTGGCCAGGCCCAGTTCCTCGGCGAGCAGCCGCCGGTGTGCGCTGAGTTCCACCACCCGCACCTCGGCGCCGGCGGCCCGGGCGACCAGGGCGATGAGGATGCCGACCGGACCACCACCTACCACGACGACCTTCTCGCCGTGGCGCACACCGGCCCGGCCGACGTCGTGCACGGCGACCGCGGTGGGCTCGACGAGCGCGGCCTGGTCCAGGGGCATCGAGTGGGGCAGGCGGACGAGGGTGGTGGCGGGTACGGTCCAGCGCTGCTGCATCGCCCCCGGGGAGTCGATGCCGATGAAGTCCAGGTGCTGGCAGATGTGCCGGTGACCGGAGCGGCAGGCCGGGCAGCTGTCGTCCCAGCGCAGCGGCATCACGGTCACCGCGTCCCCGGGGCGCCAGCCCTCGACACCCGCCCCCACCGCCACGACGCGGCCGGACATCTCGTGCCCGAGCACGGCGGGCGTCGCGACACGGGCGTCCATGTCACCGTGGAAGATGTGCAGGTCGGTGCCGCAGATACCGACGTAGGCGGGGGCCACCTGCACCTCACCCGGGCCGGGTTCGGCGCTTTCGGCGGGTGCGGTGTCGAGAGTTCGGGCGGCGAGATAGCGAACGGCGAGAGTCATCGCGGGGTCAGGGTCCTTTCAGCGCGGACGCCGATGGTCAGCAGCAGGTTGGCGTAGGTACGGATGTCGGCGGTGACGACGGCCAGGGCGAGGTCGGGTGAGCGGGCGGCGTCGTAGAACTCGAAGCGGCCGAGCGTCTCGACGGGGACGGGCGCGAGCCGGGAGCGGTACTCGGCGATGGCAGGCGGTTCCGGCTCCCCCTCCGGCGGCACCATGACGTGAGCCGTTTCGACGGGCAGAGCCCGCAGCAGGACGTCGAGGACGGTGCTGACGTCGAGCACGCCGGGTGAGAGGTTGAGGTGGACGATCCTCGCGCGTTCCCCGACGGCGGTGCTGGCGGGGTAGTGGCCGTCCGCGAGCAGGACGCGGGCCCCGTGCCCGGCTCCCGCGAGCGCTTCGAGGATGCCGGGGTGGAGCAGTTCGGTCAGCAGCATGCAGACGCCTCTTCCTGTGTCTCGTACAGCCGGTAGAAGCCGGCCGCCGTGTCGCACAGCAGCGCCTGCTTCTCGTGCTCCGAGAAACCGTGCAGCAGCTCCTCGACGGTGGCCGCCCAGCGGGCCCAGCCGCCGGCCAGGACGCAGACGGGCCAGTCGGAGCCGAACATGAGCCGGTAGGGGCCGAAGGCGGCCAGCAGGGTGTCCCACACCGGCCGGATGTCGGCGATGGTCCACTCGCGGTGGTCGGCCTCGGTGATCAGCCCGGAGACCTTGCACCGCACCTGCGGGAAGCCGGCCAGCACACGTACCCGCCGCTGCCAGTCGGGCAGGGTGTCGCGGTGCGCGTGCGGGCCGATGGGGGGCTTCCCCGCGTGGTCCAGGACCAGGGGAAGCTCGGGGAAGCGCTGGGCGAGGCGAATGGCCTGCGGGAACTGATGACTGCGGATGAGCACGTCGTAGCCGAGGCCCCGGTCCTGGACGGCGCGCAGGCCCCGTTCGACGACCGGCTGCTGCAACCACTCCGGATCGGGCTCCGCCTGCACCACGTGCCGCACGGCCCGGAGGTTCCTGCCCCCGGTACCGGCGAGGAGCACGTCGAGCATGTCCCCGACGTCGGCCCCGGCGAGATCCGCCCAGCCGACGACCGCGCCGACCAGCGGGTCCTTGTCGGCGAGCAGGAGCAGTTCCGCCGTCTCCGGCAGCGACGCGACGCACTGGACGAGCACGGTCCGCGCCAGCCACCGGCCCGCGATCGGCCGGATCGCCTCCCGCCGCAGGTCCTCGACGCCGTAGGTGCGGCGGATCGGTTCGAGGCCGGGCTCGTCCAGCCAGGGCTGCGCACGCCGCTCCAGGTCCCACACGTGGTGGTGGGAGTCGACCAGGGGCGCGAACTCAGACACGGGAGGACCAGACCGGGCCGTCGGGGTACGAGTACTCCTTGAGGGACTCCGGGTGCATCTGCGCGCTCAGCCCGGGCAGGGCCGGTGCGAGGTAGTGGCCGTCGACGACGCGCACCGGGTCGACGAAGTGCTCGTGCAGGTGGTCGACGTACTCGATGACGCGGTCCTCGGTGGTGCCGGAGACGGCGACGTAGTCGAACATGGACAGGTGCTGCACCATCTCGCACAGGCCCACTCCACCGGCGTGCGGGCAGACCGGCACGCCGAACTTCGCGGCGAGCAGCAGGATCGCGATGTTCTCGTTGACCCCGCCGACGCGCGCCGAGTCGATCTGCACGATGTCCACCGCGCCGGCCTGCAACAGCTGCTTGAAGACGACCCGGTTGGCGATGTGCTCGCCGGTGGCGACCTTGATCGGGCTGAGCCCCTTGCGGACGGCCGCGTGGCCGAGGATGTCGTCGGGGGAGGTGGGCTCCTCGATCCAGTACGGGTCGAAGGGGGCCAGCTCGCGCATCCAGTCGATGGCGGGCTGGACGTCCCATCTCTGGTTGGCGTCGACCGCGACGCGGATGTCCGGGCCGACGGCCTCGCGGGCGACACGCATGCGCCGGATGTCGTCCTCCAGCGACGCCCCCACCTTCAGCTTGATCTGGGTGAAGCCGTCGGCGACGGCCTCCCGGGAGAGCCGGGCCAGCTTCTCGTCGGAGTAGCCGAGCCAGCCCGGAGTGGTCGTGTACGCGGGGTAGCCGCCGTCGATCAGCAGGCCGATGCGCCGCTCGCGGCCCGGCTCGGCGCGGCGCAGGATCTCCAGGGCCTCCTCGGGG
Organism: Streptomyces sp. NPDC056373; assembly: GCF_042262425.1. NCBI lineage: Bacteria > Bacillati > Actinomycetota > Actinomycetes > Kitasatosporales > Streptomycetaceae > Streptomyces > Streptomyces sp. NPDC056373. The sequence goes on from NZ_JBHJPX010000007.1 coordinate 309,700, forward strand.
GTGAGCGCGTCGGACAGCCAGCGGAAGTCCACCTGTGCGACGAGCTCCTCGGGGGACATCTCCCCGAGGAGGCGCCAGACGGGCTTGCCGGCGCGCTTGGCCGCGAGGTCCCAGGCGGCGTTGACGACGGCGCCCGTCGCCATGTGGATGGCTCCCTTCTCCGGCCCCAGCCAGCGCAGTTGGGGGTCGTGGACGAGGGAGCGGGAAAAGGCACCGAGGTCGCCGCAGACCTCCTCGACCGACCGTCCGACGACGTGCGGGGCGAGGGTGGCGATGGCGGCGGCCTGCGCGTCGTTGCCCCGTCCGGTGGTGAAGGCCAGCGCGTGGCCCTCCAGCCCGTCGCCGGCGTCGGTGCGCAGGACCACGTAGGCGGCCGAGTAGTCGGGCTCGGGGTTCATCGCGTCCGAGCCGTCGAGATGCTCGGAGGTGGGGAAGCGGACGTCGAGGACGTCCAGGGCGATGATGCGGGCGGTAGCGGGCACGGGCGAGGACATGGCGGCAACTCCTGTGGGGGCGGGCGGGGCGCATGGCCCCCCTGCGGCGGGAAGGGTGAGGCGGTGATCGGTGTCCGGCGGCGAAGGCCGCCCGGTTCACTCCTGGACCTTGCCGCCCGTGATCCGGGAGATGGTCAGGGCGACCAGGATGATCAGGCCGTTGAGGGCGCCGATCCACTGGGCGGGGACACCGGCCAGGGTGAGCACGTTCTGGATCATGAAGAGCAGCAGGATGCCGCTGAAGGCGCCGAACACGGTGCCCTTGCCGCCGTTGAGGCTGATGCCGCCGATGACGGCCGCGGCGAACACGGTGAAGATGTAGCCGTTGCCCTGGGCGGAGGCGACGGAGGCCAGCCGTCCGGAGAGCATCAGCCCCGCCAGGGCGGCGAGCAGGCTGCCGGTGACGATGACGATCCACAGCACCCGGTCGGTGCGGATGCCGGCCGCCTTCGCCGCGTCGACGTTGCCGCCGATGGCGTAGAGCGAACGGCCGAAGCTGGTCCAGCCGAGGACGACGATCGCGACGGCGAACAGGGCCAGGCAGATCCAGATCGAGGCCGGCATGCCGAACCACTGGGCGGTGCCCAGGTAGAGCATCGACGACGGCAGCTGGAAGAACGTCTGGCCGCCGGAGATGCCGGTGAGGATGCCGCGCAGCACGATCAGCATGCCGAGCGTGACGATGAAGCCGTTGAGGCCGAAGCGGATGATCAGCACGGAGTTGATGACGCCGATCAGCAGACCCACGGCCAGGGTCACGGGGATCGACAGGCCACCGGGTATGAGCCCGAGCCCGTGTCCGGCTCCGGCCGGCACCACGAGCCAGGCGGCCACGCCGGGCGCGAGACCCATCGTCGACTCCAGGGACAGGTCCATCTTCTTGACGATAAGGATCATCGTCTGCGCGAGGACCAGCAGCGCCATCTCGGACATGGTCTGCAGGACGTTGATGAGGTTGTCGGCCTGCAGGAAGACCGGGTTGACGATCTGGCCGACGATCGCGATGGCCACGATCGCGGGAACGAGGGCGAGGTCGCGCAGCCGGGCCAGCGGGATCCGGCCGCCGAGCAGCGCGGTCCGCTTCGCGCGGTGCGCGTCCGTCGTGGTGACGGACGCGTCGGCGACGACGGTTTCAGGCATTGAGGTCCATTCCTTCCATCGCGGCGACGAGGTCGTGGTCGTGCCAGCCTCGGGCGATCTCGTTCGTCACACGGCCCTGGAACATCACCAGGACGCGGTCGCACATGCGCAGGTCGTCGAGCTCGTCGGAGGCGATGAGCACTCCGGTGCCGCTCTCCGCGGTCTCCTCGACCTTGCCGAGGAGGAATTCCTTCGACCGCACGTCCACGCCCGCGGTCGGGTTGATCAGGACCAGCAGCCGGGGGTCGTCGGCCAGGGCACGGGCCATGACGACCTTCTGCTGGTTGCCTCCGGAGAGTCCGGAGACGGGCAGCTCAGGGCCGGGTGTCTTGATCGCCAGGTTCTGGATCATGTCCTCGGCGAGCCGGTCCCGCCGGCCGCGGTTCAGGAACCCGTTGGAGCCGAGCCGCTGGGGCACGGACAGCGTGGCGTTGTCCGCGATCGACATGTCGGGCACGAAGCCCTGGTGGTGCCGGTCCTGCGGGACGAACCCGGCACCGGCCGCGAGGGCGGCCGGCACGCTGCCCGGCCGGGGCCGGCGCCCGGCGATCTCGATGTTGCCGGTCGTGGCGGCCCGCAGACCCACGACGGTCTCGGCGACCTCGGTACGACCGCTGGCGGCGGCCCCCGCGAGTCCGACGATCTCCCCGGCGCCCACCCGGAACGACACGTCACCGTAGTCGTTGTCACTGCCCAGCGCCCGCACGGACAGCGCGGGCGGTGCGGTGCGGTTCAGGCTGCTGGGGCGTTCCTGCCGCCGGTCCGCCGCCGCCTCGCCGGTCATCGCGGCGACGAGCTCGGTGCGGGGGAGACCGGCGACCGGGGCGGTCACGATGTGCCGGGCGTCGCGGAACACCGTGACCATGTCGCAGATCTCGTAGACCTCTTGCAGGTGGTGACTGATGAACAGGAAGGTCACGCCCTGGCGTTGCAGGTCGCGGATGCGGTCGAAGAGCCGGTTGATCGCCGCCCCGTCGAGTTGCGCGGTGGGTTCGTCGAGGATGATGAACCGGGCCCCGAAGGACAGCGCCCGGGCGATCTCCACGAACTGCCGCTGCTCCACGTTCAGGTCGCCGGCCGGGGTCTGCGGGTCGACGTCCACCGACCAGGTCGACAGCAGTTCCTGCGCCCGGCGGCGCACGCCCGTCCAGCTGATCAGCCGGTTGCGTCCGTGGTCGTGCCGGTTCAGGAAGAGGTTCTCCGCGACGGTCAGCGTGGGGATGATCGTGGACTTCTGGTAGACGCAGGCCACGCGCTGCCGCCAGGCGTCGCGGTCCGCGAGTCGCGGTGCGGGGCTGCCGCCGAAGGTGACCTTGCCCTCGTCCGGCGACTGCAGACCCGTGAGGACGGACACCAGGGTCGACTTGCCCGCCCCGTTGCGTCCGACGAGCGCGTGGGTCTCGCCGGCTCTGATGGTGATCCGGGCGCCGTTCAGGGCCACCGTCGGACCGAATCGTTTGACTATGCCCGTCGCCTCGACGATGGGCAGGCCCGTGGAGGCCCGCCCATGGTCCGCCGGGACGGGCACGGGGTTCGCTGTTCGCTCCCCGTCCTTCATCTCAACCGCCTAGTTCTCGTCAGCCGTCGCTGTGCCGGGGGAATGTCAGCCGAGGTTGTTGCCCCAGAGGGCCTTGTCGTCGCTCTTGACGCTGGCGACGCCGCCATAGGTACCGCCGTCCGCCGTGACCAGCGGGGCGGAGAGCTGGTCCTCCAGCAGGCCGGGACGGACCTGGATGATGGTGCTGTCGTGGTCGGTCTTGCCGGGCTTGAACTTCTTCCCGTCGATCGCGGCCTTCAGGTAGTACAGGGCGTACTTGGCGTAGAGGTCGGCCGGCTGGGAGACGGTGGCGTCGATCTTGCCCGCGGCGATGGACTTGAGCTCCTCGGGGATGCCGTCGTTGGAGACCACGAACACGTGCTTCTTGTTCTTCGGGTCGACCAGCAGACCGCGCTGCTTGAGCACCTGGAGCGTGCCGGACAGGGCGAAGCTGGACTGCATGTAGACGCCCTTGATGTCCGGGTTGGCGGTCAGGTCGGTCTGGAGCTTCTGGGCCGCTATCGCTCCGTCCCAGTTGGTGGCCTCGCCGAAGACCTTGATCCCGGGGTAGTTCTTCTTCATGCAGTCGTTGAACGCCTCGGTGCGGTCACGGCCGTTGATCGAGTCGAGGCCGCCCTGGAGCATGACGACCTTGCCCTTGCCGCCCAGCTTGGTGCCGAGGAACTGGCAGGCCTTCTCGCCGTAGGCGCGGTTGTCGGCGCGGACGACCATGTAGACCTTGCCGCTGTCGGGGCGGGTGTCCACGGTGACGACGGGGATCTTCTTGGCCTCCATCTGCGCCAGGGTCGGCGCGATGGCGGCGGTGTCCTGCGGGGCCATCGCGACGCCCTTGACCCCCTGGCTCATGAAGGTCTGCGCGTTCGCGGTCAGCTTGGCGACGTCGTTCTGCGAGTTGGTGGTCTTCAGGTCCAGGCCCAGCTCCTTGGCGAACTGGGGCGTGTACTTGATGTACGAGTTCCAGAAGTCGGTGTCGGAGCGGGGGTAGTCGACACCCACGAGCGGCTTGCCGCTCGACGACGCGGCGGTGGTGGAGCCGCCGCCGCAGGCGCTGAGCAGCGTCAGTGCGCAGACGACGGAAGCGGCCGAGCAGAGAGCGGATCTGAGTCTCATCGTTGGATTCCTCGCGCTGGTCCCGTAGCGGGAGTTGTTACGCCGAGACGACACCTGTGTGTCGTTCGTGAAGAGATGGGATGTTTATAGATGCTGTTGGGTCGAGCCGTCTAGAGGCTTGGGCAAAGTTGCAGGTAAAGCGTGTGAAGTGATCTAGGGAAGGATCGCTGTGTAGCGACCACGGAAGATCCATCCCATCAATAGTGGGATGGATCCGTGACACCCCTCACAGCCCCACGAGCTGCCACTCTTGGTTCGCTCCGCTGGTGGCGGGCCACTGGATGACCTTGGCGCGGTTGTCCGTGGAGTTGCCCTGCACGTCCGCGCAGAGCCCGCTCTTGACGTTGACGAGGCGGTAGTAGCCGCTGGTGGACGCCGGCACGACCTTCCACCACTGGTTGGCGGAGTCGGTGTCCGACCACTGGTCCAGGGCCGTGCCGGCGCTGGTGGAACTCCCCGGGTCGTCCAGCACCTTGCCGCTGTTGACGTTGGACAGCCGGAACGAGCCGTCGTAGCCGGGCAGCAGCTTCCACTGCTGGTTGGGGCTGCCCGACCAGTCGTACTGGATGACGGAGCCGCCGTTGTCGGTGGAGGAGGCCGATACCTCCATGACCTTGCCGCTGTTGTGGTTCACCAGCTTGAACGGACCGGTCAGCAGGCCGACGGAGATCGTGGTGACCGTCCCGGCGGTGAGCGACACGACGCGGGCGTGGTTGCCCAGGGGGGACGTCTTCACGGTCGCCGGCGTGCTGACGGAGGTCATGCCCCGCCGGCACGCGAAGGTGATGTCCTGGTCGATGTCGGAGACGAGCGTGACGGTCGCGGTACGGGCGCCGGTGTCCCAGGTCAGGGACCGCACGGTGACACGGTTGCGGCCCCGTACGCCCTTGATGGTGCCGGAGGGCAGCTGGTCCGGGAGGGCCGGGAGGATCTCCAGGAAGCCCGGGCGGCTGTGGACCAGGGCTTCGCCCAGCACGCCCGGTATGGCGTTGGCGGCGTCGCAGTTGTAGATGTCCAGATTGGGGTTGTGGGACGTCATCAGGGACCGCCACACCATGTTCTTGCCGTAGATCTTCAGCAGGTTGGCGTAGACGCCCGGGGCGTCCTTGAGGCGGGCGCGGGCCAGGGCCCGGTGCAGGCTGCCGTGGGCCGAGTAGTTCTCGTCGCCGCGCAGGTCCAGGGCCCTGCGGGCGTACTTGACGAGGTCGGGCTCCTCCTCGGGGTTGATCTCGTGCAGTGGCCAGGCGCCGTACATGTGGTGGACGTGCCGGTGGTTGTAGCGGTCGGTCAGGCCCGGCCAGGACCACTCGGCCAGCGCCCCGTCGCCGTTGATCGTGTAGTCGGGCAGCTTGGCCAGCAGCGCGGTCCAGCGCTCCACGCCCTGGCCGCCGCCCTGCTCCAGGTTGAGCTCGTTTGCCGCGTCGATGGCGGCCTGCAGGGCGTGCTTGCCGGCCATGATGTCGCCGGTGGCGTTGATGGAGAGCGACTGGCCGGTGCTGGTCGGAGTGTTCTCCATGGAGAAGGAGGGGACGAAGACGGCCTTGCCCTTGGAGTCGGTACGGGTCAGGAAGTCCTCGTAGAACAGGGCCAGCTCCATCAGGGCGGGACCGAGCTTGTTCTTCAGGAAGTCGGCGTCGCCGGTGACCTGGTAGTACTCCAGCAGCGGGTAGAGCAGCCAGTCGGCACCGCCGGTCCACGCCTCGCCGGGGAAGCTGTCGCTGTTGAAGTGCAGCATGTGCCCGTACTCCCCGTCGGTGCGGGACGGGGCGAGGAAGCCGCGGGCGCCGTAGAGGTTGGTCGCGTTGTCCCGCCAGTGGGCCAACTGGCCGAGGACCAGATCGAAATAGCCCTGCATGGCGTCGCCGAGATCGAGGATGTTGGCGCCCGCGACCTGCAGGTTGATGTTGGCGTCGGTGGTGATGTCGTCGGCCCAGGAACCGTTCCAGGTGCCGGTCCAGATCCCCGTCAGGCGTGGTGGCAGGACGCCGCTGGAGCTGACGAACAGGTAGCGGCCGGAGTCGTACATGCGCTCCAGCAGTGCGCGGTCGATGGTGGAGGAGTTGCTCTTCTGGCGTGCGATCAGGGCACTGGTGGACAGCTGCCGGTCGGCGGTGGAGACGTTCAGGTCGAGGCTGGAGCGGTCGTACATCACCTGGTGCTTCGGGGTGTGGCGGCCGAGCAGGGTGGCGTAGTCGGCGGTGAGCGCCGCGAGCGCGGTCTGCAGCGGCTGGGAGTTCCAGCCGGTGGCCGTCTCGTACCGGCCGAGCTTGGTCAGCAGCAGCACCTTGGTGGCTCTCGCGACCACGAGCGTCGCCCCGCTCGCGGTCACCGATGCGTTGCTGCCGGTGACGACGACCCGGGTGACTCCCTCGTAGCCGTACGCGCCCCCGGACGGATAGGTGCCGCGCAGGTTGAGGTAGCCGTCGGCGCCGCTCTTCGTGGCGGTGGTGGTGCAGGTGACGCTGGTCGGCGCACCTTCCAGGGCGGTGTTGACGCTGATCGTGGTGTCGACGGTGCGGCCGGTGGCGGGCAGCAGTTCGTGGACGATGACCTGATCGGCGCGGGAGACGAAGACGTGTCGCTTCCAGGTGCCGTACTGGTCGGTCCAGGTGTGGGTGACCTCGCCGGTGCGGAAGTCGGTGATCCGGGCGAAGTCGTTGACCGTGGTCATGCCCGGGGTGGACAGCTGCAGCTCGTAGCCGGGGTGGAAGGTCTGCGTCCAGCGCAGGTTCCACCCGTGGGCGAAGGTCGAGGAGGCACCGGCGTAGTCGCCTGCCAGGGCCTTGTCGCGGGCGGACTCGAGGTAGCCCGATATCACGGGAGGCATGACGTCCCGGCTGCCGTTGGGCAGGACGAACCGGTGGTGGTTGAAGATCATCTTCTCGAGCGTCGGCGCACCGTAGTAGACCGCGCCGTACTCGCCGTTGCCGCTCAGGAAACCGTCGGTCCAGGTCGACGAGGTGGCGTCGTCCCAGATGCCGCGGTCGGGGAGGGTGACCTGGGGCGGTACGGCGGCGGCGGCCCGCGGGGCGAGGACCAGGCCGGGCAGGGCCGTGGTGCCGGTCACGAGAGCGGCCGCGGCGAGGAAGTTTCTGCGGCCGAAGGGGCGGTCGGGCAGTGGCATGGTGAAGACTCCGTTGTCCGTGAGCGGGCGCGACGGGCCACGGGCACGGCGGTGCACATGGCGGTCGCGGATCCGGTGGGGCGAGGGCGGCCTGCCGGGCCGGCGTCATGGCCGTCGCGCGGGGTTCAGGAGCGGCGGCAGGGGTCGGAGCCACTGACCCCAGCTCGTGCGCCCGGCGGGACGAACGCCGATGACATGGGATGAATTAACGAGGATGTTTCCCTGCTTGTCCAGAGCGTGGGCGGCAAAACCTTTATGAGCAGGCGCTATGTGGGGCCGTCGGGGCGGCCGCCGGGTGCAGGGGTGGCCAGGAGAGGGACGCTTCGCTCTCCTACATGGGATGTCTGATGGGCTCGTCCAGGGCGCTCAGGACTGCTTGCCGGAGCGCTTCTCCCGGATCCGCTGCGCGACGTCGCGCAGCTTGATGTTGTGGTGCTGGGAGATGTTGCGCAGCACGCCGAAGGCGTCCTCGTCGCTCATCCCGTGGCGCTCCATGAGGATGCCCATGGCCTCGCCGATGGCGTGCCGGGTCTCCAGCGCGTGTTCGAGCTGGTCGATGGTGCGGGCGTCCGCGAGGGCGACGGCGGCGTGCGAGGCCAGCAGCCAGCCGGCGGTCGCGATGTCCTCGGTGAAGGTGCCCGGGCGGCGGGCGTACAGATTGAGCGCGCCGAAGTCCTCGTCGTGGGTGTAGAGCAGGACCCCGGACATGCTGCCGATGCCGAGAGCGCGGGCGGCCTCGGCGTATCGGGGCCAGTCCGGCTGGGGGCGGGTCATGTCCACGATCCGGAACACGCGCTCGTCGTCGGAGCGGCGGGCGAGATCGAAGCACGGCCCCTCGCCCAGCTCGCCCTGCCGACGGTCGGACTCCTCGACCATGTCACCGCAGGAGGAGAGCGTGACGGCACGGCCCTTGCGCACCGCGAGGATCCCCGCCGCGTCACAGCCGTCCACCAGCCTCACGGCCGACGCCACGATCTCGTCCAGTGTCTGCTGCACGGACTCCTGCTTCAGCAGGGTCCGCGCCAGCACGGCCATTTCCTCGGCGAACTTCTGCCACTCCATGTCGCACCGCCCGCGTCGATCATCAGTCCGGCCACCCTACGCACAGCCTTGTCCCTCACCGCCGAAGGCGCCAGCACCACGGTGCGCGGCGCGAGCCGTGGCGCCTTCGTTCCCGCACGGAGGCGCGGGGGCCGAGCCCCGCGGGGGCCTTTCGGTCCCGCACGGAGCGCGGCGCGAGCCCCGGCGCCTTTCGCCCCGGCGCCTCTTCGGCGGGCCGTGGACCGAGTGAGCGTGAACGGTGACGTCGGCAACGAGATCGCCCATCCCCTGGGTTGCCGACGATCCCGTCCCATAACCTCGTGCGGGGAGGCGCCGGAGGCCGGACGTGTCCACCTTGAGGAGGCGATGGTGCTCGACAGGCGCACGGGCGCGCGGTTGCTCGCGGGCGTCATGCTGGCGGTCGGCGTGGTGCTCGTCGGACCCAGCGCACCCGACGGTGCCCTCTTCGCCGGGGCGCAGCCCGCCGTGGCGGCCAGGGACGCCGTGCCGAACCGGGTCATGACGTGGAACATCTGCAACCCCTGCGAGGCGAGCGACGTCGACAAGGCCGCGGAGATCGCCGCGTACGCGCCCCAGGTCGTCGGCCTTCAGGAAGCGTGCGTGCGTGACGTCGAGCGGATCCGGGAGTATCTGCGGAACCTGCACGGGCTGGCCTACCACGTCGAGTACGGGTCGGTGATGCGCAAGTGGGGCCGGTGCGGGGGGACGCCGTGGAGCCCCGGGGCCTTCGGCCAGGCGCTCCTGTCGGCCGCGCCGATGACGGACCCGGTCACCGTGGAGTATCCCGACGGCGGCTCCGAGGACCGCGGGTACATGGCCGTCACCACCACCGTCGACGGCCGGTCCGTCCGGGTCTTCAACACCCATCTCGCCCAGCGACGTCAGGAGGAGGTCCGGGCGGAGCAGACCCGCGTGCTCGCGTCGGAGGTCGCCCGGCACGACCGCGCGATCGTCCTCGGCGACTTCAACGCCGTGCCGGACGCCCCGGAACTGTCCGCCGTCTGGGCGCTGGCCACGGATGCCGACCCGCAGTGCCGTCCGTCGCCCACCGGCGCCTGCGGGCCGACGACCGACTGGCAGAGCAAGTTCGACTACGTGTTCCTGCGAGGCGTCGTCCCGCTCAGGCACCGCGTGCATCCGACCGCGTACTCGGACCACAGCCTGCTGCACGCCGACCTCGACCTGAGCTGAAGGCGTCCACCGGGCTGCCCCGCCCCGGCGGACACGCGCTTGCGAGCTCGTCCCCGCCGGACGCCGTGTTTTCCCGACGACCGCAGGTCAAAGGCCCGCAAGGGACGCACGCAGCAGTGACGTGGCCCCGGCACGTGGAATCTTCTCTCGTATGGGCATACGGGGAAGGCAAGCAAGCAGGGGACGCCGGCGAGCGGGAGGCCGGCCCGATCAGCAGGGAGGCCGCGATGACGGGGCCGGAGCACACGGAGTCCGTTCACGGGTCGTCCGTGCCGACAGCGTCCGTCGCCTCGACCGCGTCCCTGGAAGCCATCGGCGCCGGCGCCTACCTCGTGGACGAGCAGGGCTGCATCATCGCCGTGAACGCCCACGCCGAGCAGCTGCTGGGCCGACCCGCCGCCGACCTGATCGGGCAGGACGCGCACGACCTGCTGCACCGCGGCCCACAGGGGCAGCCCCTGCCGAGAACCCAGTGCGCCATGCGGCAGGCCTTCCACGCCGGGCGCACCGCCCAGGCCGACGAGGACTACTTCGCCCGCGGCGACGGCACCGTGCTGCGCATCTCCTGGATGATCACGCCGTACGACCTCGACGGCCGGGACGACGGCACGCTCGTCGTCTTTCACGCCCCCGGCCACCCGCAGGCCGCCGAGCCGGAGCGGGAGCCGGAGCCGAGGGGGCGGCCGCTGTCGGAGCTGGCACGGCTCGCCCTGCTGGCCGAGACCACCACGCAGCTCACCTCCACGCTCGACGTGGACGAGGCGCTGCGCCGGCTGGTGACCCTGGTCCTGCCGCGCCTCGCGGACTGGGTGGTCGTCGACCTGATCACCGAGCGCGACGAGGTGTGGCGCACCCTCGTGGTCCACGCCGACGGCGAGAAGCTCACGCACCACGAGGATCTGCAGGGACCGATGCCGCCGATCCCCGAGGAATCCCCGATGCCCCTGTCCAGGGCCCTGCGCGGGGTCGCCTCCAACCTGGCCGGCCCGCAGACCTACCAGGGGGCACCGGACTCCGGCATCGCGGTCGAGCAGCGCCGCCTGTTCGACGTCACCGGGATGCGCTCCGCGGCCATCGCGCCCATCCGCTCCACCCGCGCCGTCCTGGGAGCGCTGACCCTGGGCCGCGACGAGAAGTCGGCGGCCTTCACGCCCGTCGACCTCCCCCTGATCGAGGACATCGCGCGCCGGGCCGGCCTCGCCCTGGACAACGCGCGCCTCTTCCAGCGCCAGCGCAAGGTCGCCGAGACCATGCAGAACCATCTGCTGCCGCAGATGCCGGGTGTCTCCGGCCTGCAGATGACCGTCCGCTATCTGCCCGCACCCGACGCCTCCCAGGTCGGCGGCGACTGGTACGACGCCTTCCCCCTGTCCGACGCGTCCACCGCGCTGGCCATCGGGGACGTCGTCGGCCACGACCTGGAGGCGGCGGCCGGCATGGCGCAGGTCCGCAACATGCTCCGGGCCTACGCCTGGTCCCAGCACGAGCCTCCCAGCCGGATCGTCGAACGGCTCGACGAGGCGATCCAGCACATCACCGACGTCACCATGGCCACGACGATCTTCGCCCGGATCGAACCGGCCGACGACGGATGGCAGCTGTCCTGGACCAACGCCGGTCACCCGCCGCCGCTGCTGATCAGCCGGGACGGCCTGGCCCGCTACCTCACCGACGGCCACGGCATCCTGCTGGGCACCCAGACCGGCACCCGGCGCCCGGACGCCACCGCGCAGCTCCCGCCCGGTTCCACCCTGGTGCTGTACACGGACGGACTCGTCGAAGCGCCCCGCCGCACCCTCGACGAGGGACTGGACCGACTGCGCCAGCACGCCGCCGCACTGGCCCACCGGCCCCTCACCTCGTTCACCGACCAGCTCCTGCGCCGTGTCCGCCCCGCCGGCAACGACGACGACGTCGCCGTACTGGCCCTGCGCATCCCCGACAGCTGACCCGAACGGGCGAGGGCCTCCGGCCGAACGGCTTCAGCCGCCTGCCGCGCTCCTCCAGAAGTCCCGCATGAGCGGTGTGGGCGTCGGGCTCTCCATCGCCACCTGGGTGAGGAGGACGGCGACCGTTCCCGTGGACGGGTCGATGTGCGCCGCCGTGCCCGTGCAGCCGACCCAGCCGTAGCGGCCCGGGACGTTCCAGGCCCCGCCACGATGGCCGCTGACCGGGCGGGAGAGCCGGACTTGTACCGTCCCGTCTCGTGAAGCGCCCGTGAAAACCCGGTGGAGAGCATGTCGGTGGGTCCGCCTATGCTGCACCGGAAGATCACGCGGGAGCAGGGGAGGGCGCGGCATGTTCGGCAAGCTGTTCGGTGGGGGCGGGGAGAGACCGACGGCGGATCCGCACGCCCTGCCCGTCTCGCGCAGGCAGAAGAACGGGACGTACCGACTGCGCGCACTCGGGGACGCCCGGGTACTCGCCCTGGTGGAAGCGGCCGACGCCGGTGACTGGGCGGCGGTCAAGGCCGCCCTCGCCCCCTTCGACCTCGGCAGCGAACAAGCTGTCCTGGGGCAACTGACCGATGTGGACGGTCTGGAGGAATGGATCGTCCGGGCCGCCGAGGAGGACGAGGACGACAAGGAACTCCGGGCGACCGCCCTGCTGATATCGGGTGCGCGCCACGTCGCCTGGGGCTGGGAAGCGCGTACGTCCGCCCGTGCCGTGGACGTCGGCCGCGACCAGTGGCAGACCTTCTACGAGCGGTTGCGCATCGCCGAGGAGCACCTGCTGGAGGCCGCCGAGCTGCGGCCCGACTGGGTCACACCGTGGCGCCATCTGCTCACCTCGGGACGCGGCATGTCCCTCGACGACAGCGTCCAGGAGGCCCGGCTCGCAGCCGGCCTGCGGCGTGATCCCCTGAACCTGGACCTCCACCTGGAGTGGGTGTCGCACCTCCAGCCCCGCTGGGGCGGAGAGCCGGGCCAGGCCCTCGAGTTCGCCAGGAAGGCCTTCGCCGGCGCGCCCGACGGGCACCGGCTCGGCTGCGCCGTCGCCATGGCGCACATCGAGGACTGGGTGGAGTCCGACCACCGCGACTGCCTGCAGCACCCGCGGATCCGGACCGAGTTGAGGGAAGCGGCCGAGCGCAGCATCCTGCATCACGCGTACGAGCGCCGCCTGGGCTGGCAGGGTGACTACAACATCTTCGCCATGGCCCTGTCGCTGGCGGGCAGCAGCACCGCCTCCAATGTCTTCCGCGAGCTGGAAGGCGTGTTCACCGAGTGGCCGTGGACCTTCATGGCGGACCCGCAGAAGGTGTACGCGCGCTTCCGCAAGGCCTTCTGAGCCGCCGGCCGCCCCGCCCCGGCCGTCCTCGGCCCGGTCCGCGGACCATCGCCCACCCCGCCGTTCCCTCCACCCCGGACTGCCCCATGCCGTTGCGTCACCACGCCACCGACCAGGCCGCCACCGACCGCACCTTCCAGGTCGACCTCCGCGGCCTGGTGGACCTCCTCTCCCACCACCTCTACTCCAGCCCCCGCGTCTACCTGCGTGAACTCATGCAGAACGCGGTGGACGCGCTGACCGCCCGGCACGCCCTCGAACCGGCCGCCCCCGCCGACGTTTTCGGCGTGCGCCTGTACGCCGACGGCTCGGTGGTACGTGTCGAGGACGACGGCGTCGGACTCACCGAGGCCGACGTGCACACCTTCCTCGCCACGATCGGCCGCAGCAGCAAGCGCGCCGAGCAGGTCGCCGAGCAACGCGCCGACTTCATCGGCCAGTTCGGCATCGGCCTGCTCTCCTGCTTCCTGGTCGCGGACGAGATCCAGGTCCTGAGCCGCTCCGCCCGCACCCCCGACGCACCCGCCGTGGAGTGGCGCGGGCGCGGCGACGGCAGCTACACCGTCCGCACCCTGCCCGCGTCCGCCCGCCCCCGGCCCGGCACCACGGTCACCCTGACGCCGCGCGCCGACGCGGGGGAGTGGACCCGGCCGGCGCAAGTGCACGCACTGGCCCGCCACTTCGGCTCTCTGCTGCGCCACCCGGTCACCTTCGACGACGGCACGGGCGGCCCGGAGCGCCCCGGCACGCCCGTCAATCCCGAGCCCGCCCCCTGGGCGCGTTCGTATGCCACGCCGGGGTCCCGCTCCCGGGCCCTGACCGCATACGGTGAGGAGGTCTTCGGCTTCAAGCCGCTGGACACCATCGAGCTGGACCTGCCCGTCGTGGGCCTGAAGGGCATCGCCTGCATCCTGCCCGAGACGGTGCCGGCCGGGCGCAACCACGGCCACCGTGTGCACGTCAAGGGCATGCTGCTGTCCGAGCAGGCCGAGGAGATCCTGCCCGACTGGGCGTTCTTCGTCCGCTGTGTCGTCGACGCCGAGAGCCTGCGCCCCACGGCGTCCCGCGAGTCCCTCTACGAGGACGCCACCCTCGCCGCCGTCCGCGACGCCCTCGCCGAGCGGCTGCGCGACTGGATCGCCCGGACCGCGGCCGGCGACCCGGACCTGCTCGGCCGCTTCCTCCAGGCCCACCACCTGGCCGTGAAGTCCCTCGCCGTGCACGACGACGAGATCCTGCGGATGCTGCTGCCCTGGCTGCCGTTCGAGACCACCGACGGGCACTGCACCCTGGACGAGTTCGCCCGCACCCACCGCACCGTGCTGGTGACGTCGAGCGTGGAGGAGTTCCGTCAGGTCGCCGCGATCGCCTCGGCCGCCGGGCTCGGTGTCGTCAACGGCGGCTACACCTACGACCGTGAACTGGTCCACCGGCTGCCCGAGATCAGGCCCGGGGCCACCGTCGCCGACCTCGACCCGGCGACCCTGACCGCCCACCTCGACCCCGTCGACCGGGAGACGGAGCTCGCCGCCGCGGCCTATCTCGCGCAGGCCCGTGACGCCCTGGCCGTCTTCGACTGCGACGTCGCCCTGCGCACCTTCCAGCCCGTCTCCGCGCCGGCCCTGCTCATCGACAGCCGCGAGGCCCGGCACGAACGCACCCGCTCCCAGCTCGCCCGTGAGCAGGAGGGCGGCCTGTGGGGCGACATCCTCGGCGCCCTGCGCCACGAGGCACCGCGGGCCCAGCTGATCCTCAACCAGCTCAATCCGCTGGTCCGCACCGCCGTCGCCATCGACGAGCCCGAACTGGCCCGCACCAGCGCCGAAGCCCTGTACGGACAGGCCGCGATGCTCTCCCGGCGCCCCCTCAGGCCCGCCGAATCGAGCCTCATCAACCGCTCCTTCCTCGACTTGCTCGCCCACGCCCTCCGCAAGGACAGCTGACGATGCCCACCGCACCCCATCCCCAGAACACCGACGAGCTGTACCGGGCGCTCCAGGAGAACCAACGGCGTCCCTACGGCCGCACCCGCACCGTCACCGCCGAGGAACTCGTCGACGCCGCAGAGCAGTTCGCGCAGCCCCTGCCGCTCTTCCGCACCCTCCTCGAACTCCAGGAGGCGTACACCTACGGTTCCGAACCCCGGAAGTCGCCCGTCGTCTTCGCGCGTCTGCTCACCCTCTTCGACGAGCAGCCCGACGTTTTCGACGAGTCCCTGCGCCATCTGTTGTTCTGGCGGTTCAAGTGGGTGTCCAACGCCCTGCGCGCCCTGCCCGAGATACCGCTGACCAGCCTGCGCCAGTGGCTGACCGAGATGCGCGACCGCTACGAGCGGGCCGGCCTCGGCCTCCAGCCCTACTACGGGGAGGCGTACCAGCTCGCCGTCCACATCGGTGAGGACACCGCCCTCGCCTACGAGTTGTGGGCCGCCCGCACCCGCACCCGGCTCAGCGACTGCGAGGCCTGTGAGATCTGCCGACGCGCCCGCCACCACCTGGCCGCCGGCGACGACGAGCACGCCCTGCGCGTCTGGGAGCCCGTCCTGGCCGGCAAGGAGTCCTGCCAGGAAGAGCCCGCCCGCTCCCTGTCGTACGCGCTGCTGCCTCTGCTGCGCACCGGGCACGCCGAGCGGGCCCGCGAACTGCACCTCGCCGGCTACCGCGGCTGCCGCCGCAACCCCTCGATGTCCGGGGAGGTCGGACGGCACCTGGAGTTCTGCGCGCTGACCGGCAACGAGGCCCGCGGCCTGGAGCTGCTCGCCGAGAACCGGAACCTGTTCGACGAGGTCGACTCGCCCCTCGACCAGCTCGACTTCCTCACCGGCGTGGAGGTCCTCCTCCAGCGCGTCGAACTCCTCGGCCACGGCGAGCTGCCCGCCGCCGGTCACGCGGGCCGCACCTGGACCGCCGCCGCCCTGCGCGCCGAGGTGCGAAGCCGCGCCGACGACCTCGCCGCCCGCTTCGACGCGCGCAACGGAACCACGGCCCACACCGACCGCCGCAGGGACCGTCTGGACCGCGTCCCGCTCCTGGACACCCTGGAGCTGACCCTGCGCACCCGCAGCCTCGACGACGTGACCCCGGCCGCCCCCGCCGCCCCGGCGGCCGTCCGCCCGGCCCCCGCCGTTCCCGAAACGCTCGCCGACCTCGTCCTGCGCGCACGGACGCTGGACGAGCAGGGCCACCCCGACGCGCGGGCCTGCTGGGCGCGGCTGCGCACACTCGTCGCCGCCCGCGGCTACACCCACCCCGACGACCCGGCCGTGGGACCGGTCGGCCGGCTGCGCGCGGACCTGCTGGCGGAAGAGGCGAACCGGGCCCACGAGAAGGACCGGTTCACCGACGCCGCCGCACTGAACGACGAGGCCGCGGGCCTGTACGACGACGCCGGCGAGCCGGGCGAAGCCGCGCTCGCCCGGGCCCGCGTCCTGCTCGCGAACGCCGAGATCCTCGCGGAGGGCGCCGACGGACCGGAGGCGAAGGCCGCCGCCCTCACCGACGCCCACGCGGCCCTGGTCCGCACGCACGCGCAGACACCCGGCCTGACCCCGCACCAGGAGGCACGCCTGCTGCGGCTGAGGGCGACCGCGCTCGCCCTGCGTCTGCAGACGACCCGCAGCCAGGAACACGCCGCGCCGGTCTTCGCCGAGGCGGACCTGCTCCGCGAGTTCGCCGCCCGGCACGACATCGCCGGGCAGATCTCGGGCGCACACATGCTGCGGGCCACCGCGTACGCCGTCTCCGGCGACCTGCCCGCGGCGGTCACCGAGACCGACGCCCTCCTGGACCGGCTGACGGCGCACGGCCCCGCCTGGCACCTGCCCCGCACGCTCGGACTGCGCGGCAGGATCCGGCTCGTCCTCCAGGACGCCCAGGCCGCGTACACCGATCTGGCCGAGGGCCTGCGGCTGGCCGCCGACCGGCCCGCCGACGCGGTCGGCACCACCCGCCTGCACGCCGACCTGGCCGAGGCCTGCATGCACCTGGGCCGACCCGAGGAGGCGCTGCGGCACCTGACGCGCGCGGCGGAGCTGGACCTGCGGCACGGCAACCGGACCGACGCGTACTGCACCTACAGCAACGCCGCCCAGCTCAGTCTCGACCTGGGCCGCGTCGAGGACTGCATCGCGCTGCTCGACTCCCTGCTGGCCGAGCCGGACGTGGCCGCCGGAGAGCTGGACGACCGGCTCGTGGCCCAGCTGCGACTGACCCGCGCCCGTGCACTGCACACGGGGGAGGACCTCAAGGCCGCCACGGCCGAGCTCGTCGCGCTCGCGGCCGAGTCGGCCGGCTGGGACGACGACCGGGGCAGCCACGCCATGATCGCCGCGGAGACGGCCGTACTGCTCGCCGAGTCCGGTGAGTTCGGCCGGGCCCGGGAGGCCGCGGACCAGGCGCTCGCCGCCCACGCCGAGGACCCGCGCTACGAGTACCTCAGCAACTCCCTGCGCGAACTCGCCCGTCTGCAGGCGCAGCAGCAGGGCGCGGACGGGCTGCCCGACGCCCTCGCCGTTCTCGCCGACGCCGGCCGGGTCGCCGACGAGGCCCGCACCGCCGGGTACGAGGCCCAGGGCCGCTCCCTGGACACGGCCCTGGCCTACGAACACGGGCGGGTCAACGCCTTCGCCGGCGCGTACGAGGACGCTCTGGCGGCTCTGGACAAGGCACTGACGCTGCTCGGCGAGCCGGGGCGGGACGACGACCGGGCCGGCGAGTGGGCCGAGTGCGTGCGCCTCGCGGGTGTCGTGGAGGGCCTCTATCTGGAGCGCCCCGCCCCCGCCCTCACCCGGCTGGACGCGGCCGTCGTCCGCCTGACAGCCCTGGGGCACACCGAGGAGACGGAGGCGCTGACGTCACTGGCGGGCCGGCTGCGCGACGAGGAGTGAGCGCGGGGCCGGGGGCGGGGCGGGTCGCTGCCCCGCCCCGGCCGTTCCGCCACCCTCCGCCGTTCTCAGCCGCTGCGGGCGCGCCGCGGTACGCCACCGACGCTGTCGCGGTGCTCGCGCACGGCGATCCGGGCCAGTTTCGTCAGCATCATGCCGTTGCGGATCGAGACGAGGTAGTCCACCGGGAGCCCGTGCATCCGGGTGCCGGGGCCGCGCAGGGGATGCCAGTCGAGAACGAAGAGCGTGTTCTCACCCCAGGGAATCAGGTTCATGGCGATGCGGGCCGCGCCGAAGGGGTCCGCCTTGGCTTCCAGTTCCAGACGGCGGCCCGGCTCGCAGATGCGTACGACGCAGGTGTCGTCCAGCACCAACGGGCCCAGACCCACCCGGACTTGCAGACGGGCGCCCACTGCCGGCCAGTGCGGGTCGGTGGCCGTGACCTGCTGCGTGCCGGAGACCCACTCACCGTAGCGATGGCCCTCGGACAGCAGGTCCCAGACCTCGGACGGCGAGCTCAGGATCAACCGGCGGTTCCGGGCCACACCGACCACGCTCCTCGTCTCCGGGGGAACCGGCGCCGCGCCGCCCTGTCCGTCGCGGAACACCTCCCCGCACACCAGGGGGGCCGCACGACTCCGGCACCCGCAGAGCAACGCGCGTTGGCGGATCGAGGGGCGATATTCGCTCGTCGCGGGCCCTGGGCGGCGCTCATACTGACGCGGTGGATCCAGTGACACTTGAGACCGGGCGCCTGGTGCTGAGGGCTTTCGAGCCGGGCGACGTGGAGGCGGTGCACGACGCCTGCCAGGACGAGGACATCCAGTTCTACACACCGGTGCCCGTGCCCTTCGCACGGCAGGACGCCGAGAAGAGGGTCCTCGACGAGTGGCCCGAGGGCTGGGCCGCCGACAAGGACTACGTCCTCGGGGCGTTCCGCAAGGACAGTGCCGCGCTCGTCGGCTCGTACTGTCTGACCAAGGTGAGCGCGGGCGTCTACGAACTCGGCTACTGGGCGGTCAAGGAGCAGCGCGGCCGAGGCTATTCGGTCGAGGCCGCGCGAGCTCTGTGCGACTGGGGGTGGGCCACGCTCGACGTCCACCGCATCGAATGGTGGGCCATGACCGGCAACACCGGATCGCGCGCCGTGGCCGAACGGCTGGGCTTCACCGTCGAAGGGACGCTGCGCAGCCGCGGCATCGCCAACGACGGCAGGCCGCACGACTGGTGGGTCGGCGGACTCGTGCGGGACTGACGTGGAGCGCGTGGCTGTGCGCAGACCACCGCGGGCCGACCACCGCGCGCCGACTCACGCGTTCTGCCTGCACGTGCCGTTCGAGCAGAGCCTGGTCCGTCGTGCCGGCGAGCCGATCGCGGACGAGGCCGGCGAGACGCAGCTGCGCGAGCGGTACCGGGCACCGGATCCGCTGCCCGGCGGCATCGAGACCGTCATCCGTGCCGACGCCACCCTGTAGCAGACCGTGACCGCATCATGCTCGGCACGGGTCTGTCCGGTCTGCCCGGGACCGGCCGCCGGCCCGACTCACCCGTCCGTACGCGCCGGGCAGGGCGTGCGCGGTGCGGCGCGGCGAGGATGGGCGGTGCCGGGTGCCCGCACCGGCAGCCGGGTGCTGCCTGACGGGACGTGCGGCTGTCACTGCCCGTACGCGTGAGGGAGAGGTATGACGGAGACCCACGAGGCCGGGGCCCTGACCGCCGGGCGCGAGTGGCCGGCGGCGCACCGTGACCCGCGTACCGGCATGGTCGATCTCCGGCGCGTCGGGGCCGACCCGGACTTCTGGTATCCGGTCGCCGTGTCGAAGAGCGTACGGCGCGAGCGGGCGTTCGCGGCGGCGTTCGCCGGCGAGCGCATCGCGCTGTACCGCGGGCACAGCGGCACCGTGTACGCGCTGGAGGACCGGTGCGCCCACCGGCAGGTGCCGTTGAGCACGGGTGTCGTGGAGGGCGAGACACTCCGCTGCTGCTATCACGCCTGGGCCTACCGCGGCGACGGCCGCATCTCGCAGATCCCGTACCTCTCCAAAGGCGACGGCCGGCCCCCGCGCGGCGTGCGCTGCTACCCCGTGCGGGAGGCCTACGGCCTGGTCTTCGTGTTCCCCGGCGACCCGGACAAGGCGGCCGCGACCCCGCTGCCCGACCTGCCGGCGTACGGCTCGCCCCGGTACCGGACGATGACCTACTCCAGGACCGTGCGCTGCCACTACTCGTTCATGCACGAGAACCTGCTCGACATGAACCACCAGTTCCTGCACCGGGGCGTGGTCGGGAGGCTCCACCCCGAGCTGCTCGACTCGCGCGCCGACGAGCGGTCGGTGGAGGCGAGGTACCTGTTCAGCCACGCCGGGGGCAAGCGGAACCGCGGGGCCGGCCTGCTGGCCGCCGAGGGGATCGGCGGCAACGACTCCCGCGACGTCATGACGATCCGTACCGACTACCCGTACCAGACCCTCGACCTGGTCCCGGAGAACGCGGAGCGGCCGGCCTTCCGCCTCTGGGTCGCCTACGTGCCCGAGGACGCCGAACAGCGCCGCTGCCACACCTTCGGCCTGCTCATGATCGAGAAGCCGCGCGTGCCCGGTGCTCTGCACTTGGCCTGGCCCCTCATCAGGCGTTTCACCGAACGGGTGTTCGCCGAGGACCGGATGGCCGTCGAGGCGGAGCAGCGGGCCTGGGACGAGCAGGGCGGTGACCGTAACCGCGAGGTGTTCTCCCTGATCCTGGACGTCCGCGAGGTGCTGCGCGCCAACGGCGTCCCCATCCGCACCGGGGCCGCCGCGTGCGGCGCCGCCTCGGTGTGCAACGGGCATGACCGCGGCCCGGCGGGGGTGCCGGACACCCCCTAGTCGTGCTGTTGGGAGAGGTTGGTGACGCGGCGCTCCATGCGGCCGTTGGTGTCGGGGCCGCGTCGGTGTTCGGCGCGAGGCCGGCTGTCGGCGTGCTCTCCGGCTGGCGCGTAATGACCGTTTCCGGGTGACCCCCGCCCGGCCATGCTCCATGAGACAGATGTGGGCCCGGTGCATGAGGGGGACTTGGGTGCCGCGCAGAGAGCGTCCGCTGGACGTGGGGGAGAGTTCGTTGCTCAAGTTCGCCGCCGATCTGCGCCGACTACGGCAGAAGGCGGGCAGCCCGACCTACCGGAACCTGGCCGAGCGGGCGCACTACTCGGCGGCGACACTGTCCGAGGCGGCCGCGGGGCGCCGACTGCCCACGCTGTCCGTCGCCCTGGCCTACGTCGAGGCGTGTGACGGCGATGTACGCCAGTGGAAGCAGCGGTGGCAGGAGGTCGCGGCCGAGCTGGCCGCCGCCGGCAGCGAGGCGGAGGGAGCCGAGCGGGACCGACCGGGCGACGGTACCGGCGAGGTCGCCCCGTACCGCGGACTGGCGGCGTTCGAAGCGGAGGACGCCGACTGGTTCTTCGGACGGGAGCGACTGGTCGACACGGTGACGGCCCAGCTGGAGAAGAGCCGGTTCGTCGCGGTGTTCGGCGCCTCGGGGTCGGGCAAGTCCTCCCTGCTGCGCGCGGGTGTCGTACCGCGCTGGCAGACGGCACACGGCCGGCGGCGAACGGTGGTGCTCGTGCCCGGCGCGCACCCGTTGCGGACGAGCACGGCCGCTCTGGTCCCGTCTGCCGCGCGTTCGGCCGAGACCCAGCACGTCGATTCCGCCTCCGGCGACCAGGCCCTGCACCGGGCGGTGCGGCAAGCGCTGGCCGACCAGGGCGACGGCGCGGAACTGCTGCTGGTCGTGGACCAGTTCGAGGAGGTCTTCACGCTGTGCCGGGAGAGCGGCGAACGGGCCCGCTTCATCCGGGCGCTGGCCGCGGCCGCGCACGCCGAGGACAGCCGTTGCCGGGTGGTGCTGGGCGTGCGTGCCGACTTCTACCCGCACTGCACCCGTCATCCGGAACTGTCGGAGGCGTGCGGGGGCGCCCAGGTCGCCGTGGGTCCGCTGACGACCGACGAACTGCGCCGGGCGATCACCGGGCCCGCCGTCCGTGCCGGGTGCACGCTGGAGGGAGCGCTGCTCGCGGAGCTGGTGGCTCACACACACGACCGGGTGGGCGTCCTGCCTCTGCTGTCGCACGCCTTGCTGGAGACCTGGCGGCGCCGACGGGGCAACACGCTGACGATGACGGGATTCCAGGCCGCGGGGGGAATCGAAGGCGCCCTGGCACGTACGGCCGAGAGCGTCTACACCGGCCTGACCGCGTCCGGACAGCGGATCGCCAAGGGGGTGTTCCTGCGCCTGTGCGCGCTGGGGGAGGGCACCGAGGACACCAAGCGGCGTATCACCCGGGACGAGGTGGACGGCACCGACCCCGGCACCGCGGTGACCCTGGAACGGCTGGCCGCGGCACGACTGCTGTCCCTGGACCAGGACAGTGTCGAGATCAGCCATGAGGCACTGATCCGCTGCTGGCCCCGCCTGCGCGACTGGCTCGCCCAGGACCGCGACAGTGTGCGGGTCCACCGCCTGCTCACCGAAGCCGCCCAGGCCTGGGTATCGGTCGGCCGGGACCCCGAGGTCCTGCTCCGCGGGTCGCGCCTGGCCCTGGTCGCCGAGTGGTCCGCCGGTGCCCCGCGAGACATGAGCGCTCTGGAGCGCGAGTTCCTCGAGGCCTCCCGGGCCGCCGACCTGGCCGAACAGGCCGCCGCACGACGGCGGGTGCGGCGCATGCGCCGTCTGATCGCGCTGCTCAGCCTTCTGCTCGCCCTGGCGAGCATCGCCACGGTCGTCGCCGTCCGAGCCCAGCACAGAGCCGACCAGCAACGGGACATCGCCACCTCCCGGCGGGTCGCCGAGCAGGTCCGCACGCTGCGGTCGGCCGACCCCGCCCTGGCGCTGCAGTTGTCGCTGGCCGCCTATCGGCTGTCGCCCACGGTCGAGGCTCGCAGCAGCCTGCTCAGTGCCTTCACCACCCCGTACGCCACCGAACTGGCCGGCCACCGGGGTGACGTGCCCGTGCTGTTCAGCCCGGACGGCCGTCTCCTGGCCACCGGCCACGCCGGGGGAGTACGGCTGTGGGACGCCACCCGCCCGCACCGGCCGCGGGCCCTCGGCACGGTACCCGCTGTCCAGGGCAGTCCCGTTCTCACGGAAGGCACGCGTGCCACGGCCTTCAGCCCGGACGGCCGTCTGCTCCTCGCCGGCGGGGGGCCCGCCGGCCCGAAGGCGACGGACGGGGCCGCCACGGTGCAGCTCTGGGACATCACCGATCCCCGGCGCCCCCGGCGGCTGTCGACCCGTCACACCGGCGTCCCGCTCTCGGCGGCCTTCAGCCCGGACGGCCGCACCCTGGCGACCGCCGGACAGGACGGCGTCCTGCGCCTGTGGTCTTCCTCGCGGCGGCACGGTCTGCGGCCGATGGCCGGTCTGCGTCCGGCGAAGGGCGGGTCCGGAGGGCACGTCACGGGCGACGGCCGTCCGACGTCTGTCGCCTTCAGCCCGGACGGCCGTACGCTGGCCGCCGGGAGCACCGACCGCACCGTCCGCCGGTGGGACGTCACCCGCCCTCGCCGTCCGCGGCCGTTGCCGCCGCTGCGAGGACACCGCGGCGTCGTCGCGTCCGTGGCCTTCAGCCCCGACGGTCGCACCCTGGCGGCCGGCGGCTGGGACCACACCGTACGTCTCTGGGCGGTCACCGACCGCCGGAGCTCGCCCCGGGCGGCCACCCTGAGGGGGCACACGGACAAGGTCCACGCGGTCGCCTTCAGCCCCGACGGACACAGTCTCGCCTCGGGAGGTGTGGAAGGGGTACGGCTGTGGAGCCTGCACGGTGCCGGCCGCCCCTATCAGGCGGAGCACCTGACGGGGCACAACGGGGCGGTGAAGTCCGTGGCGTTCGCACCGGACGGCGCCACCCTGGCCTCCGGCAGCCAGGACGGCACCGCGCGGCTGTGGGACCTGGCCACCGACACCCTTGCCGCGCACAGCAGTTCGGTCTACGGGGTGGCGGTCGCCCCGCGGGGCGGCGTGCTGGCGTCGGCCAGCTATGACGGCACCGTCCGCCTGTGGTCGACAACGCGCCCCCGCGCCGTACACGAACTCGCGTCGCTCGCCGGGCACACGGCCGCGGTCAACGCGCTCGCCTTCACCGCCGACGGCGAGACCCTGATCTCGGGGAGCCTGGACGGCACGGCCCGCCTGTGGTCCGTGACCGATCCACGTCGGCCCCGTTTCCTGGCCGCTCTCAGGGCGCACGGCGCGGTCGACGCGGTCGCCATCAGTCCCGACGGCCGCGTGGCGGTGACCGCCGACGACGAGGGCGCCCGCCTGTGGAACATCACCGACCCGCACCGCCCGCGTTCGCGGGCCCTCCTGCCCGGCACGGCGGAATCGGTGGCCTTCGCGCCGGACGGTCGCAGCCTGGCCTGCGGAGGTGCGGACGGCGTCATCCGGCTGTGGGCGCTCACCTCGTCCCTGCCGTCGCGGAGCCCGGGCCTGCTCCGGGGACACACGCAGGTCGTCAAATCCCTCGCCTTCCGCGGCGACGGCCGGATGCTGGTCTCCGCGAGCGACGACCGCACGGCACGGTTGTGGCCCCTGGCCCACGGCCGGTTCCGGGGCCGCTCCACCGAACTCACCGGACATGCCGAGCCCTTGCACGCGGTCGGCTTCAGCCCCGACGGCCAGACGCTGGCGACCGCGGGCAACGACGACACGGTGCGTCTGTGGAAGATGCCGGCCGCGCGGGCTCCCGAGGAGTTCGCGACGCTGACCGGCCACGCGGGAGACGTCAACGCCGTCGCCTTCACCGCCGACGGCCGCACCCTGGCCACCGGCTCCAACGACCACACGGTGCGACTGTGGGACCCCGAACCCGAACGGGTCTCCGCCCGCGTGTGCCGGACCGCCCGCCCGCACCTCACCCGCGACCAGTGGTACCAGCACCTCCCGGAGGCGCCCTATCGGGCGCCGTGCTGATCGCTGATCGGCTGCGCGGGACGATCGCCAGGGAGTACGGGAAGACGTTGTCAGGTGCTGCGGGCCGCCGCGACGAGCGGCCCGCAGACCTCGTCACGTCAGACGGCTACAGGTTCGTCCACCGGTGGGAGGCGATGTTGTTGTTGATCGACTGGCCCGCTCCGGTACCCGTCCCCGCGTCGAACGGGTACGGAGCGAGGTCGGGAATCGCGACACCGTTGTAGACGCCCCGTCGCGCGCCGGTGTAGTTCGGGCCGTAGTACACCCAGACGTCGTCCAGGTTCCCGGGGTACCCGTTGTTCCACAGGGAGGAGACCTGGTTGCGGCAGGTTCCCCAGTCCGCGGAGTTGCCGACGTAACCCCTGCAGTAGTTGGCGTAGTTGGTGTCGCGGTACAAGTGGAGGTTGCCGTCGGCCTGGACGCCCGCGGGTACGGTCGGGACGGCTGACGCGGACGTGGTCCGGGAGGTGCCGGGGGCCGCCGCGTGGGCGGTGACGGCGGGAAGGAGCCCGGTGCCCAGGGCGACCAGGGCCGTCCCCAGGACGAGCGAACGTGATACGCGCATGACGATGCCTTTCACGGTGGTGTGAATCGGCCGCGCTGTACGGCCGTTCCCGGTTTCCTGTGCATGGGTGGAGCGGGTGACGCCTTCTCTTTTCGCCCCGCCCCGACGGGTCAGCGCGTGTCGCCGATGACCTCGTCGGCCCGGGGAAGGGCTCCCAGCTGAAGCCGTTGCGCTGCGTCCAGCTCGGAGCGGTACTGGTGGCGAAGCCGGATCGTGTACGTCCGGTCCAACGCCTGTGCCGTACGGGCCAGGCCGCTGTCGGCGGCACAGCGGGCCTCGGCCACGGCGAGGCGGATCTCCTGCCGCGGTGCGAGCGCGGGTTCGCCCGGGCCCGGCAGCGCCTCCTCGCGCAACTGAGCCGGGCCGGCGTAGGGATGGCCGGCGGCGCGCATGCAACGAGCCCACTGCTTGACGGCCCGCCCGAAGGCCGGATCGGCCATGACGCGCTTGCGGCGCACCTCAGGGAGCGAATCCTGCGCCACCTCGGCCTGGAACCAGGCCGCCAGATCGCCGTAGAGGACGCGGTCGGCCTGCGACTGACAGCCTTCGGTGCTGCGTCGCAGCACCATGCCGTCGAGCGTGCGAGCGGTGACGCCGTTCGGGTCCCGGCCGTTGGCCGCACGCAACGCCTGCGCCCGGCGATCGGGGGGCAGGGAGCGGAAGTACCGCTGGTTGACGTCCTTCTCGCGCATCCGGGCCATCTCGCGCTGGATGTCGCTGCCGTAGCCGTGTCTGCGGGCCCAGGCGACATCGTCCACCACATAGGGGAACTCCTTGGCCTGCGGTACGGGATCGCGCGGCACAGGGTGGTACTCGAAGCCGTGTTCCCGCATACAGGTGCGCAGCAAGAGCTGTTCCGCCCGGTGGAGCCGGTTCTTCTCCTGAGCCGTGAGGGCCCGTACGGCGGCGCCGTCGGCCTTTCCGGCGTCCGGCGGCCGTTGTTCCCCCGCGGCGATCACGGCGCCCGCGGCCACACAGCCGAGCGCCACCGCGAGGAGCGTCCCCCGTTTCACCCCGCGCCTTGTCATGACCACCCCGCCCCCCTCCAGGCGGACCCCGGTCGGTGCCCGCCGACCAAGGGATAGCGGTCCTGGTTGTTCGACGTCGGCCGGAGCGGGCTGAACAAACAGACTCCGAACAAGAACCCGGGCAGCGTGGGCTCTGACCTGCTCGTGCCGGGCCGCTCATGTGCGGGATGCCGGTGCCGTCCGAGACCGGGCCCGAGCCGCACCAGGGGTGCGAACACGGCCCCGAGGGGCGTTCAGGCGAAGAACTCCCGCAGCAGCCGGTTGAGTTCGGCGGGCCGCTCGGTGGGCAGGGAGTGGTGGGAGGCGCCGGGCAGCGTGACGACGCTCGCCGAGGGCAGGAGCCGGCGCGCGGCGGCCGCCGCACGCGACGGATCGTGGGCACGGCTGCGTTCCGCCAGGACCACCAGGGTCGGGACGGTGCACGCCGCCAGTTCCCGCGCCTCGGGGCGCCGCATGGCCACGACCTTCGACCGGCGGGCGGCGGCGGTGCTCCCCAGGAACGCCCGCCACACCGGATCCTCGGGGTCACGGCCGGTCTCCCACCGGTGAAAGGCGCGCACCCGCTCGGCGCTGGGCCTGAGCAGCATCGGCAGGGCGTGCGCGAGGTAGCGCGGGCTCATGCCGGTGAAGCAGTTGACCGGGTCGAGCAGGGCGAGCCTGCCGAGCCGACGCGGCGCGTGCAGCGCGTGACGGAGGGCGATCCAGGCGCCGTAGGAGTGGCCGCACAGGTGCGCGCCGTCCAGGTTCAGCGCGTCGAAGAGGGCGTCGAGCCAGGCCGTCAGGTCCGCTGCGCCGCGCAGCGGTGCTCCGTCGTGGACGCTGCGGCCGATGTCGCCCATGAGGTCGACGGCATGGACGCGATGGGCGGGGGCCAGGGCCGCGACGGTGGCGAACCAGGCGGTCGAGGTGGTTCCGCCGCCGGGCAGCAGGACGAGCGGGGTGCCGTCCTCGCGCCCGCTGATGTGGACTCGGGTGCTGCCGTAGGGGGTGGGGACGTCGACGGCGTGCACGTCCTCGGGCCACCGTCGCAGGACGTCGTCGTACGCCCTGGAGAACGCTGCCGTGTCATCCATGTCCCCGCCCCATTCGGCTCGATCACCGATACTCTCGACAAACAAGATATTAGGGGAGTGAAGCATGGACGACCAGGATCCCGGGCTGCGCATGGTGCATCTGCTGCGGGCCGTGACGATGGAACTGGACCTGTTCGCGGCCGAGTTCGCGGGCCGCAACGGGCTTCATCCCACGGACGTACGGGCGTTGATCCATCTGCTGGACGCCGGCCGCGAGGGTGTGCGCGCCACCCCGGGGTGGCTGGGCGCGCGGTTGGGAGTGAACTCGGCTTCGACCACGGCCCTGGTCGACCGGCTGGAGCGACTGGAGCTGGTGCGCCGGGAACGGGACACCGAGGACCGCCGGCGCGTGCTGCTGGTCGTGCGGGCCGAGGCCGTCCGGCTGGGCTGGTCCTTCTTCGGGCCGCTGATCCACGAGATGGTCGGCTCGATGCGGTCCTTCGACGAAGCGGAGCTGGCCGTGGTCCGGCGTTTCCTGCTGTCCATGCGGGACGTCGCCGCGGCCGGGCGACGCGCCCAGCGGGACGCCTCCGCGGGGGAATGACTTCCCGCCCTGCTTCGCGCGTGCCGCGGCGGGTCAGCCGGCGTGGTCGACGTGCAGCCGCACCTGCTCCTCCAGCCGTCGCAGGCTGCTGTCCAGGGCGTCGGTGGCGGCCCGCTCGCCCGGGTCGTGACGGTCGTCGAGGAACGACAGGTGCACGGTCACCTCACTGGCTCCGCCGTCGAGCCCGGCGACCTGCAGCCAGCCCGCGTAGCCGCCCTGCTCACGGGTGCCCCACTCGAGCCGCATCTGTTCCGGCCGGGCCCGCAGCACGGCGTCGGTGTCCTCGTCGGTGCGGTCCTCGTGCACGGTGACGGCCGGGAGATCCCCGGCCTCCACGTGCAGGGCCTGCGGCAGCCAGCTGTCCAGCCGTCCGACGTTCGCGGCCTGGTCGAAGACGTGCTCGGGCTGTGCGGGCATCGTGCGGGAACGCTCGTACTCGGTCATCGCCTCACCGGCCTCACCTCGGGGGTCCTGGCGCGCACCGTGTTCCCGCTCCGCCCGGCCCCAACCGTGAAAGGCCCCGCCCGCACGGTCGCGGACGGGGCCCTTCACCTCGCGGTCAGAACCTGGGCTGGGGGGACTGCGCCTGGACGAGTTCCTCCGCCTCGGCCTGCGTCTCCACGGACGGCGGGGAGCCGGCCAAGGGCTGGTTGGCGGTCTCGCGCATGCACAGCACGGCGACGACACCGATGGCCGCGGCGCCCATGGCGTAGTACGCCGGCATCAGGGTCGAGCCGAAGGCGCTGATCAGAGCAGTGATCACCAGCGGTGTCGTACCGCCGAAGATCGAGGTGGCCAGGTTGTAGGCCACCGACAGCGAGCCGTAGCGCACCTGGGTCGGGAAGAGCGCCGGGAGCGCCGCCGACATGGTGCCGAGCATCGCCACCAGCGAGAGCCCCATCAGCAGCAGTCCCACGGTGATGAGGACGACGCTGCCCTGCCGGATGAGCAGGAACGACGGCAGGGACAGGAACAGGAATCCGAGCATCCCCGCCATCAGCAGCGGCTTGCGCCCGAAGCGGTCCGAGAGCCGCCCCACCTGGTTGATCACGCACATCTGCAGCACCATCACGATGAGCAGGATCAGCAACCCGTGGTTGGTCCCGTAGCCCAGCTCGTCGGACAGGTAGGTCGGCATGTACGACAACAGCATGTAGTCGGTGATGTTGTACGCCGCGACCAGCGCCAGGCACAGCAGCAGCGGCCGCCAGTACCGGGTGAAGATCTTGCCGAGGTCGGCGGCCGCCGAGGTCTCCACGGCGTCGGCCGCCTCGCTCGCCTTGGCCTGGCCGCCCTCCAGCTTCTGGAAGGCGGGCGTCTCGTCCAGCTTGAGCCGCAGGTAGAGGCCGATGAGGCCGAGCGGGGCCGCGACGAGGAACGGCACGCGCCAGCCCCACGACAGCATCTGGTCGTCACTGAGGAGCATCTGCAGGACGACGACGAGGCCGGAGGCGCCGACGTAACCGGCGAGCGTGCCGAGCTCCAGGAAGCTGCCGAAGAAGCCGCGCCGCTTGTCGGGCGCGTACTCCGCGATGAACGTCGAGGCGCCGCCGTACTCCCCGCCGGTGGAGAAGCCCTGCACCAGCCGGAAGAAGATCAGCAGGGCCGGGGCCCACAGGCCGATGGCCGCGTGCGAGGGGACCAGGCCGATCGCGAAGGTCCCCACCGCCATCATGATCATGGTGAGGGAGAGGATGCGCTTGCGTCCGACCTTGTCCCCGAGCGGCCCGAAGACCATGCCCCCGAGCGGACGGACCAGGAAGGCCACCGCGAACGTCGCGAAAGAGCCGAGCAGCTGGGCGGTGTCGTTGGTGGACGGGAAGAAGACCCGCCCGATGGTCGACGCCAGATAGCTGTAGATGCCGAAGTCGTACCACTCCATCGCGTTGCCGAGGGCGGCGGCCTTGGTGGCGCGCTTGACCGCCGCATCGTCGGTCACCGTGATGTCGCTGCGACGCAGCTTCGGGTTGCGCCGCTTCTCGATCGCGCGGAACAGCACCCGGTGCCGTCTCACCGCCGCGGGATCCACCGACTCGTCGTTGTCGGTCTCCGCCATCACGTGGTTCCTTTCGCCGTTCGCATTCCCAAAGACCACGCCTGCACAGATCTCGCGCGCTCAAACAACCCCGTTCACACGGCGTCTGGTTGATCACGGAATGTGACGCACGGGTGCGCGGGGCGAGAGGCGGGACGCAGCGCCGTCCGGCAGGATCTCCGGGACGGGTGTGTGCCCGTGCCCCGGCGGGGGAACTTGAGTCGCCGGGTGCGTTCCTGGTGAGAGGAGCCCAAGTGACGGCGTCAGCGGCGGGCGGCCACGACCAGGGTGCGCGGGAGGACGGGTACGAGCCCGACCCGAAGCGGTGGCGGGCCCTGTGGGTCACTCTGGTGGCCGGCTTCATGAGCCTGCTGGACGTGTCGATCGTGGCCGTCGCCCTGCCCACGATCCAGCAGCAGCTGCACGCCTCCGCGGCCGAGGTGCAGTGGGTGGTGTCCGGCTACGCCCTCTCCTTCGGTCTCGCCCTCGTCACGGCCGGACGCCTCGGCGACGCCCTGGACCGGCGCCGTATCTTCCTCATCGCCCTCAGCGGCTTCGTGCTCTTCAGCGCAGCCTGCGGAGCGGCCCCGAACATCACCCTGCTGGTGGTGGCCCGGCTCGCCCAGGGGCTGGCCGCCGGCTTCATGGCCCCGCAGAACTCCGCGCTCATCCAGCAGATGTTCCGGGGCGGCGAACGCGGCCGCGCCTTCGGCTTCTTCGGCGCCACCGTCGGCATCTCCTCCGCCGTCGGCCCCCTCACCGGCGGCCTGATCCTCGCCCTGGCCGACGGTGCCCAGGGCTGGCGCTGGATCTTCTACGTCAACGTCCCCATCGGCATCCTCGCCGTCCTCCTCGGCCGCCGTCTGCTGCCCCGCACCCGGCGCTCCGGGCGGGAACACGTGGACCTGCCCGGAGTCCTGCTCCTCGGCCTCGGCGTGCTCGCGCTCATGTACCCGCTGGTCCAGGCAGAGGCCGGCGGCCTCACCCGGCTGTGGTGGATGTTCCTCGCCGGTGCCGCGCTGCTCTTCGTCTTCACCCGCTGGCAGCGCCGGCTGCTGGACCGCGGTACCCAGCCGCTGCTCGATCCGCGCCTGTTCACCACGGTGCGCGGCTACGCCGTCGGCGCCGGCGTCGGCACGCTCTACTTCATCGGCTTCAGCGGTGTCTGGCTGGTCTTCGCCCTCTTCTACCAGCACGGCCTGGGCTTCTCCCCGCTGGAGTCGGGCCTCGCCGTGACCCCCTTCGCGCTCGGCTCGGCCGTCGCGGCCGCCGTCTCCGGGCGGCTCGTGGACCGGCTCGGCCGCCTGCTCACCGTGGGCGGGCTCACGGGCGTCATCCTCGGACTGGGCGGCACCGCGCTGCTGCTGCGCTTCGCGCCCCTCGACATCGCGCCCTGGATCGCCGCCCCGGTCCTGTTCCTCGGCGGCGTCGGCGGAGGGTGCGTGATCTCCCCCAACATCACCATGACCCTGCGCGACGTGCCCGTGCACATGGCGGGAGCGGCGGGTGGCGCCCTGCAGACCGGACAGCGGCTCGGCGCCGCCGTGGGCACCGCCGCCCTGCCCGGCCTCTACTACCTGGTGCTCGGCAGCCGGAGCGACGACTACCGCGGCGCGCTCTTCCTCGCGATGGCCGCCGGGCTCCTCGGCATGGCCGCGTCCCTGGCCCTCGCGGCGTACGACTGGAGACGCGACCGGCGCACGCGGGAGCCGCACGGCCCGTGCCCGGACGACGTCGCCCACAGTCCCGTGCACGCCCGGCAGACCTGAGCGGCAACGCGACCCGCAGCTCCTCGGCCCCACGGCCCGCCCGTGGTGGCGCGACAACGGACCGCATGAGACGGCGTAGACGCGCGGGTCGCAGCTCCCGTGCCCGGACGGCGTCGTCGCACGCAGTCCGGTGGACCCGGCAGCCCTCAGCGGTCAGGCCGTCACGAAGCCTGTGGCTCCGGCTGCTGCGGGGCGGGTGCGTCGTCGTCCAGCTCGCCGCGCAGCGCGCCGAGGGCGAAAGCCGTCATGGACGCCAGGATCAGCAGTGCGAGCGGCCCCCAGATCGCCGGAACGGCCCAGAACGGCCAGTCGTTGGCGGCCTGCGCCCAGGGCGTCAGGATCGCCGTCGCGCCCAGGCCGACGCCGTGCCACCGCACCATCTTCGCCGCCGTCACCCGACGCCCGTCGCCCCGCGCGAAGAGCGGCCACACCCCGCCGACCAGGGCCGCCAGGCCGAACGAGAGGCAGGCCAGCGCACCGCCCAGACGATCCTCGGGCCATCCCACCGGCCCGTCGGACGTCTGCTGCCGACGCCCCTCGGCGTCCCGCACCTCGACGACCTGCCCGTGCCAGATCACGCCGACCACCTTCTCGTCGGGCGCCATCTCGGACATCACCGGCTCGGTCCGCGGGAACGTCACCTCCCACGGCTTGCCCGACGGCAGCACCAGCTCCGCCTCCGGGGCCTCGCCCCGCTTCCCGCGGTTCATGGCGGCGCTGCGTACGGTGAACTCCTGCTCCCACACGCACCCCGACGCCTCGACGGGAACCGCGGCACAGGCCCCTGCGCCGCGGTACTCCCTCTCCCGCTCCAACGCCCCGCCGACCTCGCGGGCCGACGCCACTCCGACGCCGAGCGTCACGACGGCGAGCAGTATCCACACCACGGACCGCATGACCCCGTCCCCCGACGACCCCACCGCGCCTCATCCCCCTCCGTACCGACGGGCCCCGGAGCATTGGAGCACGCCTCAGGCGCCGGTGTGGACCCGCCGCCCCTCGGCGAAGGTCTCCAGGACCCGGGTCGCGGCGATCTCCTCGGGCGGCCCCCGGAACGGGTCGCGGTCGAGGACGACCAGGTCGGCCGCCTTGCCGACGGTGATGCTGCCGGTGATGTCGTCGAGGTGGTTCACATGGGCGCTGCCCGCCGTGTAGGCGGCGATGGCGGTACCCAGGTCGAGGCGCTGCTCCGGGAAGAAGGCAGGTGTGCCGTCCGGGGCCTCGGGGGAGACGCGGTTGACGGCGACATGGATGGCCTGGAGCGGGTCGGGGCTGCTGACGGGCCAGTCGCTGCCGGCCGCGAGGGTCGCACCGGCGCGCAGCAGATCCCCGAAGGGGTACTGCCACGCGCCGCGTTCCGCGCCCAGGAAGGGCAGGGTCAGCTCGTCCATCTGCGGTTCGTGCGCGGCCCACAGCATCTGCAGGTTGGCACTCGCGCCCAGGGCCCGGAAGCGCGGCAGGTCGCGGGGGTGGACGACCTGGAGGTGCGCCAGGTGGTGCCGCGTGTCGCGGTGGCCGTTGGCGGCCCGGGCGGCCTCCACGGCGTCGAGCGCCTCACGCACCGCCCGGTCGCCGAGCGCGTGGAAGTGCACCTGGAAGCCGTACGCGTCCAGCTCGGTGACGTACTTCCGCAGCTCGCCCGGCTCGACGAAGCTGATGCCGCTGTTGTCCGAGGCACAGCCGCAGCCGGTCAGGTAGGGGGACAGCATG
This sequence comes from Streptomyces sp. NPDC056373, assembly GCF_042262425.1. Taxonomy (NCBI): domain Bacteria; kingdom Bacillati; phylum Actinomycetota; class Actinomycetes; order Kitasatosporales; family Streptomycetaceae; genus Streptomyces; species Streptomyces sp. NPDC056373. Next base: position 343,221 of record NZ_JBHJPX010000007.1, read on the forward strand.
GCGGCGGTGTGGTTCTCGGCGATGCCGTCCTGCATGATCTTCACGGTCCCGGTACGGAACCGGTCCCGGCTCAACTCCTCTCTCCTGGCGACGAGTTCGCCGATCTGCTCGGCGCCCCGCTCACGGTCCCACCACAGGGCGCCGACGACCCGCGCGGTGAGCAGACCCCGGTCCAGGGCCGTCAGATAGGCCGGGGCCGGGTCGGTCAGGTTGGCGTACGTGCCGACGATGGCGTCCTGCCAGGCGGTGACGCCGTGCGCGTGCAGCACGGCCTGGGCGCGCAGCAGACCGGCGAGCTGCTCCTCCGGCGTGGGGCCGGGCACCAGCCGGCCCACGAGGTGGACCGCGCCCTCCTGGAGCATCCCGGTGGGGTTGCCCTCGGCGTCGCGCTCGATCCGGCCGTCCGCGGGGTCGGGGGTCCGGGCGTCGATGCCCGCACGCTCCAGGGCCCGGCTGTTGACCCAGGCGCCGTGATGGTCCCGGTTGGGCAGGAAGACGGGGCGGTCCGGGACGACCGCGTCGAGGGCGGCGGCCGTGGGGGAGCCGCCGGGGAACGCCTCCAGGGACCAGCCGCCCCCGGTGATCCACTCGACGTCCGGGTGCTCGTCGGCGTACGCCGCGATCCTGCGCAGGTACTCGCCCGCGTCGGTGGTGTCGCCCAGGTGGCACAGGCCGAGTTCGAGGCCGGCGCCCATCGGGTGGACGTGGGCGTCCTGGAAGCCCGGCAGCAGCAGTTTTCCGGCGAGGTCGACGACCTCGGTGCGCGGCCCGATCAGCTCGCGCACCTCGTCGTGGCCGACGGCGACGATCCGCCCGCCGCGCACGGCCACCGAGGTGGCGCGGCTGCGGGCCGGGTCGACGGTGTGCACGGGGCCGCCGGTGAGGACGAGGTCGGCGGATCCCGGGGCAGGGGGGTGCGACATGGGGGTGAGCTCCATGGGGGTCAGACCGCCGTGCGGTCCATCGGCAGGGTGAGGGCCTCGGCGTCGGTGCCGCGCCCGGTGGTGAAGTAGGGCGAGCGCCGGACGTACTTGGCGACGGCGGCCATGCCGAGGCCGGCGAGCACGATCACGGCGGGCAGCGAGAACATGAACCACCCGTTGTCCGGGCTCAGTTCGAAGTGGTCGCTCATGGTGAGGTACGAGTAGCCGAGGTAGGCGCCCAGGCCCAGCAGCACCAGCCCGGACACGGCCGGCACGCCGACCGCGAGCAGCGCCTCGCGCGCTCCCTCGTGCCGCGCGGAGCGGAAGCGCACCGCGCAGGCGAGTGCGGTGAGGCCGTAGTAGAGGGCGACGATCAGGCCGATCGCGTTGACGGCGGCCAGCAGCATGTCGCTCAGCCTGGGGATCGCGAAGGCGAGCACGGCGATCACAGCTCAGGCCGAACATCAGCACGCCCAGGGGGAGATGGAGCGACGGGACGTGCGCGATGCCGAGCACGACCTGGAGCGAGGCGAGTGCGAGGAAACCCGAGGCGTACCAGATCGGGCGGGGTGAGCCGCCGCCCGGCTTCCACGCCAGCACCGCCGCGAGCACGTACAGCATCGACGCCCCGTACATCACCCGCGCTCCGACGCTGTGCAGCATCTCCCCGTAGGACGAGGTCAGCAGCAAGCCGGCGGACACCGCCTGGAGGAAGATCGTCAGGGTCTGCAGGGCGATCGCGATCCGCAGGAACGCGGTGCCGCGCCGTGCCGCCGCTGTCACTTCAGTGGCCATGTCACAGTCCTCTCTTCCGCCCTCGGGCAGGAGATCGATAAGGTCTCGACAGCCCGACGACGCGGGAGCGCGAAAGGTAAGGCGAGGGGGACGCCGACACATGGGAACGGCCTGGACCGGTACGGACGAGACAGCCGGCGAGCAACGCCAACTGATCAATGTCGCCTACCGGTTGCTCGGCTCGGTCACCGAGGCCGAGGACGCCGTGCAGGACGCCTACACACGCTGGTACGCGCTGCCACGAAGTCGGCGGGAGGAGATCCTCTCTCCCGGCGCCTGGCTGACGACGGTGACCAGCCGCATCTGCCTGGACCTGCTCGGCTCGGCCCGGGCCCGCCGTGAACGCTATGTCGGCGCGTGGCTGCCCGAGCCTCTGCCCGACCGGGCCGAGTGGGGCCCCGTGGGTGGCTCCGCCCGCACCGGCCCCGCGGACCCCGCCGACCAGATCGTCCTGGACGAGTCGGTGACCGTGGCCTTCCTCGTCGTCCTGGAGTCGATGACGCCCGCCGAGCGGGTGGCGTTCGTCCTGCACGACGTCTTCCGCTACCCGTTCGCCGAGATCGCCGAGGTTCTCGGGCGAACTCCCGCGGCCTGCAAGCAGCTTGCGGCCTCCGCCCGGCGGCGGGTGAGCGCCGCGCGTACCCAGGAGAAGGCGACCGGCCAGGCCGACGTGGTGCGGCACGTCAAAGAAGCCTGGGAGAGCAAGGACATCGCCGCCCTGGTCCGTCTCCTCGACCCCGCCGCCGTGATGACCGCCGACGGCGGCGGCCTGGCGGGCGCCGCACGGCGCCCCGTCGAGGGCGGCACCCACATCGCCCAGTACATGGTCGCCATCGCCGACAAGGCTCCGGGCCTCGAACTGCTGGAGCGGTCGGTCAACGGCAGGCCGGGCCTGGTGGCCCAGCGGGCCGGCATCGTCATGACCGTGGCCTCGTTCGGCGTCTTTGCGGGTCGCGTCACCGGGATCTGGGCTGTCCGCAACCCGGAGAAGCTACGGCCCTGGCGGCGGGACGGCCGGATCCACGAGGGCGGGACGCCGGTGACCCCGGACCTGAGCTGAGACGCCACGGCCGGCCGTCCGGCGGGCCGGCTCCCGGCGGCGGTGGTGCGTGTTCCGGCCTCCGGTCGCCGAGCACTCGTTCGGGCTGCCGGAGCTGGTGGGCCGGGCGCGCCGTGCGCTCGTGATGACTGTTCGGGCCTGCGGTCGTCGCGGGTGCTCGTTCGGGCTGCCGGAGCTGGTGGGCCCGGCGCGCCGTGCTCCCGGCGGCGGCCGTGATGACCGTTCGGGCCTGAGGTCGTAGTCGAGCGCTCGATCGTGGTGCCGAGTTCACGGGCCCGGTGCCCCCTGAGCTCCCGTGCGATCGCCTGAGCCCGCCGACCTGCCAGGACGCCCGGCGCACCTCCCTCGGTATCCGCCGGGCACCCGGCCGCCCCGGTCCGGACCAACAGGCGAAGTCCCCGGGGCCCGGGCCGCTGGAGGAACGGACTTCGCACGAAGTCTTGACGCGGCGCACGCGACTGCGTAGATATGTCTGCGCAGTCATGACAGCGCAGTCACCCGGCGACAGAGGCGGGCGACCGAGGCCGTCCAGACGATCAGATCCGATCCACCGCACATCGGGAGACGCCATGACGCGAGCAAGGGGGCGGGACGGCGGTCCCGCCGCGCCGCGAGGCGTCGACGTGGCGAAAGCCGCGGGTGTCTCCCAGAAGACGGTGTCACGGGTCCTCAACGGCGAGCGATACGTCTCGGTGGACGTGCGCCGCCGCGTGCTGGAGGCGGCCGACCGGCTCGGCTACCGGCTGAACAACGCGGCACGGGCCCTCGCCTCGGGGCGGTCCCGGACCATCGGCGTGGTGGCGCTGGGAACGGCCCTGTACGGTCCCGCCTCGCTGCTCCTCGGTGTCGAGCGGGCGGCGCGGGACGCGGGATACGCGCTGAGCGTGGTCAACACCCTCGAAGGCGACCAGGGCGGCGTCGGTGGCGCCGTGCAGTCGCTCCTGGAGCGGGGCGTGGACGGCATCGTCGTGTCGGAGCCCATCGACGAGGACGCCGATCCGCTCGCCTCGGAGGTTCCGGTGCTCGTCCTCGGGGCGCCGGCCGGCACCCGCACGGGCGAGCGGACCATCGCCGCGGGGGTCGACTCCGAGGCGCTGGCCAGGGCCGCCACCGAACACCTGCTGGACCTGGGACATCCGACGGTCCATCACCTCGCGGGCCCCGAACGGTGGTTCGCCGCCCGGGACAGGCTGGCGGGCTGGCGGCAGGCCCTCGCGGCGCGTGGCCGTGAGCAGCCCCCGGTCGCCGAGGGCGACTGGTCCGCCGCGTCCGGGTACGCGGCAGGACGCCGGCTGGCCGCCGGGAACGACCTCACGGCGGTGTTCGCCGCCAACGACGACATGGCCGTCGGCCTGATCAGCGCCCTCACCGAAGCCGGGTTGCGGGTGCCCCAGGACGTCAGCGTGGTCGGCTTCGACGACATCCCGCTGGCCGCCTACGTCCGCCCGCCGCTGACGACGGTGCGCCAGCCGTTCGACGCGGTGGCCGACGAGGGGCTGCGGCTGCTGGTCCACGCCATCGAGAACCCGGAGGCGGAGCTGCCGACGGCGCGGGCGCAACCCGTCGAGCTCGTCGTCCGTTCGTCCACCGCGCCGCCACCGGCCCGGGCGGACTCGGCTCCGCTACGACATACCGTGCAGCCCCTGGCCGGCGAGGCCCACGCCCCTCCGGCCGCCTGACGGAGACGCCCGGTCCCGTTTTCGTCACCCGCGGGGTGCGAGGGAACCACGACGGGACCGGACATCCGCCGGCACCGTCCCGGTCCCGCACCCTCCACCCGTACAAGCGCCACCACAGGCGGTTGCCCGACCGGCCCACCGGGGGGCCACCCACCTCGCAGGACCCGTTTCCCGGCTCGGTCACCCCGGCGTCCGCGGTCACCGGTTCCCACCCTTCGCACACCTCGCTCTCCCCGGGCATGCCGCTGCCGGCCTCTGCCTTTCCTCTTCCTTCGCCTCGGCGGGAGTCCAGCATGTCCACAACCTCCATCCCCTCGTCCGCACCGAGCCGCCGGCTCTTCCTCACCGCCACCGGAGCGCTGTCTCTCGGCGCGGCCCTGTCGGCCTGCGGCGGCGGTGGCAACTCGGGCGGCTCGTCCGCCGCGGCCAAGCCGGTGAGCCGGTCCGACATCGACAAGGCGATGCGGACGCCGACCCAGCTGACCTTCTGGACCTGGGTCCCGAACATCCAGAAGGAGGTCGCCCTCTTCGAGAAGAAGTACCCCGCGATCAAGGTCAAGGTGGTCAACGCCGGCCAGGGCATCACGCACTACACCAAGCTGCGCACCGCGCTGAAGGCCGGCAGCGGAGCCCCGGACCTGGCACAGATCGAGTACCAGGCGGTCCCCACGTTCACGATCACCGACAGCCTGCTCGACCTGGGCCCGCACGGCGCCTCGGCCCTCAAGGGCAAGTTCGTCGACTGGACGTGGGGGCAGGTCAGCGGCCCGAAGGGGGAGGTCTGGGCGATACCCCAGGACACCGGCCCGATGGGCATGCTGTACCGCAAGGACATCTTCGACCGGCACGACATCCAGGTCCCCAAGACCTGGGACGACTTCGCCGCCGCGGCCCGCAAACTGCACAAGGCCGACCCGGACGTCTACCTGACCAACTTCGCGGCCAACGAACCCGCCGCCTGGCACGGCCTGTTGTGGCAGGCGGGCGCGACCCCGTACGGCGTCTCCGGCAAGAGCGACCTGTCCATCAGCGTCGACGACACCGTCTCCAAGAAGCTCGCCGCGTACTGGGGCGGGCTCGCCGAGGAAGGCGTCATCAGCACCGACCCCGACTTCACGGACGGCTGGTACGCGGGTTTCAACAAGGGCAAGTACGCCACCTGGCTCACCGCGGCCTGGGGGCCGGCCTTCCTGTCCGGCTCGGCCAAGTCCACCGCCGGCAAGTGGCGCGCGGCCCCGCTGCCACAGTGGGACGCGTCCAAGCCGGCCTCCGGGAACTGGGGCGGCTCGACCACGGCCGTCCTGCGATCGACGAAGAACGCCATCGCCGCAGCGCAGTTCGCCCAGTTCCTCAACAGCGACCCGGCCGGCGCGAAGCTCTTCGCCCTCGAGCAGTCCTTCTTCCCGGCCACCAAGGCCCTGCTCACCGACCCCTCCTTCACCGGTGACGCCGCCCCCTTCTACGGCGGGCAGAAGGTCAACGAGGTGTTCGCCTCCATCGGCGACACGGTCGACCCCGCCTTCCAGTGGCCGCCCTTCTACGACCAGGCGGCGACCGACTGGATCGAGACCGTCGGCAAGTCCCTCGCCGGCAAGGCCGACACGGCCGCCGCGCTCGGCGCGTGGCAGACCCGCCTGACCACGTACGCCAAGAAGCAGGGCTTCACCGTCAAGGGAACGTGACATGACCGCCGCCACCGCACCACCCGCATCGAGGCCGAAGGGAGCCGGCCCGCGTCGCCGCCGTGTCGCCGGCCCCGTGTTCGTCGCCCCGTTCCTGATCCTCTTCCTGCTGCTCTTCCTCGCCCCGCTGGGCTACGCCGCCTACCTGAGCCTCTTCCAGGAACGCCTCGTCGGCGGAACGGTGTTCGTCGGCCTGGACAACTACGTCACCGCACTCACCGACCCCCTGCTGCTGCGCGGTGTCGGCCGCGTGGCGCTGTTCTTCCTCATCCAGGTCCCGCTGATGCTCGGGCTGGCGCTGGTGTTCGCCCTCGCGCTGGACAGCGGACTGCTGCGGCTGGCCCGGGTGATCCGGCTGGGCATCTTCGTGCCGTACGCCGTGCCGAGCGTCGTCGCGGCCCTCATGTGGGGGTATCTGTACGGGCCGGACTTCGGCCCGTTCGCCCAGCTGAGCCGCGAACTCGGCGTACCGGCCCCGAACTTCCTCAGCGACGGATGGATGCTCAGCAGCCTTGCCAACGTCGTCACCTGGGAGTTCGTCGGCTACAACATGATCATTCTGTACGCGGCCCTGCGGACCATCCCGCACGAGCTGTACGAGGCCGCCGCGATGGACGGCGCCGGCCCCTGGCGCATCGCGAGGTCCATCAAGCTCCCCGCACTGAAACCCGCCCTGCTGCTGACCCTGCTGTTCTCCGTGATCGGCAGCTTCCAGCTCTTCAACGAGCCGAACCTGCTGATGAAGATCGCCCCCGACGTCATCAGCAGCTCCTACACCGCCAACCTCTACGCCTACTCCCTCGCCTTCACCGGCCAGCAGGTCAACTTCGCGGCCACGGTCTCCTTCCTCCTCGGCCTGGTCATCGTCATCGCCTCCTACGGCGTCCTGCTCACGGCGAACCGCAGGAGGACCCCGTGACCATGACCACTCCCGCGGGCACCACCGCCGCTCGCCGAACCGAGCGGAAGCACACCCCGGCGCCGCCACCGCGTCGCCGGTCCCGGCGCAGCACCCCGCTGACGATCGCCATGCTCGCGGCGCTCGTCTACTTCCTGCTGCCGCTGCTGTGGCTGCTCATCGCCTCCACCAAGAACACCCAAGGGCTGTTCGACAGCTTCGGCCTGTGGTTCTCGCACGCCCCGCAGCTGCTGACCAACATCCGGGCGACCTTCGCCCAGGACGACGGCGTCTTCGTGCACTGGCTGCTCAACACCGCCGTGTACGCCGGAGTCAGCGCGTTCGGCGCGGCCCTGCTCGCGGCCGCCGCCGGGTACGGATTCGCCAAGTTCCGCTTCCGCGGGGACCGCCTGGCCTTCAACCTGGTCCTCGGCGCCATCATGGTCCCGGCCACCGCCCTGGCGATCCCGACCTACCTGCTGTTCGCGGGCGTCGGCCTGGTCAACACCCCCTGGGCGGTCATCCTCCCCTCCCTCGTCAACCCCTTCGGCCTGTACCTGATGCGGGTCTACGCCTCCGACGCCGTCCCGGACAGCCTCCTGGAAGCGGCCCGCATCGACGGGGCCGGCGAGGCACGGATCTTCTTCGGGATCGTGCTGCGCCTGCTGGCCCCCGGCCTGGTGACCGTCCTGCTCTTCACCCTCGTGGCGACCTGGAACAACTACTTCCTGCCGCTGATCATGCTCAACAACCCGAACCTGTACCCCGTCACGGTCGGGCTGTCCTCCTGGGCGGAGCAGGCACAGAACGGTGGCGCGGGCGCCAGCAGCGACATGCTCCCCCTGGTCCTGACCGGTTCCCTGATCTCGATCGTGCCGCTCGTCGCGGCCTTCCTGCTGCTCCAGCGCTACTGGCAGAGCGGCCTGGCCGCAGGCAGCGTCAAGCAGTAGGGCGCGCGCAGCCCCCCGTACCCCCCTTCTTGTTCACGGAGGTTCCTCCCATGGCGGATCTGCCCGCCCGCGTTCTGTTCGGTGCCGCGTATTACCACGAGTACACCCCCACATACGATTCCGGTCTGCGGCCCGGCGAACGGCTGAAGACCGATCTCGACCTGATGGCCGAGGCGCACTTCACCGTGATCCGGGTGGGGGAGTCGGTCTGGTCGACCTGGGAGCCCGAGAACGGCCGCTTCGACCTCGACTGGCTGCAGCCGGTTCTCGACGGCGCCCACGAACGCGGCATCGACGTCATCCTCGGCACACCGACCTACGCGGTGCCGCCGTGGCTGGCCCGCCAGTACCCGGAGATCACGGGGGAGCGGCGCACCGGTGAGCGCATCGGCTGGGGCGCCCGCCAGGAGGTCGACTTCACCCACCCTGCCTTCCGCTTCTTCGCCGAGCGGATCATCCGCAGGATCGTCGCCCGGTACGCGGACCATCCGGCGGTGATCGGCTGGCAGGTGGACAACGAGCCGGGCCTGCACCTCTTCCACAACCACGGCGTCTTCCAGCGCTTCACGGACCACCTGCGGGAGAAGTACGGGGACGTCGAGACCCTCAACCGGGAGTGGGGCCTGGTCTACTGGTCCCACCGCCTGTCCACCTGGGCCGACCTGTGGACCCCGGACGGCAACGAACAGCCCCAGTACGACGTCGCCTGGCGGGAGTTCCAGGCCCGCCAGGTCACCGAGTTCATCGGCTGGCAGGCGGACATCGTCCGTGAGTACGCCCCTCCCGGCCAGTTCGTCACCACCTGCATCTCCTACACCCGGCAGGGCGTCGCGGACGACGAGCTGTCCGCCCGGCTCGACATCGCCTCCGGCAATCCGTACTACGACATGCAGGACGGCCTGCTGCTGCCCGACCCCACACCCGACGAGCACGAGCAGGTCTGGAAGACCACGGGCGTCTGGTCGATGTACCAGACCGCGGACTGGATGTTCTCCTCCCGTCAGGAGCCCTTCCTGGTCACCGAGACCAACGCCAACTCCATCGGCTTCTGCTGGGACAACCGGCCCGGCTACGACGGGCAGTGGCGCCAGGCCGCCTGGGCGCACGTGGCGCGCGGCGCGCGGATGATCGAGTACTGGCAGTGGCAGACGCTGCGCTTCGGCGCGGAGACGTACTGGGGCGGAGTCCTGCCGCACACCGGGCAGCCCGGCCGGACGTACGCCGAGATCGCCCGCCTGGGCGCCGAGTTCGAGCGGGCGGGCTCGCTCGTCGCGGACCTCGAACCGGACGCCGACATCACGGTCGTCCACTCCACGCCCAGCAAGTGGCTGATGGAGAAATACCCGCCGCTGGCGAACGCCGCCGGCGCACCGGACCCGGCCGCCTACCACCGCATCCTCGACCCCTTCTACCGCGGCGCCTTCGAGGCCGGCCGCCAGGTCCGCATCGTCCACGCCCGCCAACTGCACGACCCCCGCGGCGAGAACGCGGGCCTGACACCCGAGGAGGCCGTGCTGCGCCACCCGGTCCTGGTCGTCCCGGCGCTCTACATCGCCCACGACGAGCTGCTCGACCGGCTCGCCGCCTACGCCCACGCGGGCGGCCACCTGGTCCTCGGCCCCCGCACGGGGTACGCCGACCACGAGGCCCGGGCCCGGCACGAGGCGGCACCCGCACGTCTCACCGAGGCCGCGGGAGTGTCGTACGACGAGTTCAGCAACCTCACGCATGCCCTCCCGGTGCGGGCGACGGCGGGCAGCCCCCTGGAGGTGCCGGAGGACGCGACGGCGACCCACTGGGTCGACGGTCTGACCGTCACCGACGCCGACGTCCTCGGCGAGTACGACCACCCGCACTTCGGACGCTGGCCCGCGCTCACCACCCGCCGCCACGGAGCCGGCCGCGTCACCCACGTCGGCACGGTCCCCGGCCGTTCCCTCGCCCGGGCGCTCGCCACCTGGCTCGCGCCGCAGCCGCGCAGCGGCTGGCGCGACCTGCCCGCGTCCGTCACCGTCACCACCGGCACGTCCGCCGACGGCCGCCGCGTCCACGTCGTCCACAACTGGAGCTTCGAGCCCGCCCGGGTCGAAGCGCCGGTGGAGTTGGCCGACGTGCTGGACGGCGGGGCGCTTCGGGCCGGCACGTCCGTCTCACTCGGCGCGTGGGACGTGCGCGTCTTCGTCGCGGCAACCGAGCAGGTCGCAGCAACCTAGCAGAAGGAGACACACAACCGATGAACCGAGCCGCACCGTGGTCGTCCCCGAGAGGGACAACCAGAACGACCAGGACCGTCAGGACCCTGGGGACCTTCGCCGCGGCCTCCGCGCTGCTGGCGATACCCGCCGGGAGCGCGCAGGCGTACAACCCGACGGGCGGGATCGTCTACCAGCTCGGCAGTGAGCCGTGCCTGAAGGGCCGGGGCAACTGCGCGGTCTACCCGAAGACGGCCCAGCTGCCCGGCGGGCGCCTGGTCGCCTCGTTCGAGAAGTCCACGGTCGTCACCGGGTCGGGAAGCGCCGACGGCCAGACCCTGCCCGTCTACAAGAGCGACGACCACGGCACGAGCTGGCAGCCGCTGTCCGAGGTCGAGGCACCCGCCTACCTCTCGAAGGACCCCAGGTACGCCAAATACACGAGCAACTGGACGAACCCCTACCTCTACGTGCTGCCGCAGAACGTCGGAAAGCTGAAGGCGGGCACCCTGCTGCTGGCGAGCGTCGTGTCGGGTGACGACGCCTACTACACGGAGCACAAGGCCGCCGACCCGAGCTGGACGCCGAGCAACGACGGCGACCGCAGCGACCTGGCGATCGCCCTGTACTCCAGCACCGACGAGGGCAGGACCTGGAAGGTCCTCAACATCGTCGCGACGGGCGGCTGGCAGGGCGGCAGCGCGGGTGCCATCGGCCGGAACGTCGCCGACGCCAACAAGACCAAGCAGGTCGACCCCCTCTGGGAGCCGTACCTGATGGTCTACAAGGGCAAGCTCGTCTGCTACTACTCCGACGAGAACGACTACCTCGGCTTCGACCCGAAGACCGGCGCTTTGAAGCCGGACCCCGCGAACGCCACCGCCACGGACTCGCACGGACAGATCCTCGCGCACCGCACGTGGGACGGCAGCGCCACGAAGTGGAGCGACGCCGTCGTCGACCTCGCCGGATCGGTCCAGGACATGGGAGGCGGCAAGACGGAGATCGGCGGCGGCCGTCCGGGCATGACCAATGTCGTCCGCACGGCCGACGGCAAGTGGATGCTGACGTTCGAGTACTGGGGCGGCGGGGCCGACACCAGGTACGTGATCGCCGACGACCCGCTGAAGTTCTTCCGCGGTTCCCAGACCGGTATGTCCGTCGGCTCACTGCCTGTCACCGCCGGCTCCCGCCCGCTCTCCGGCGGCGGCAGCCCGGTCGTCGTCCGGCTGCCCGACGGGCGCCTGGTCTACAACGCGGCGAACAGCGGCAGCGTCTGGGTCAACGACAGCGGACGCAGCGACGGCGTGTGGACGGAGTACCAGACGACCTCGCAGGCCGGCTACAGCCGCAACCTCCAGTACGTCGACGGCACCGGCCGCGTCGCGATCCTCAACAACCAGGGGACGTCCACGATCGCCTACGCCGAGGTCGACCTCGGCGATTCGGACGGCGCCTACTACCGGCTGGTGAACCGCAGGACGGGCCAGGTGATCGGCACCGGCAACAGGACCAACGACGCGAACATCGGCAACGGGAACGTCCCCGACGTGGTCCTGGAGGACGCCGGCGCCGCGGCGAACCAGGACACCCAGTACTGGCACGTGGTGACCGAGCCGAAGGGCGGTACGACGCTGCTCAACAAGTCGGGCGGACGCGCGGCGGCGATCTGGACGGGCAGCGCCACGGCCGGCCAGCGGATCGGCCAGTGGGTCGACGACAGTCCCACGGGCAGCTGGAACCTCGTCAAGAACGCCGACGGTTCCTACAAGCTCCAGTCGGTCAAGAACACCGGTCTGTACCTCACCGGCGCGACCGCGGGAGGGCCGCTGACCCTCCAGAGCGCGGCCGACGACGGTTCGCAGGACTGGCGGCTCGTCCGCGACACCCGGCGCGGCGGCTCGTGATGCCCGCCCACGCGGGTCGTTGACACGCTCGGACGCGGCGCCTCCCGTCTTCGGGGAGGCGCCGCGTTCCTGCTGTCGAGCGGTACGGTGCGTCCCGGGCCCCGGCTCGTGGGCCGCTACGCCACCGGAGTGCCGCCCATCGCGGTCAGGGCGGCCCGGTACGCGGCCTTCTTGTTGCCGTTGTTGTCGAACAGCAGGGGGTTCTGGCCGACCCGCCAGGAGTCGCTGTCCCGGATGCCCCACACGGTGATGCCGGTGCAGCGTGCGACGTTCATGCACGCCCGCACACTGTTGGTGTACGCGGCGGCGGGTGCCTGGGCGATGTCCAGTTCGGTGATCTGGACGTCGACGCCGAGCGCGGCGAAGTTGGCCAGTGTCGTCTGGAAGCTTCCCGGAGGGCCCCCGGCGCCGAAGTGGGCCTGGAAGCCGACGCAGTCGATGGGGACACCACGGGCCTTGAAGTCGCGCACCAGGCGGTAGACGCCCTGGGTCTTGGCGTCGCTCCAGTTCTCGATGCTGTAGTCGTTGTAGCAGAGCCGGGCCGACGGATCCGCGGAGCGTGCGGCGCGGAACGCCTCCTCGACGAAGCCGGTGCCCAGGACGTTGCGGAACACCGAGCTGCGCAACTGGCCGCTGCCGCCGTCGGCGAACGCCTCGTTGACCACGTCCCAGGAGTGGATCTTTCCCCGGTAGCGGGACATGAGCGTGGTGATGTGGTTCTTCATCACGCTGCGCAGTGTTCCGGCGTCGCCGATGCCGCTGACCCAGCCGGGCAGCTGGGAGTGCCACACCAGGGTGTGACCGCGTACGCGCTGACCGCGGCCGAGGGCCCGGTTGACGATCTGGTCGGCGGGGCCGAAGGTGAACGAGCCGCGGGAGCGCTCCGTGGCGTCCCACTTCATCTCGTTCTCGGGTGTGACCGAGTTGAACTCGCGGTCGAGGATCCCCGTGTACACACCGTTGCTCAGCTTCCCGGCCGCCACCGCTGTCCCGAAGTACCGTCCGGACTGCGCGGCCTGGGCACCGAGGGTGCTCGCCTTCGGGGCGGCGGCCGTGGTGGCCGCAGCGGCGGACGCGGCCCCGGTGGTGGCGGTCGCTCCGCCGGTCAGCAGGGTGGCGGCGACCAGCACACCTGAGAGCGGCCCTCGGGCTCGCTCGCTTCGCCTGATGCGGGGGTTCATGTGTCTCCTCGTGGGTTGCCTCGGGTGGGGACGAGCGGGGGAGCGGAAGGTTGGTCGGGTCGCTCAGGGGGTGGACAGCTCGAACCTCGTCACACGGACCGAGCCGCCCAGCGCCCGCGTCGCGTGGTTGAAGAGGGCGAAGCGGTAGCCCATGAAGAACCGCCAGTCGTTGCCCATGGTGAAGGCGGGGCCCAGACGGGTGAAGGTGACGCCGTCGGTGCTGTAGGAGAAGGTGCCGGGCCGGGACGCACCGGGACGGATGTCGGCGTTCGCCCGAAGCCAGAGACGGCCCCCCGGCACGCTCGCGCTCGCCCGCTCGATCCCGGTGCCGGTGGTGTTCCAGTTGCCGTCCATGGTCAGCCCGTCGACCATCACCACCCGCGTCGCGCCGCCGTCCCGCTTCAGGCCGATCCAGGCGGAGGAGTTCCTCAGCAGCGCCAGTCCCGCCCGGTCGCCGTCCCGCATCGCGGAGTGGTCGAGCTGGACCGTCGCCGTGGACGTGGGTCCCTGGATGCGGTGGGTGAGGGTGTTGCGCGCCCAGTACAGGTCGTCGGTGACCGTGGCGGTGCGCAGGGTCAGACCGTTGTTCACCGACCACTTGCCGTTGTCCGGGTTGTGGTTCCACTCCCACCGGGGCTTGAGGACCGTTCCGTCGAAGGTGTCGGCACCGGTCAGGGGAGTGACCTGCCGGGGCGGCGGCGGGACGACCGGGCCGGGGTACGACCTGCCCCACGCGCCGTTCACGAGCTGGACGACCGGCCAGCCGTCCGCGGTCCAGGTGACGGGCGCCAGGGCGGGCACCCGGCCGCCGGGGTAGGCGTCGATGAAGGCCATGTAGTACCAGGCACCGCTCTGGGTCCGCACCAGCCCGCCCTGGTGCGGAACGCCCCCGCCCGAGATCGGCCCGGGCAGGTCGAGCAGGACCTGCCGCAGGGTGTAGGGGCCGAAGGGGCCGCTGGTGGACCGCAGGATGTACTGGCCGTTGGCCGGCCGGGTCAGGAAGATGTAGTAATTCCCGTTGATCTTGTAGAAGCGGGAGCCCTCCAGGGTGCCGATGCTCGACGGGGTGCTGAACACCTGCTGGGACCGCACCTGGCTGCGGCCGTCCGCGGACAGCTGGGCCACGCTGATGGCTCCGTTGCCGTAGGCCACGTACAGGGTGTTGTCGTCGTCCACCAGCAGGCCCGCGTCGTAGTACACCTGGGGGAGCGTCGTGTGCCTGCTCCAGGGCCCCTCGACGGACCGGGCCGTGTACACGTAGGTCCGGGCGAAATCGATCTGGCCGAGCCAGTAGAACGTCCGGTCGGCCGGCCGGTACGCCAGCGACGAGGCCCAGATTCCTCTGACATAGCCGCGTCCGCCGCTCAGGTCGTACTTGGCGCCGAAGTCGAGGACGGGCACCGCGTGGCCGGCGATCTCCCAGTTCACCAGGTCGTACGAGCGCAGGACGGGGGCGCCCGGTGAGTAGTGCATCGTCGAGGCGGAGCAGTAGTAGGTGTTCTCGACCCGGATGATGTCGATGTCCGCGAAGTCCTGCCAGATCACGGGGTTCGTGTAGGTCGCGGCGGCTCCCGCCGTGCCGGGAGGCAGCAGCGCGCCGACAGCCAGGCCGCCGGTCGTGGCCAGGGCCGCACGGCGGCTGAGGTTATGACCTGTCCATGTCATTCGAATCCGCCTTGGGGGTGGGGGTGCTGCCATGAAGGGCGGGAGGATCTGCGGTTCGGTATCACGAACGTCGGCTGTCCTGTCGAACGTCATGGATGATATGAGCAGCACCTGACGGGTCGTCAATACTTCTCGCAGCATTCGGTGCTGACGTCGAAAGGTTTCGCTCCTCCCTGGTGCGGTCACGACGGCCCGGGAGGTGCGCTCACGACGGCCTGTGAGGTGCGGTCACGACGGCCCGGGTGCCGTCATCCAGCGCCACTGCGTGAACGCTTCCAGGCTGGCGGTGCCGCCGATGCGGGAGGTGTTGCCCGAGATCCCCATGCCGCCGAAGGGCGCGTTCGCGGCGTCCTTGGCGGACACGTCGTTGATGTGGATCATGCCCGTGCGCAACCGCTGCGCGAGGGCGGTCGCCCGGGGCACGGACCGGGAGTGGACGGCGGCGGTCAGGCCGTACGCCGTGTCGTTGGCGATCTCCACTGCCTCGTCCTCGGACCGGAACGGGACGACGGGGGCGACCGGCCCGAAGATCTCCTCTTCGAAAGCGGGCATGGACCGGCCGACTCGGTCCAGCACGGTGGGCGGATAGAAGAGCCCCTCGCGGGTCCCTCCGGTCAGGACGCGTGCTCCGGCGTCCACGCTCTCGTCCACGATCCGTGCGATCCGGGCGGCCTGCCGCTCGCTGATGACCGGACCGAGCGCCACGCCCTCGTCGCGCGGGTCACCCACCCGCAGCGCCTTCGCCTGCCGGACCAGCGCCTCGGTGTACGCCTCGACGACATCCGCGTGGACGACGTGACGTCCGGCCGCCACGCAGGCCTGGCCCTGGTAGCCGAACGCGCTCATGGCCCCGGCCGCGGCGGCAGCCTCCACGTCCGCGTCCTCCAGGACGACGATCGAGTTCTTGCCGCCCAGCTCCAGGGACACGCGTTTGAGTCCCTCGCCGGCGATCCGGGCCACCTCCCGCCCCGCCACGGTGGAGCCGGTGAAGGAGATCATCGCGACATGAGGGTCCGCGGCGACCGCCCGCCCCGTCGCCGCATCACCCGGCAGGACGTGCAGCACACCCGCGGGCAGCCCGGCCTCCGCGAACAACTGCGCGACCAGGACACCGCCCGAGACCGGGGTGAGGGGATCGGGCTTGAGCAGCGCGGTATTGCCCAGGGCCAGCGCCGGTGCCAGCGCCCGCATCGCGAACAGCAGCGGTGCGTTCCACGGGGTGATGACCCCGACGACCCCGAGCGGCACCCGCCACGCCAGACTCGTCCCGCCGGGAACCTGCGGTACGAGGACCTCGCCCGGGGGCTGTGACGCGAGCACGGCCGCGTGCCGCAGCTGAGCGAGACCGGCCGCGATCTCGTAGTCGCCCTTGGCGGGAACGCCGCCCGTCTCCCGGACGATCCATTCACGGACCGCTTCGCTGCGTTCACGCAGGGCACGCTCCGCACGGATCAGTACATCGACACGGTCCGACGCGGTGGCCGCCGCCCACTCCGACGCGGCCCGGGCGGCCCGGGACCCCGCCCGTTCGACATCGGACGGAGCGGCCAGACCCACCTCCGCCAGTGGTTCCCCGGTGGCCGGTTCGACGATCCGGCGGGTGCCGCCCCCGGCGGTCCGCCAGCCCCCGCTGTAGATCCTGCCGGTCCACTCGGCCGCGTCCGGCCAGGTCCGCTCGCCGTCGACAGACATGGTCAAGACCTCCGCCCGGGTAGCGCGCTGCTTACCAGCCTCCCTGGCCATTCAACCTGCGGCAGGAGATATCTGTCATTCTTGGGGCATACCAGACTAAGTGGTAGGGATGCCTAGTGGGTGAGGCGGGTTGAGGGGCCAATGGCGAGATCTGCATCCGTCCCGGGCGAGGGCAGCGGGGCACCGCCTGAGGACCTGATCGACGACACCCTCACCGCGAAAGCCGTCGTGGACGAGCGCGGCGTGGTCACGGGATGGAACGACGGAGCACACAGGCTCCTCGGCTACCGGGCCTCGGAAGTGGTCGGCCGGCCCGGGGCCGCTCTGCTCGCCGACGAACCCCCGCCCGGCCTGCTGAGTTCCCTGCTCACCCTCCCCAGGTGGAACGGCGCGGCGGCACTCCTGCACCGCGAGGGACACCCCCTGACCGTGAACCTCCTGGCCCACCTCCGCCGCAACCACGGCGGCCGAAGAGAGTGGCTGCTGCTCACGGCGGTCAGCCGCCTCGGAGTGAGCCCCGACGACGACGCGTTCCTCAGGAGGAGCTTCACCCAGTCCACCTGCACGACGGCGCTGTACGACACCGGCCTGCGGCTGGTCAGGGCCAACGCCGACATGGAACGGGTGATCGGACTGCCCGAGGAGGCGATGCGCGGACTGCGTGTC
This sequence comes from Streptomyces sp. NPDC056373, assembly GCF_042262425.1. Taxonomy (NCBI): domain Bacteria; kingdom Bacillati; phylum Actinomycetota; class Actinomycetes; order Kitasatosporales; family Streptomycetaceae; genus Streptomyces; species Streptomyces sp. NPDC056373. The sequence goes on from NZ_JBHJPX010000007.1 coordinate 360,511, forward strand.
TCGGAGATCGTGCACCACCCGCAGGCCGACCGCGCCGAACAGGGCATGCGGCGGGCGCTGGAGACCGGTGAGCGGCAGGACCTCCAGGTCTCGCTGCAGCTCGCGGGCCACGAACGCCCCAGCGTGTGGACGGTCTCCCTCGCCCCGGTCCGGGCGGGCGACGGCCGGCCACAGGGAGTACTGCTCTCGGCGCACGACATGACCGAGCAGCAGCAGGCCCGGCAGCGGCTGGCCCTGCTGAACGAGGCGAGCCTGCGCATCGGCACCACACTCGACCTGGTCCGCACCGCACAGGAACTCGCCGACGTGGCCGTACCGCGGCTCGCCGACTTCGTCACCGTCGACCTGCTGCCGTCCATCGACGACGGCGACGACCCGCCAACGGGATCCCCCCACGGCCCCGTGCGGCTGCGCCGCGTCGCCCACCAGTCGGTCCTCGAAGGCTGTCCCGAGGCCGTGGTCCCGAACGGGACCGTGGCCGTCTATCCGGACAGGTCCACGGCGGCAGAGTGCCTGGCAGCCGGCCGGCCGCTGATCCAGCAGGTCACCCCCGAGGCCATGGAGCACGTGCTGCGCCAGACCCCCGATCGCGGAGAACGGATGCGCCGGTTCGGTTTCCACTCCGTGCTGGCCGTACCCATGCGAGCCCGCGGCCTCACCCTGGGGGTGGCCACCTTCTCCCGTCACCGCAACCCCGAGGCTTTCGAAGAGGACGACCTGCTGCTCGGACAGGAGATCACCGACAGAGCCGGCCTCTGCATCGACAACGCCCGCCGGTTCACGCGAGAGCGCGCCACCTCGCTGACTCTGCAGAGCAGCCTCCTGCCACAACGGCTGCCCGAGCAGTCCGCCCTCGACGTCGCCTCCCGCTACCTGCCCGCCAGCGCGCAGGCCGGGGTGGGCGGGGACTGGTTCGACGTCATCCCGCTGTCCGGCGCCCGCGTCGCACTCGTCGTCGGCGATGTCGTCGGCCACGGCATCCAGGCCTCGGCCACCATGGGGCGGCTGCGGACCGCCGTCAGAACCCTGGCCGACGTCGACCTCCCTCCCGACGAGCTGCTGACCCACCTGGACGATCTGGTCAGCCACCTGGCCGCGGGCGCCGACGGCACCGGCGACATCGGGGCCACCTGTCTGTACGCGGTGTACGACCCGGTCTCCCGCCGGTGCTCCCTGGCACGCGCGGGGCATCCCGTCCCCGCGCTGCTCACACCGGGCGGGCAGGCGGAGTTCCTCGACGTACCCGCAGGGCTCCCCCTGGGGCTCGGCGGTCTGCCCTTCGAGGCCGTAGAACGGGAACTGCCCGAGGGCAGCGTGCTCGCGCTGTACACCGACGGTCTCGTCGAGGCGGGGTCCCGTGACATCGACGCCGGCATGGACACCCTGCTGCGCACACTGCAGGCCGCCGACGCCTCACTCGAGGGCACCTGTGACGCGGTGCTGCGGACCATGCTTCCGGAACGGCCGGCCGACGACGTGGCCCTGCTCATGGCCCGCACCCGTGCCCTCGACACCTTCCACGTGGCCGCATGGGACGTACCGCCCGACCATGCCGCGGTCGCAGTGGCACGCAAGAACGCTTCCCTGCAACTGGCCGAATGGGGCCTCGACGCCTGCGCGTTCGTCACCGAACTGGTGGTCAGCGAGCTCGTCACCAACGCCATCCGGCACGCCGAACCCCCCATCGAGCTGAGGCTGATCTACGACCGGTCCCTCATCTGCGAGGTGTCGGACGGCAGTACCACCGCCCCGCACATGCGGCGGGCTCGCACCTACGACGAGGGCGGCCGCGGTCTGCTCCTCGTGGCCCAGACATGCCAGGGCTGGGGCGCCCGGCACACGGCCGACGGCAAGGTCATCTGGGCCGAACAGGCCCTTCCCTGACGCGGCGGCAGGTCGCCCCCGCGCCACCGTCGACCGGGATCAGGCGCACATGGCCGCTCGGATCCGCTCGGCCTTCTCCTCCGAGAAAGCGCTGCTGTCCAGGAGCGTGAGAACGGACAGCACGCCACCGCTGCCTTCCTCGATCACCCGGAAGGTGACCCACGGCCGTCACACGTCGAGCAGGTCCCGGGTGCGCACCGGGGCCCCCGACTCGAAGGACCGGTTCGCGGCGAGGCCCGTGACCAGTGAACGTGCCCCGTCGGCCGCGTCCGCCGCCCGGCCCAGCGGGTCGGCCGCGGGTTCGCCGAAGAGGTCCTCGAGCATGCGCACGTCCCCGCCGCCGTGGCCGCCCTCCTCGGTCTGGACCTTCAGTTCGCGCGGCGGCTCCCAGAACCGGCGCAGCGTCAGCTCCGTGCGTCCCGCCGTGTCGCCCACCGCCTCTCCGTGCAACACGGCGCTCTTGCCCTGGATCCGTACCTGGGGCCGGGTCCAGGTGGACTCCTCCACCAGCAGTTCGAGGCGGCCTTCGCTGCCGTTGAAGGCGATCCGGTAGCCCTCCCACGGGGCATAGGCGGTCAGGTGGTAGGTCAGGGTCGAGCCGGTCGCGTAGCGGACCAGCACCGCCATGTCGTCCTCGATCGTCACGCCGGGCCCGAAGACGTTCTGGTCCCGGTGGTAGCCGTCCTCGGCCTCCGCGTCCAGGTACAACGCGGAGAGCAGCGGCGAGTCGGCCATCCGCACGGCGAACGGGTCGTCCGCAGCGGCCGGCGAGCCGTGTGCCCTCGCGTAGTCACGGGCCAGGCCGCGCCGGGTGCCCGCCTCGTCGCCGTAGAAGAACAGCCCGCCCTGCGCGTACACCGTCTCGGGTTCGGTGCCCAGCCACCAGTTGACCAGGTCGAAGTGATGGGTGGCCTTGTGTACCATCAGGCCACCGGAGTTGGCCTTCTCGCGGTGCCAGCGCCGGAAGTAGTCGGCGCCGTGCCGCAGGTCCAGCAGCCATTCGAAGTGCACGGAGCCGACCTCGCCGATCTCCCCGGCCGCGAGGGCCTCCCGGACGGCGGCGTGCACCGGGTTGTAACGGTAGTTGAAGGCGACCCGCACCTGGCGGCCGGTGCGCCGCTGTGCGTCGAGGATGCGGCGGGCGCGGTCCGCGTCCGTCGTCATCGGCTTCTCGGTGACCACGTCGCAGCCCGCCTCCAGAGCCTCGACGATGTAGTGGTCGTGGGTCCGGTCCACCGAGCAGACGACGACGAGATCGACGCGCTCGCGGCGCAGCATCAAGGGGAAGTCCTCGGCGGGGTACTCGGGTACCGACGCTCCGATCCACTCGTTGTGCACGGCCATGCGGTGTGGATTGACATCGCAGAAACCCACCAGGTCGATCCGGTCCGCGTAGGGACCGGCGAGCGCCGAGGTGAACATCCGGGCGCGGGCGCCCAGTCCCACCACGGCGCAGCGGCGGCGTGCGGTGTCGGAAGGCATGAGGTCTCCGTTTCGGTTCAGTTGGAGGACAACCCGGCGGGCGGGGGAGAAGGGACGGAACGGGGGGAGGCCGTCGAGCGGGACGGCTCCGGGGCGGGCCCGGCGGGTGACAGCGCCAGTGGCCGCCAGGCGTCGACAGCGGTGGCGGCGAGGGCGAGCGGCCCGAGGACGACGAGGAGCAGAACCACGGACATGGCCGGCAGCACCGCGGCCGCGACGGCCGCCCCCGCCAGAAGCACCGTCACGAGCGGCCGCTGCGGCATCGAGCGGAACGCCGCCGTGACGACCACCCGCCAGGCGACGCCCTCCCGCCAGCCGGCCGCGCACCGCAGCCCCGTCGCGGCCACGACGGAGCTCGCCACGGCCACCGGCAGGGCCATGCCCGGCAGGTACGCGTCCAGGACCACGGCGTCCAGCCACAGCAGGGCCGGCACACCGGCGGGAACCAGGCAGAGGGCGACGGGAGCGGAACGCAGGACCCGGCGCAGGGCGGCGAGCAGAGTCACGGGAGTCACGCCCGGCCCGCCACGCGCCTGTTCGCGCAGCACCGAACAGCCGGCCACGAATGCGGGGTAGGCGGTCACCACCGGAAGGGAACAGACCAGCAACAGCACACCGAGGAGCAGACAGTCCGCGAAGAGCTGGAACCAGGGGCGTCGCATGCCGTACCCCCTACCCCTTCAGCCCGGACGTCTGCACGCCCTCGACCAGCAGCCGCTGGAAGGCGAGGAAGAACAGCACCACCGGGATCAGCGTCAGGACGGACATCGCGAACATCGGGCCGAAGGCGGCGCTGCCGGCCTGGTCGACGAACATCCGCAGGCCCAGCTGGAGCGTGTAGGTGTCCGGGTCGGCCAGATACATGAGCTGGGGCAGGAAGTCGTTCCAGCTCCAGATGAACGAGAAGATCGTCGTGGTGACCAGCGCGGGCTTGAGCAGCGGCATGATGACGTGCCAGAAGGTGCGGTAGGGGCCGCAGCCGTCGATGAGTGCCGCCTCGTCGAGCTCGCGCGGCAGCGAGCGGATGAACTGGACGATCAGAAAGACGAAGAAGGCCTCGGTCGCGAGGAACTTCGGCAGGATCAACGGCAGATATGTGCCGACCATGCCGAGCTTCTGAAAGATGATGTACTGAGGGATCAGCACCACGTGGAGCGGCAGCATGAGCGTGCCGATCATCAGCGCGAAGTAGAGGCCCCGGCCGCGGAACCGCAGCCGGGCGAAGGCGTACGCGGCCAGCGAGCAGGACAGCACGTTGCCGAGGACCGTACCGGCCGAGACGAGCAGCGAGTTGCCGAACAGCCGCCACAGCGAGATACCGCTGACGCCGTCGATCGCGTGGGTGTAGTTGCCCGGGGTGAAGACCTCCGGGACGGGGCTCAGGTTCGAGATGATCTCGGTGCCGGACTTCACCGACGCGGTCAGCAGCCACAGCACGGGATAGAGCAGTACGGCGCCGATCGCCACACAGACGGCATGCCAGAGCACTGAACGCGGCCGTCCCGAGGGCGCGTCGGCGGCCGGGGCGGACATCGAGGGCGGGGGTGCGGTGGTCGTCACGACGCTTCCTCCTGGCCGTAGTGGACCCACATGCGGGAGGTACGGAAGACGAGTGCCGTGACCGCCGCGATGATGACGAGCAGGACCCACGCCATCGCGGAGGCGTATCCCATGTGGAAGTTGCTGAAGGCCTGTTTGTACAGGTAGAGCGAGTAGAGGAGCGTCGAGTCGGACGGGCCTCCGGTGCCACTGCTGATCACGAACGCGGAGGTGAAGGACTGGAAGGAGTGGATGATCTCCAGGACCAGGTTGAAGAAGAGAACCGGGGTCAGCATGGGCAGGGTGACGGAGACGAAGGTGCGCAGCCGGCTCGCGCCGTCCAGTGAGGCCGCCTCGTACAGCTCCTTCGGGATCTGCTTCAGTCCCGCCAGGAAGATCACCATGGGGGCGCCGAACTGCCAGACGGTCAGTGTGATCAGCGGATACAGCGCGTAGTCGGGATTGTCCGTGAAGCCGCCGAGATGGATTCCGAGGGATCCCAGGGTCTTGTCGGTGAACCCGTCGGTGGCGAACAGTGACCGCCACACCAGCGCGACGCTGACACTCGCGCCCAGCAGCGACGGGGCGTAGAAGGCGGCGCGGTACAGACCGGCACCGCGGCGGTCGCGGTTCAGCAGCAGCGCCACGGCGAGCGCGGCGGCCAGTTTGAGCGGGGCGCCGATCAGGACGAACTTGAGGGTGACGCCGATGGAGGCGAGGAACTGGTCGTCCTCCAGCATGTAGCGGTAGTTGGCGAGACCCACCCACTTCGGACCGGTGAAGAGCCCGTAGTCGGTGAACGACAGATAGAGCGACGCGAGCATGGGGCCCACGGTCAGGGCGATCATGCCGATCAGCCAGGGCGCGAGGAACACATGTGCGGCCGGAGCCTGCGAACGACGACGTGAGGCCGGCCGGGTGTCGGCGGCGCCGTCGTCGAATCGGGGCCGGGGCGGGGCGGTCGCCTGAGCCATGGGGGGCTTCTCCTCCACACCGAGGATCGAGGACGGTGGCAACGTTTGCATGCGTCTGGATCAACCGCAAGGGGCGAGGTGCCGGGGATTTTCCCAGGGTTATTCGGTCACTTGCATTGACGGGGGTCAGCAGGCGCGCGTAGCTTCCGGGCCAGTTCGAAACAGAGTGGGATCGTTTGCAATCGTCGTTCCACCACCACTCGATCACCCAGCGAAGGGCCGCCGATGACTCCGACCCGCCGACCCGCTGTCCCGTTGCAGCCCTCCCGCCGCCGGGTGCTCGCCTCCCTCGGCGCACTCGGCCTGGGGACGGCCGTCGCGGGGTGCGGCACCGACGCCACCTCCGCCGACGGCGAGGTGGGGCTCGACTTCCAGTGGTGGGGCGGCGACGAGCGCAGCCTGGCCACCCGGAAGGCGATCCGGCTCTTCGAGCGGCGCCATCCGAAGATCAAGGTCTCGGTCTCGTTCACCGGGTACGACTCCTACTTCCAGCGACTCGCGACGCAAGTGGCGGCGGGCACCGGCCCCGACGTGCTGCAGATGGACTACTACGAGCTGCGGGACTACGCGGCCAACGGGCTGATCGCGAACCTCAGCGGCCCCGGCTTCTCCGGCGTCCGCCTCGACCGCGTCCCCCGCCGCTACGTCGACTCCAACCGGCTGGACGGCAAACTGTGGGCGGTGCCGACGGGAGTGGCCTGCCAGGCGCTGCTCGTGGACCCCGAGATCTGGCAGAAGGCAGGCGGCCTTCCGAAGGCGGGCTGGACCTGGGACGACCTCGTCCACGACGTGGGGCCCGCTCTCAAACGGGCGGCACCCGGCCGGGCCCCGCTCACCGACTTCGGGGGCTACAGCGAGACGTTCGACCTCTGGCTCGTCCAGCGCGGCAAGTCCCTGTACCGGCACGACGGTTCGCTCGGCTTCACCCGGGCCGACCTCACCGCCTTCTGGGAGATGACCGCACGCCTGCGCGACGCGGGCATCTTCACCCCGCCGAACGAGACTGCCTCCTACGACGGCTCGACCCCCAACTCCCTTCTGGTGAGGAAGCTGTCGACAGCCGAGTTCAACATCACCTCGACCGTGCAGCCGTACTTCGACACCTACGGGGACGTCCGGCTCATCCCGTTCCCCACCGTCTCCTCCGGCGCGCCGCTGGGACTGACCGTGGGGCCGGGCATGATGTGCGTGCGGCGGGGCAGCAGGCACCCACGGCAGGCCGCGCAACTGCTCGACTTCCTGCTGAACGACCCCGAGGCGGGCAGCATCCTCGGCGTGGTACGCGGACTGCCGCCGAACCGGCAGATCATGAACCGGATCGCCCCCGGTCTCAGCAGCGCCAACCGGACGGTGTACGAGTACGTCGTCTCGCTCGAGAAGAGACTCACGTCGTCCTCGATCCCGCCGTCGGGCTCCAGCGAGGACAAGCTGCTCTTCCGGGGGTTCAACGAGGACGTGCTGTTCGGGAAGACGACCGTCCGTGAGGCGGCGGCCGACATGTTCGAGAAGTACAACACCACCGTCCCCAAGGGCTGAGCCCCCGGCGGAAGCCGCCGTCGGGCTCGGTTCAGCTCTGCTCGATCACCGCCGTCGACCCCCGCACCACCAGATGCGTCGGCAGTACCCGCTGAGGCGGCGGGGCGCCTTCTTCCGCCGGCGTTCCCAGGATCCGGAACAGCAGGTCGACCGCCGCCCGCGCCGCGTGCGCCTTGGGGACGTGCACGGTGGTCAGCGGCGGAGCCGCCATCCCGGCCAGGGCGATGTCCTCGCACCCGACCACGCTCATCTCGTCCGGCACCCGGACCCCGCGGGCGGTGAAGCGGCTGATCAGGCCGAAGGCGACGATGTCGTCGAAGGCGACGACCGCGCTGGCACCGCTGGCCAGCACCACGTCGGCGGCGCCCGTGACTCCGCCGTCGAAGTGGGGGGCGACGCTGCCGACCTGGACGATCTCGATATCACCGCAGGTGGCGGCCATGGCCTGGATGCCGGCCGCCCGCTCATGGGCGGTCCAGGTGCTGCGGGGGCCGCCCACGTAGGCGATCCGGCGGTGGCCGAGGGCGTGCAGATGGGTCAGGGCATCGGTCATGCCCTCGACCATGTCGGCGGTGACGCTGGGAAAGCCCGGCTCCGTGCGGTGCAGCAGCACGATCGGTTTGTCCGTGACCCGGTCCAGGGAGCGCAGTTCCTCGCTGCTCAGGTGCGGGGCGCAGAGCACGATGCCGTCCACCTCCGGTGTCATCGTGCGGATCGCGTCCAGCTCCAGGCCTTCGTCCCGCTCGGCGTCGCTGACGAACACGGCGTGGCCGAGGCCTCGGGCGCGGGCCTGCACACCCTTGCAGATGTCCGCGAAGAAGGGGTTGAGCAGGTCCGGGACGATCACTCCCAGATGACCCGTACGGCCGGTGATGAGACCTCGGGCGGCGCGGTTCGGCTGGTAGCCGAGGCGGTCGGCGGCGGCCTGGACCCGTTCCCGGGTGACCGCGCTGACGGTCCCGTCCGGAGTCAGCGCCCGCGACACCGTGGACGGGGAAACCCCTGCTGCCTTCGCCACTTCTCGAATCGTCACCTGCACGTGCCGAGGTTGGCACCCTGGCGCACGAGCGTCAATGCGAGCCTGGTCCGCGCCCTGACGACGGGGGAGCGCGGGTCCAGCTCCGTCGACGATCGAGACTCCTCGGCGTCCCTCCTCGGGCAGTAACCGGCCGAACCGGAAAGGCCCCCAGCTCCAGGCATCGGCCCGGGCCCGACCGAGGCACCGGACGTCAGGTGAGTGTCCGGCGTGCACCGGGGCATCCAGTGGCTGAGCAACGGCAACACGATCCTTGCCGCCGTGCTGCTGCTGTTCGTCTTCGCCGTCGGCCCCACCGTGTTCATCCTGGAGAGCCAGACCGAAGCTCTGGGCGGCTATCTGGCGTCGCTGCCCAAGATGAGTTTCACGACGGGTGCCTTCGGCGCCGGCGAGTGGCTCTCCGGCTGGACGATCTTCTACTGGGCGTGGTGGATCTCCTGGGCACCGTTCGTCGGGACGTTCATCGCCCGGATCTCCCGCCCCGCTGATCCGGCCGAGTCCGTCCGGTTCCGGTCGACCCCTTGACCCCCGGTATCCTCCTCCCCGATGCTCAGTTGCGTATCGCGGTGCGTGTATCTGATGAGGCAACTCAGGAAGCAACGCACCCGGCTCGAGTTTCCCGTCTGAGGAGCAGCTCATGGCTCACGAGGTACGTGCCGTCGTCGCACTGAAGAAGGGCGCCCCGGTTTCCGTCGAGACGATCGTCGTCCCCGATCCCGGCCCGGGTGAGGCGCTGGTCAAGGTCGAGGCGTGCGGCGTCTGCCACACCGACCTCCACTACCGCGAGGGCGGGATCAACGACGAGTTCCCCTTCCTTCTCGGCCACGAGGCGGCCGGTCGTGTCGAGGCCGTGGGAGAGGGGGTCACCGGCGTCGCGCCCGGGGACTTCGTCATCCTCAACTGGCGCGCCGTGTGCGGCCAGTGCCGGGCGTGCAGCAAGGGCAAGCCCTGGTACTGCTTCGCCACCCACAACGCGACGCAGCCGATGACGCTGCTCGACGGCACGCCCCTGTCACCCGCCCTCGGCATCGGCGCCTTCGCGGAAAAGACACTGGTCGCCGCCGGGCAGTGCACCAAGGTGGACCCGGCCGCCCCGGCGGCGGCAGCCGGACTGCTCGGGTGCGGTGTCATGGCGGGCTTCGGCGCCGCCGTCAACACCGGCGCCGTCGGACGGGGAGACTCCGTCGCCGTGATCGGCTGCGGCGGTGTCGGCATGGCCGCCGTGGCGGGCGCGCGGCTGGCCGGCGCGTCCAAGGTCATCGCCGTCGACATCGACCAGCGCAAGCTGGACCGTGCCATGGCCATGGGGGCCACCCACACCGTCGACGGTGCCAAGGGCGACGTGGTGGAGGCGGTGCGCGAACTCACCGGCGGTTTCGGAGCGGACGTGGTCGTCGAGGCCGTCGGCCGCCCGGAGACGTACCAGCAGGCCTTCTACGCGCGGGACCTGGCCGGCACGGTCGTGCTGGTCGGCGTGCCCACCCCGGAGATGAAGATGGAACTGCCGCTGCTCGACGTCTTCGGTCGCGGCGGCTCGCTGAAGTCCAGCTGGTACGGCGACTGCCTGCCCTCGCGTGACTTCCCGGCCCTCATCGACCTGTACCTGGGCGGCCGGTTCGACCTGGACGCGTTCGTCACCGAGACCATCGGACTCGGTGACGTGGAGGAGGCCTTCGAGAAGATGCACGGCGGCGACGTGCTGCGCTCCGTGGTGGTGTTGTGATGGCCGGCGCACCCCGCATCGAACACCTCGTCACGAGCGGGACGTTCAGCCTCGACGGCGGTACCTGGGAGGTCGACAACAACGTCTGGATCGTCGGTGACGACGACGAGGTGCTCGTCATCGACGCGGCGCACGACTCCGACGCCATCCTGGAGGCCGTCGGTGACCGCCGGCTGTCGGCCGTCGTGTGCACCCATGCCCACGACGACCATGTGCGCGCCGCGCCGGACGTCGCTCTCGCCACCGGCGCGCGCGTCCTGCTGCACCCCGACGACCAGGTGCTGTGGAAGATGGCGCATCCGAACCGGCACCCCGACGGCCCCCTCGCCGACGGCGACGAACTCGTCGTGGCGGGCATCGGGCTGCGCGTGCTGCACACGCCCGGGCATGCACCCGGGGCCGTGTGCCTGTACGCCCCCGACCTCGGGGCTCTGTTCAGCGGCGACACGCTGTTCGCGGGAGGGCCCGGCGCGACGGGGCGCTCGTACAGCGATTTCGGCACGATCATCACCTCGATCGGCGAGCGGCTGCTGACGCTCCCCGGCGAGACGGTCGTGCACACCGGGCACGGCGACACGACCACCATCGACGCGGAAGCACCGCACCTGGAGGAGTGGGCCGCCCGCGGCCGGTGACACGAGCGCCGCCCACCGGCCGGGGTGGCCGAACACCTGCGGTCTTCCCGCATCGGGCGAGTACCGAGCGAGACCCATGAACGCCACCCACCCCGGCCGTCACGGCCCAGACGATTTCGATCCGCCGCCGCCCCCTGGACGAACCGCCGTGTACGCTCCCGCTCCCATGGCCCGCTTCGGCGGGTGCGTCGCCACTGATCTGCGCGACGTGACCAACGACCCGGCGGCCCTGGACTCCTCCGGCTTCTGGACGGTCGTCGCGGGGTTCGAGGGCCTCCCGGTCTGTGCGAGATTCGGCGATGTGCGTCACGCGCCGGTGCCTCCTCCTGAGCCCGGGGCCTGGCGAGGACCCGCCCCCGGCGACTGGACGTCGTCGCTGGACCGTGCCGCCTACACCGCGGGCGTACGCCGCATCCGCGAGCACATCGCGGCGGGCCAGGTCTACCAGGCCAACCTCTGCCGGGTGCTCTCCGCGCCCCTGCCCGATCCGGTCGCCGACATCGACGCGCTCAGCGCGCTGCTCGCCCGCGGCAACCCGGCGCCCTGCGCCGGCACCGTCCGGCTTCCGGCACACGGCGTCGAAGTCGCCACCGCCTCGCCCGAACTGTTCCTGCGGCGCACGGGCCGCACCGTGGAGTCCGGACCCATCAAGGGCACCGGCCGTACCGCGGACGACTTGCTGCCCAAGGATCACGCCGAGAACGTGATGATCGTGGACCTGGTCCGCAATGACCTGGGGCGCGTCTGCGCCACCGGATCCGTGACCGTTCCGGCCCTGTGCGCCGTCGAGAGCCACCCGGGGCTCGTGCACCTCGTCTCCACCGTGCGCGGGGAACTCGCGGAGGGCGCCGGCTGGCCCGAGCTGCTGGCCGGAACCTTTCCACCGGGCTCCGTGACCGGCGCGCCCAAACACAGCGCCCTGCGCATCATCGAGGCCCTGGAGACAGCGCCCCGCGGTCCGTACTGCGGCGCCGTCGGCTGGGTCGACGCCGACCGGGGGACCGGTGAACTGGCCGTGGGGATCCGCACGTTCTGGATCGACCGGGCCGCCACGGCAGGGCCGCTGCTGCGCTTCGGCACGGGCGCCGGTATCACCTGGGGGTCCGATCCGGCCCGGGAGTGGGACGAGACCGAACTGAAGGCCTCCCGGCTGGTCGCGCTGGCGTCCGGAACCCGTCACGAGGCCGGGGTCCGTCACCTGCCTTGACAGTGCCGCGCGGTCGTCCTCACACTCGTTGCTCAAATCGCACATTGTTCCTCTATATGCAACGAGGTCGACCAGCCCATGATGACTTCCGTGCGTCCCCTCGCCGACCCGCCCCGCAAAACATGAGCGCCGTCGCGCGGGCCGTTCCCGCCCTTTGCCCCCGAGGTCTTCCCCGCGTGGCCCGGACCCTGGTGATGGGCATCGTGAACGTCACGCCCGACTCGTTCTCCGACGGCGGGCGGTGGTTCGAACCGGCGCGGGCCGTCGCGCACGGACTCGCACTACTGGAGGAAGGCGCGGACATCCTCGACGTCCGCGGCGAGTCGACCCGTCCCGGCGCCGCCCGCCCGGCGGTCGAGGAGGAGTTGCGGCGGGTGCTGCCGGTCGTGCGCTCACTCGCCGCGGCCGGCGCGACGGTCAGTGTCGACACCATGCGGGCCGAGGTCGCCGCCCGCGCCGTCGAGGCCGGTGCCGCTCTGGTCAACGACGTCTCCGGCGGACTCGCCGACCCGGCGATGCTGCCGCTGATGGCGGGGGCCGGTACGCCGTATGTGCTGATGCACTGGCGCGGGCACTCGGCCGGAATGCAGGCGCACGCCGTCTACGACGACGTCGTCACCGACGTCGTCGACGAACTGCGGGCGAGAGCCGGCGCGGCCCTGGACGCCGGAATCCCGCCGGACTGTCTCATCGTCGACCCGGGACTGGGGTTCGCCAAGCACGCCGAGCACAACTGGCAACTCCTCGGCCGCCTCCGGGAGGTCACCGCCGCGCTCGGCCGGCCGGTTCTGGTGGGCGCGGCGCGGAAGGCGTTTCTGGGCCACCTGCTGAGGGACCCGGAGACGGGCCGGGCCCGCCCGGCGCACCTGCGGGACGCGGCCACCTCCGCGGTGTCGGTCCTGGCCGCCGCGCAGGGTGCCTGGTGCGTCCGTGTCCACGACGTCGCCTCGACGGCCGACGCGGTGCGCGTGGCCGCCCGCTGGGGCATCGAGAACGCGCCGACGTCGTCGCCGGCATCCCGGTTCTGAAGGGTGCCCAGCTCTGACCTGCGTTTCCTATGGCGCAGGATGTTCCGCATCGCGCAACGAAAAATCGGAGCCGCGAGCGACCCGTGAACTCCTTGACAAGGGTTTGTGGGCGACCCCAAACTGGCGTTGCGTTCACCGCAATCCGTTTCGCTATACGCACCGAGGTGTCATGATGATTCCCGCGTGCCGTCTCGTGGATCTGCCCCGAGGCGAGGCCCACAGGCTCGACATCGACCCGCCGGTCTCGGTGTTCCACACCGACGACGGCGAACTCTTCGCCATCGACGACACATGCACCCACCAGGACGCGTCGCTCGCCGACGGCTGGCTGGAGGGCTGCGAGGTCGAATGCCCGCTGCACGCCTCGAAGTTCAACCTCAAGACCGGAGCCGTCGACGCCCCGCCGGCCAAGCTCCCCGTGCGCACCCACGAGGTCTTCGTCGAGGACGGCATGATCTACGTCCGGCAGTCCACGGCAGCGCCGAACCTGCCCCCCTGCATCGCCGCCCGGCTCGCCGGGGGCGTCGCGTGAGGACAGTGGCCGTGGTGGGCGCGTCGCTGGCCGGTCTGTCAGCGGCGCGCTCCTTGCGAAAGCAGGGGTACGACGGACGGCTGGTCGTCATAGGCGACGAGCTCCACCGCCCCTACGACAGGCCGCCCCTGTCCAAGGAGTTCCTGGCCGGCGGCATCGGCGAAGCCGATCTCGCGCTGGAGCCGGACGACGAGGACCTGCAGGCGGAGTGGCTGCTCGGCTCACGCGCCGCCGGACTCGACACCACGCCCCGCGCAGTGCGGCTCACCGACGGCCGGGAGGTGAGAGCCGACGGCGTCGTGATCGCCACCGGCGCTTCCGCCCGCACCCTGCCCGGCACGGACGGCCTGGCCGGTGTGCACACCCTGCGCACCCTGGACGACGCCCGCGCCCTGCGGGACGAACTGGCCCGGGGCGGACGCCTGGTCGTGATCGGTGGCGGCTTCATCGGAGCCGAGGTCGCCTCCACCGCCTACGCCCTCGGCCTCGACGTGACCATCGTCGAGGCGGCGCCCGCACCCCTGGCCGGACCGCTCGGCGCGAGCATGGGAAGCATCGTCTCCGCCCTCCACACCGACCACGGCGTACGCCTGTTGTGCGGTGTGGGCGTCAAGGGACTGAGCGGCGAGACCCGCGTCGACGCCGTCCTGATGGAGGACGGCCGCAGCATCCCCGCCGACATCGTCGTCGTGGGCGTCGGGGCCCGCCCCTGCGTCGACTGGCTGGCAGGCTCCGGTGTCGAACTCGACGACGGCGTCAAGTGCGGCGCGGACGGCCGTACCAGCCTGGCCGGGGTGGTCGCCGTCGGGGACTGCGCCTCCTGGTACGACCCGCGCGCGGGCACTCACCGCCGCGTCGAGCACTGGACCGGCGCCCGGGAACGCCCCGACGCGGCGGTGGCCGCTCTGCTCTCCTGGGGCGAGTCCGAACCGGGCGTACCGAGGCCGCCGTACTTCTGGTCCGACCAGTACGGCGTGAAGATCCAGTTCGTCGGCTACGCGTCCCGCGCCGACAGCGTCACCATCGAGGAAGGCGCCGCGGACGACCGTAACGTCCTGGCCGTCTACCGGCGGGCCGGACACCCGGTCGCCGTCCTCGGGATGAACCAGCCCCGGCTGTTCATGCGCTGGCGCAAGCAGCTCGCGGCCAACACGCCCTGAACGGGCGTTGCTCCTTGAACCGACGACGTCCGGTGTAGCTCGTCCCGGCGCGTGCATGCCCGATCCACGACGTTTTCCGAGGAGTGCACTGTGACCTCGACCGGCCTGCCGGAAAGTCTCATCGCCACCCTGCCGGGGACCGCCTACACGGACCCCGGGTTCTTCGCCCAGGAGCAGGAGCACATCTTCGAGGCGATGTGGTTCTGCGCCGTGCGCTCCGCCGACCTCGCCGGTCCCGGAGCATTCCGGACCGTTCAGGTGGGCCGCGAGAGCATCCTCGTCGCCCGTGCCCGCGACCAGTCCATACGCGCCTTCTTCAACGTCTGCCGGCACCGCGGAGCCAAGCTCTGCACGGCGGAGAGCGGCGAGGTCAAGCGCGCCTTCCAATGCCCCTACCACGCCTGGACGTACGACCTGACGGGCAAACTCGTCGCGGCGCCCAACCTCACCAAGATGCCGGACGTCAGCCGCACCGAGTACGGCCTGGCTACGGTGGCCACCCACGAATGGCTCGGCTACGTGTGGGTGTGCCTCGCCGAGGACCCGCCCCCCTTCGACGAGGTCGTACAGGACGTGGTCGCGCGTCTCGGCGACACGGAGTCGATCGAGCACTACGGCATCGAGGACCTCGACATCGGCAGACGGATCGTCTACGACGTGCGGGCGAACTGGAAGCTCATCGTCGAGAACTTCATGGAGTGCTACCACTGCGCGACCATCCACCCGGAGCTGACCGAGGTCCTCCCGGAGTTCGCCGACGGGTACGCCGCGCAGTTCTACGTGGGGCATGGCGCGGAGTTCGGCGCAGACGTCAAGGGCTTCACCGTCGACGGCTCGGAGGGCCTGGACCGCATCCCGGGTGTCACCGAGGACCAGGACCGCCGCTATTACGCGATCACGGTGCGGCCGCAGGTGTTCATCAATCTCGTCCCCGACCATGTGATCTTCCACCGGATGTATCCGGTCGCCACGGACCGCACCATCGTCGAGTGCGACTGGCTCTACCTCAAGCACGTCGTCGAGAGCGGCAAGGACGTCGGCCGGTCGGTGGAGCTCTTCGACCGGGTCAACCGGCAGGACTTCGACGCCTGCGAGCGCTGTCAGCCCGCGATGAGCTCGCGGCTGTATACCAAGGGCGGGGTCCTCGTGCCCAGCGAGCACCACATCGGTGAGTTCCACACCTTCGTCCAGGAGCGCCTGGGCGCGGGGCGGCCACAGTAACGGCGGTTCGCGACGGCCCACCACGGTGCGCGGGGCGGTCGGCGTGGACGGCGCGGCGGGCTCAGCCCAGGTACCCCATCCGGTGGCTGATCTCGTCTGCGCCCTTGACCAGCACCGGAGCGAGGTCGTGCATACGGTCCTCGGTGAGCCGGTACGCCGGTCCCGAGGCGCTGATCGCCGCGATGACCTCTCCGTCCCGGTTGCGGACCGGGGCGGCCATGGCGTGCAGCCCCGCCTCGAACTCCTCCAGAGTCCAGGAGTAGCCGCGCTCCAGCGCCTCGGCGAGGTTCTTCTCCAGCTTCGTCTTCGCGGTCAGAGTGCGCGGCGTCATCTTCTTCAGAGCCGCGTCCGACAGCAGCGCGGCCCGCTCCTTGGCCGGCATGTGGGCCAGCAGGATCTTGCCGCTGGACGTGGCGTGCAGCGGCGTCAGCTGGCCGACCCAGTTGAACGCCGTGACGGCGCCCGGACCGCGCACCTGGTACAGGTTGATCGCGTACTTCTCCTGCATCACGGCGAGGTTCACCGTCTCGCCGATCTCCTCGGCAAGACGCTCGCAGACCGGGCGGCTCTGCTGGGTGATGTCGATGCGTCCGGTGACCGCACCGGCGAGGCGGACGATGCCGAAGCCGAGGCGGTACTTCCCGCGCTCGCCCGCCTGTTCCACCAGGCCGCGCAGCTCCAAGGCGCCCAGCAGCCGGAACGCGGTGGACTTGTGGACGTCGATCTCGCCGGCTACCTCGCTGACGCCTGCCTCGCCGCGCCGGGCCAGGATCTCCAGCACGGTGATGGCCCGGTCGACCGACTGCACCCCACCGGTCGTCGCGCTTGTCGTTTCGGTATCTGCATGGTCGTTGCTCACACCGCAACTATACGGGCGATTAACATAGCCGACAGCGATGCAGGTCACGGGCCTGGGGTGGAAAATCTGAAGTTGCGTTGTCCGCAACCTGGTGCGCATAGAGATACCGGTACTAGCATGCCGCGCATTCTCTACGGCGCGAGCGAGACGAGGCCTCATGGCTGACTTGCAGTACGACTTCGTCATCGTCGGTGGTGGATCGGCCGGCAGTGCACTGGCCAACCGGCTCTCCGCGGATCCCGGCAACCGGGTACTGGTCCTGGAAGCGGGCAGACCCGACTATCCATGGGACGTCTTCATCCACATGCCCGCGGCGCTGACCTACCCGATCGGCAGCCGCTTCTACGACTGGAAATACGAGTCCGAACCGGAGCCCCACATGGGAGGCCGGCGCGTCTACCACGCACGCGGCAAGGTCCTGGGCGGTTCCAGCAGCATCAACGGCATGATCTTCCAGCGCGGCAACCCCATGGACTACGAGCGCTGGGCGGCCGATCCCGGCATGGACAACTGGGACTACGCACACTGCCTGCCGTACTTCCGGCGGATGGAGAACTGTCTGGCCGCCGACCCGGAGGACGAGTTCCGCGGCCATGACGGCCCCCTCGTCCTCGAGCGGGGTCCGGGGACCAACCCACTGTTCGAGGCCTTCCTCGCGGCCACCGAGGAGGCGGGGCACGCTCCCACCATTGACGTGAACGGCTATCGACAGGAAGGTTTCGCCAGATTCGACCGCAATGTCCACCGCGGGCGTCGGCTGTCGGCCGCGAAGGCGTACCTCAAGCCCGCGCGGAAGCGGCCCAACCTCACCGTCACCACCCGTGCCCTGGTCACCCGCGTCCTCTTCGAGGGCAAACGCGCCGTCGGCGTCGAGTACCGGCGCGGTCGCGGCAGACCCCAGCGGGTGAGAGCCGGTGAGGTCATCCTCAGCGGAGGTGCGATCAACTCCCCGCAACTCCTCCAGCTCTCCGGTATCGGCAACGCCGAGGAGCTCGCGGCGCTCGGCGTGGACGTCGTACACGATCTGCCGGGTGTGGGCGAGAACCTCCAGGACCACCTGGAGGTGTACATCCAGTACGCCTGCAAGCAGCCCGTGTCCATGCAGCCGTACCTGGCGAAGTGGCGCGCCCCCTTCATCGGCCTGCAGTGGCTCTTCCGTACGGGACCGGCCGCGACCAACCACTTCGAGGCGGGCGGCTTCGTCCGCGGCAACGACGACGTGGACTACCCCAACCTGATGTTCCACTTCCTGCCCATCGCGGTCCGCTACGACGGCTCCGTGCCGGCCGGCGGGCATGGCTACCAGGTACACGTCGGACCCATGTACTCCGACGCCATCGGCTCGGTGAAGATCAAGAGCAAGGATCCGGCCGAGCACCCCGCGCTGCGATTCAACTACCTCTCCACCGAGCAGGACCGCCGCGAGTGGGTCGAGGCCGTCAGGGTCGCGCGCAGGCTGCTCAACCAGCCCGCCATGGACCCGTACAACGCCGGGGAGGTCTCGCCCGGGCCGTCCGTGGACAGTGACGAGGAGATCCTCGCCTGGGTCGCCAAGGACGCCGAGACCGCGCTGCATCCGTCCTGCACCTGCAAGATGGGCACCGACGAGATGTCCGTCGTCGGTCCGGCCGACCTGCGCGTGCACGGCGTGGAGGGACTGCGGGTCGTCGACGCGTCGGTGATGCCCTACATCACCAACGGCAACATCTATGCACCGGTGATGATGATCGCCGAGAAGGCGGCCGACCTCATCCTCGGCAAGGAGCCGCTGCCGCCGTCCGGCGCCGCGTACTACCGGCACCGCGAAGCACCCGCGTAACCCACTGTTTTCAGACAGCCGACCGGCCCGGAAACCCGGCGTTCCGGGCCGGTCGACGTCGGGTTCTCAGGGTTGCCTCCTTGGTAAAACCGTCATAGGCCAACCCCTTGACGTGGGTTCCCGCCTTCTCCAGAGTGTTCCACCACAAGCAATTCGGTGCGCGATGCGCAACGCTGTTCGCTCGAAGGGCCCCGACGTGGCAGACCTGTACGTGGATGGCACATGGCGGGATCCGGTGGCCGGAGGCCACCGGGACATCCGATGCCCCGCAGACGGCACACTCTCCGTGACCGTGTCCGAGGGCACGCGCCCGGACGCCGAGGCGGCCATCGCCGCGGCCCGCCGGGCCTTCGACGAAGGCCCCTGGCCGCAGACCTCCGAGCGCGAGCGCGGCGCACTCCTGCTGCGCACCGCCGACATCCTCGAACGCGACACCGACGCGTTCGCCCGCGCCGAATCACTGGACACCGGCAAGCGGCTGGTGGAGAGCGAGTACGACATCGCCGATGTCGTCTCCTGCTTCCGCTACTTCGGGGGGCTGGGCGGCACCGACGCCGGCCGCGTGATCGACACCGGCCGCGACGACGCCGTCAGCCGCGTGGTGTACGAGCCGATCGGCGTGTGCGCGCTGATCACCCCCTGGAACTACCCGCTGCTCCAGGCGAGCTGGAAGGTCGCACCGGCCCTCCTCGCGGGCAACACGATCGTCCTCAAGCCCAGTGAGCTCACCCCCTCCACCTCGATCCTGCTGATGAGGGCACTGGCAGAGGCCGGACTTCCGGACGGCGCCGCCAATCTCGTCCTGGGAACCGGGCCCGAGATGGGAGCACCGCTCGCCGAAGACCCCGCCGTCGACATGGTCTCCTTCACCGGCGGCCTGGACACCGGAAGACGCATCATGGCCACCGCCGCCGCGACCGTGAAGAAGGTCGCGCTGGAGCTCGGCGGCAAGAACCCCAATGTCGTCTTCGCCGACGCCGACTTCGAGACGGCCGTGGACTTCGCGCTCACGGCCGTCTTTCTGCATTCGGGCCAGGTCTGCTCGGCGGGCGCCCGGCTGATCGTCGAGGACGCGCTGCACGACCGGTTCGTCGACGAGGTGGTCCGCCGCGCCCGGCGGATCCGCCTCGGCGGTCCCTTCGACCCGCTCGCCGACACCGGACCGCTGATCTCCGCCCAGCACCTGGCGAAGGTCGAGGCGTACGTCGCGGCCGGACTCGCCGAGGGCGCCGTCCTGCGCTGCGGCGGCGAACGCCCGGGTGACCCGGGCCTGGCCGACGGCCACTACTACCCGCCGACCGTGCTCGACGCGTGCGGTCAGGACATGCGTGTGGTGCACGAGGAGTCCTTCGGGCCCGTCCTCACCGTGGAGCGCTTCACCGACGAGGACGACGCGGTACGCATCGCCAACGACACCGAGTACGGACTCGCCGGCGCCGTCTGGACGCAGGACGCCGGCAAGGCCCAGCGGGTCGCCCGCCGTCTGCGCCACGGCACGGTGTGGATCAACGACTACCACCCCTATGTGCCGCAGGCGGAATGGGGTGGGTTCGGGCACTCCGGCGTGGGCCGGGAGCTGGGACCGACCGGTCTCGACGAGTACCGGGAGCCCAAACACATCTGGCAGAACATCCAACCCCGGCCGCAGCACTGGTTCCGCGGCTGAACGCCGAAAAGAGGTCGAACATGACCCCAGCAACGACCGAGGCGCCGCGGCGGCGCGACACCCCCCAGGACTCGGCACCCACGCCGGTCATCTCCGTACGCGAACTGTGGAAGGTGTTCGGGCCCAAGGCGGCCCAGGTACCCGGATCCGAGGAGCTGCGCGGACTCACCCGGCGTGAACTGATGGACCGCACCGGATGTACGGCCGCCGTGCGCGACGTGCACTTCGACGTCGCGCCCGGCGAGGTGTTCGTCGTGATGGGCCTGTCCGGCTCCGGCAAGTCCACCCTGGTGCGCTGTCTGACCCGGCTCATCGAACCCACCGCCGGCCAGATCCTCTTCGAGGGCGAGGACATCCGCGACGCGGACGCGAGCCGCTTGCGCGAACTGCGCCGCAGCAAATTCTCCATGGTCTTCCAGCACTTCGGGCTGCTGCCCCACCGCCGGGTCGTCGACAACGTGGCTTTCGGCCTGGAGATCCGCGGCATGAGCAGAGCCGAGCGCACCAAACGCGCGCTGGAGGTCGTCGAACTCGTCGGCCTCGCCGGGTACGAGAGCTCCTACCCCGACCAGCTCTCCGGCGGCATGCAGCAGCGCGTGGGTCTCGCCCGCGCCCTCGCCGGCGACCCCGACGTCCTCCTGTTCGACGAACCCTTCTCGGCACTCGACCCGCTGATCCGCCGGGACATGCAGAACGAGGTCGTCCGTCTGCACCACGAGGTCGGCAAGACAATGGTGTTCATCACCCACGACCTGTCCGAGGCGCTGCGGCTGGGCGACCGCATCCTCATCATGCGCGACGGCAAGATGGTCCAGTGCGGCACCGGCGACGAACTGGTCGGCGCGCCCGCGGACGACTACGTACGGGACTTCGTCAGGGACGTGCCCCGCGGTGATGTGCTGACCCTGCGGTGGATCATGCGCCCTGCGGAGCCGGACGACCCCCTGGACGGTCCCGAGCTGGGCCCGGACGTCGTGGTGAAGGAGGCCACGCGAGCGGTGCTCGCGGCCGACAAGCCGGTCAAGGTTGTCGAGAACGGCAAGCTGCTCG
Organism: Streptomyces sp. NPDC056373; assembly: GCF_042262425.1. Classification (NCBI taxonomy): domain Bacteria; kingdom Bacillati; phylum Actinomycetota; class Actinomycetes; order Kitasatosporales; family Streptomycetaceae; genus Streptomyces; species Streptomyces sp. NPDC056373. The sequence goes on from NZ_JBHJPX010000007.1 coordinate 381,862, forward strand.
GCATCGTCGGCGACGACGAGATCCTCGCGGTGGTCGCCGGGCAGGAAGGCGACGCGTGATGACCGTCGCCGTGCAGAAGACCGAGAGGCCGCAGAGAACCGGGACCGAGGAGCCGCCCGCTCCCGCCAGGCGCGCGCGCACGGTCAGCCGCCCGATGATCGTGGCCGCGATCCTGGTCGTCTGGCTCGTCCTCTTCGCCGTGCTGCGCGGCAGGCAGACCCTGTCCCTCGCCGCGGCCGATCTCACCGACCTGCACCGGTGGTTCAACGACGTCAACGACTCCATCGGGGCGAACCGCAACACCAACCCGCTCTTCCTCTACTTCTTCAACGAGATACGCCTGGTCATCGACTCCCTGGTGACCTTCGTCCAGGAGCTGATCTCGCAGCCGACCGCGGGCCGCCCGGTTCCGCAGATCGGCTGGCTCGGTGTCGTGGGCATCGCCGGCTATGTCTCCTGGGCCGTGGGCAACTGGCGAGTCGCGCTGCTCGCCGTCGCCGGCTTCACCTTCCTCGGCCTCCAGGGCCTCTGGCAGGAAAGCATGGACACCCTCGCGCTGACCCTCTCCGCGGTCTTCGTGGCGCTCCTGTTCGCCTTGCCCCTGGGCGTGTGGGCCGGGCTGTCCGACCGGGTCAACCGGATCGTGACGCCGTTCCTGGACTTCATGCAGACGATGCCCACCTTCGTCTATCTGGCGCCCCTGACCCTGTTCTTCCTGATCGGCCCGGCCTCCGCCACCATCGCGACGGCGATCTACGCGGCACCACCCGCGATCCGCATCACCGCCCACGCCATCCGCTCGGTACCCGAGACCACCGTCGAGGCGGCGGACTCGATGGGCGCGACGCGGCGCCAGGCGCTGCTGAAGGTCCTGCTGCCGATGTCCAAACGCACCGTGGTGATGGGCGTCAACCAGACCATCATGGCCGCCCTGGCCATGGTGACCATCGCGGCCCTGATCAACGCGCCCGGCCTCGGAGCGACCGTCGTCCAGGCGCTGCAGTCACTGGACGTCGGCACGGCGTTCAACGCCGGACTCGCCATCGTCGTCCTGGCCATCGTGCTGGACCGGGTCACCACCGCCGCGAGCGGACGGGCCGACTCGGCCCGGGGCTCGGACAGTCCCTTCCTCAAGTGGCGGCGGCACCTGCTGGCGGCCGGGGGGGTGGCGGCCCTGGTCCTGGTGTACCTGTCGCACACGTATCTGTGGGCGGCCGAGTTCCCGGGCGAGGGCAGCACCGGAAGCACCATCGCCAGGGCGGCGACCGACGTGACCACCTGGGCGCAGGACAACCTGTCGGGCCTGACCAACGCCTTCCGGGACCTCCTCACCAACGGCCTGCTCAACCCCTTCCAGACCGTGCTGACCGACTCCCCGTGGTGGCTCGTGGGCGCCGCTCTCGTCGCGCTCGGCACGGTGCTCGGCGGATGGCGTGCCGGGGTCACCACCGCCGTGTGCGTGGGCCTGCTCATCGGCACCGGTGTGTGGTCGGACGCCATGACGACCCTGGCGTCCACCGCCGTGGCGACCGTGCTCGTGATGCTGCTCGGCGTCGTTCTCGGGGTGTGGATGGGCCGCAGCGCGCTCGTCGACCGGCTGCTCAGGCCGTCCCTGGACGCGGCCCAGGTCATGCCGCCGTTCGTCTATCTCGTGCCGTTCCTCGCGCTGTTCGGCGCGACACGGTTCACGGCGATCGTCGCCGCGATCGTCTACGCGGCACCTGTCGCCATCAAGATCATCGCCGACGGGGTGCGGGCCGTGCCCGGGACCACCGTCGAAGCGGCGATGTCCACCGGATGCAACACCTGGCAGATCATCACCAAGGTCCAGCTGCCGATGTCACGCGGAGCGCTGACCCTCGCGACCAACCAGGGCCTCATCTACGTGCTGTCGATGGTTGTCGTGGGCGGCCTGGTGGGAGCGGGCGCCCTCGGCTACGACGTCGTGGCCGGGTTCTCGCAGGGCCAGCTGTACGGCAAGGGACTGGCGGCCGGACTCGCCATCGTCCTGCTCGGAGTCATGTTCGACCGGATCACTCAGGCGGCGGCTCGCCGCGCCGGAGCATAAGGAGCACCTCACCATGGCACGACACTGGAGAGCCGGCGCGGTCGGCCTGGCCGTCCTCGGCCTCACCCTCACGGCCTGCGGGGGCGCGAAGGTCGGCGACGACAGCGCGGCCGGCCCGGGCAGCTCGGGCAAATGCGGCACCTTCAACCTCGCGATCAACCCGTGGGTGGGCTACGAGGCCAACGCGGCGGTCCTCGCGTACGTCGCCGAACACGACCTCGGCTGCAAGGTCGAGCAGAAGGACCTCAAGGAGGAGATCGCCTGGCAGGGCTTCGGGACGGGCGAGGTCGACGCAGTCGTGGAGAACTGGGGCCACGACGACCTGAAGAAGAAGTACATCACCCAACAGAAGACGGCCGTCGAGGCCGGTCCGACCGGCAACAAGGGCCTCATCGGCTGGTACGTGCCGCCGTGGCTGGCGAAGGCGCACCCGGACATCACCGACTGGAAGAGCCTCAACAAGTACGCGTCGAAGTTCAAGACCTCGGAGTCGGGCGGCAAGGGCCAGCTCCTCGACGGCGACCCCTCGTACGTCACCAATGACGAGGCGCTGGTCAAGAATCTCAAGCTGGACTTCAAGGTGGTGTACGCGGGCAGCGAGACCGCGCTCATCCAGGCGTACCGCAACGCCGAGAAGAACAAGGAATGGGTGATCGGCTACTTCTACGAGCCGCAGTGGTTCCTGTCCGAGGTGCCGCTGAAGAAGGTCAGCCTCCCCGAGTACAAGGAGGGTTGCGACGCCGACGCGGAGAAGGTCGCCTGCGACTACCCCGTGTACGAACTCGACAAGATCGTCAGCGCGAAGTTCGCCAAGTCGGGCAGTCCCGCCTATGACCTGGTGAAGAACTTCAGCTGGACGAACGACGACCAGAACACCGTGGCCAAGTACATCGCGGTGGACAAGATGGCGCCCGAAGCCGCGGCGAAGAAGTGGGTCGAGGCCAACCGCGACAAGGTCGACGCCTGGATCAAGAAGTAGGGCGCGGGAACGCCCGTGTGAATCCGGCCGAAGAGGCCCGGCAGGCTGTGTCGTCAGCCTGCCGGGCCTCGTCGTTTTGCGCCGGTACCTCCCCCTCGCCCCCGGGTGTTTTTCCGGCGTCGCGGACCCCTTGACACGCCGATGCGCGGCGGGCACATTGAGTTGCGCAACCTGAACCCTGTTGCGTAGACAGCAACTGGATCGCTTTCAACGTCGGAGGTGCGGCGATGGCGGGACCCCGGGTGGTCATCATCGGAGCGGGCGTCGTGGGGGCGGCGCTCGCCGACGAGATCTCCGCGCGCGGCTGGACCGAAGTGACCGTGGTCGACCAGGGCCCACTGCCCGCCACCGGGGGCTCGTCGTCGCACGCCCCGGGCCTGGTCTTCCAGACCAACCCCTCCAAGACCATGACCGAGATGGCCCGTTACACCGTCGAGAAGCTCTGCTCACTCGACGTCGACGGGCAGCCCTGCTTCCTCCAGGTCGGCGGCCTGGAGGTGGCCACCGGCCCGGAGCGCGTCACCGAACTCCAGCGGCGCCACGGCTGGCTCGCCTCCTGGGGCATCGAGTCCCGCCTGCTGACCACCGAGGAGTGCGTCGCACAGCACCCGCTCGTCAACCCGGACAAGGTCCTCGCCGGCCTCCACGTGCCGACGGACGGCCTCGCCAAGGCGGTCCTCGCCGTCGAGGCACAGATCCGCCGGGCCACCGAGCGCGGCGTCGACTTCCTCGCCCGCCACGAAGTCCTCGACATCCAGCAGGCCGAGGGCGAGGTGACCGGCGTCCTGACCGACCAGGGCGAGATCCCCGCAGACGTCGTCGTGTGCTGCGCCGGCATCTGGGGCCCCAAGATCGCCCGCATGGCCGGCATGAACCTCCCGCTCACCCCGCTCGCCCACCAGCTCGCCTGGACGGGCCCGGTCCCGGCCCTGGCGGGACAGACGCAGGAGGCGGTCCGCCCCATCCTGCGCCACCAGGACGCCGACCTGTACTACCGCGACCGTTTCGACGGCCTGGGCATCGGCTACTACGGCCACCGCCCGATGCCGATCTCCGCCGACGACATCCTCTCCGTGGACGAGTCCGACGAGATGCCCTCCGTCCTGAAGTTCACCGAGGAGGACTTCGAGGAGGCCTGGAGCGAGACGCAGTCACTGCTCCCCGCGACGAAGGACGCCAAGGTCGAGGAAGGCATCAACGGCCTGTTCTCCTTCACCACCGACGGCCTGCCCCTGCTCGGTGAGTCCCCGGACGTCAAGGGCTTCTGGGTCGCTGAGGCCGTCTGGGTCACGCACTCCGCGGGCGTCGGGAAGGCCATGGCCGAATGGCTCGTCGACGGCTACTGCTCCTCCTTCGACCTGCACGAGTGCGACGTCAACCGCTTTGAACCGCACCAGCTCTCGCCCGAGTACGTGCTGGCCCGCGACTGCCAGAACTTCGTCGAGGTCTACGACATCCTGCACCCGCTGCAACCGTCCGGGGACCCGCGCCCGATCCGCACCAGCCCGTTCCACACCCGGCAGCAGGAGCTGGGTGCCTTCTTCCTGGAGGCGAACGGCTGGGAACGCCCGCAGTGGTACGAGACCAACGCGGGCCTGGTCGAGGGCCGTTCCATCGTCACCCCCAACGACTGGGCCGCGAAGTACTGGTCGCCCATCGTCGCCGCCGAGGCCCAGACCACCCGAGAGACCGTCGCCATGTACGACATGACGGCCCTCAAGCGGCTCGAGGTCAGCGGGCGCGGCGCCGGCGAGTTCCTGGAGCGGCTGTGCACCGGCAAGGTCGCCAAGTCCGTCGGCTCGGTGACGTACACGCTGCTCCTCGACCACGACGGCGGCATCCGCAGCGACGTCACCGTCGCCCGGCTCGCTCCCGACCTCTTCCAGGTGGGCGCCAACGGCAACCTGGACCTCGACTGGTTCACCCGCCACCTCCCCGTCGACGGCACGGTCCAGGTCCGCGACATCACCCCCGGCACCTGCTGCATCGGCCTGTGGGGGCCGCGCGCCCGCGACGTCCTCCAGCCGCTCACCGACGCCGACTTCTCGGCGACCGGCCTGAAGTACTTCCGCGCCAAGCGCGCCCACATCGGCTCCGTGCCCGTCACCGCGATGCGCCTGTCGTACGTCGGCGAGCTCGGCTGGGAGCTGTACACCACCGCCGACCTGGGCCAGAAGCTGTGGGACACGCTGTGGGAGGCGGCCGAGCCGCTGGGCGGGATCGTGGCCGGGCGGGGCGCGTTCAACAGCCTGCGGCTGGAGAAGGGCTACCGCTCCTTCGGCACGGACATGACGTACGAACACGATCCCTACGAGGCCGGGGTCGGCTTCGCCGTGAAGCCCGACAAGGACGACTTCGTCGGGAAGGCGGCGCTGGAGCGGCGCAAGACCGATGTCCGGCGGAAGCTGACCTGTCTCACGATCGACGACCCGAAGGCCGTCGTCATGGGCAAGGAGCCGGTGTACGACGGGGACTGTGCGGTGGGGTACGTCACGAGTGCGGCGTACGGCTACACGATCGGCAAGGGCATCGCCTATGCGTGGCTGCCGGTGGAGCTGGCCGCTCCCGGGACTGTTCTGCACGTCGGGTACTTCGATCAGTCCGTCGAGGCGGTAGTGGCTGAGGAGCCTTTGTTCGATCCGGCGATGTCCCGGCTTCGTGGCTGAGTCGTCGTCTGCGGGCGCGTCGTGGCTTGTCGCGCAGTTCCCCGCGCCCCTGAAGGGGGCGTTCAGCTACACCCTCGCTGGAAGGAACCCTTGAGGTGACTGCACAACTCCTCGACGGCAAGGCGACCGCAGCCGCCATCCGTCGTGAACTCACCGAGCGCGTGGCCAAGTTGACCGCCCTCACCGGCCGGGCTCCTGGACTCGGCACCGTCCTGGTCGGTGACGACCCCGGCAGTCGCGCCTACGTCGGTGGCAAGCACCGGGACTGCGCCCAGGCCGGCATCGCCTCCATCCGGCGGGAGCTGCCCGCCGACGCCTCTCAGCAGCAGGTCGAGGAGACGATCGACGAGCTCAACGCCGACCCTGCCTGCACCGGCTACATCGTTCAGCTCCCGCTGCCCCGCCATCTGGACGCGGGCGCCGTGCTGGAGCGCATGGACCCGGCCAAGGACGCCGACGGACTGCACCCGGTCAACCTCGGCCGGCTCGTCCTCGGCGTCGAGGCACCGCTGCCGTGCACCCCGCGCGGCATCGTCGAACTGCTCCGCCGGCACGACGTGCCGCTCGCCGGAGCCCGGGTGTGTGTGATCGGGCGGGGCATCACGGTCGGACGGCCGATCGGGCTCCTGCTCACCCGCCGCTCCGAGAACGCCACCGTCACCCTCTGCCACACCGGAACCAAGGGCCTTGCCTGGCACGTACGCGAGGCGGACATCGTCGTCGCGGCGGCCGGATCGCCCGGACTGATCACCAAGGACATGCTGCGCCCCGGCGCGGCCGTCCTGGACGTCGGCATCACCCGCACCGACCAGGGCCTGGTCGGAGACATCCACCCGGACGCCGCCCAGGTCGCCGGATGGCTCGCGCCGATGCCCGGGGGCGTGGGCCCCATGACCCGCGCCATGTTGCTCGCCAATGTCGTCGAGGCCGCCGAGAGGAACGCGAACGCCGTATGAACGCGCTGAACACCCCCCTGGCGGAGCTGGACCCCGACGTCCACGCCGCGCTCCGCGCCGAGCTGCACCGCCAGCAGTCCACCCTGGAGATGATCGCCTCCGAGAACTTCGCGCCCTCCGCCGTGATGGAGGCCCAGGGTTCGGTCGCGACCAACAAGTACGCCGAGGGCTATCCGGGCCGCCGCTACTACGGCGGCTGCGAACACGTCGACGTCACCGAACGGCTGGCCATCGAGCGCATCAAGTCCCTCTTCGGCGCGGGCTTCGCCAACGTGCAGCCGCACTCGGGTGCCCAGGCGAACACCGCCGTCTTCTTCGCGCTGCTCCAGCCCGGCGACACCGTCCTCGGCCTCGATCTCGCGCACGGCGGGCACCTCACGCACGGCATGCGCATCAACTACAGCGGCAAGATGCTCAACGTCGTGCCGTACCACGTGTCCGAGGAGGACAACCTCGTCGACATGGACGAGGTCGAGCGGCTCGCCAAGGAACACCGCCCCAAGATGATCATCGCGGGCTGGTCGGCGTACCCCAGGCAGCTGGACTTCGCGGCCTTCCGCAGGATCGCCGACGAGGTGGGCGCCCTGCTGATGGTCGACATGGCGCACTTCGCCGGACTGGTGGCGGCCGGCCTGCACCCGAGCCCCGTGCCGCACGCCCACGTCACGACCACGACCACGCACAAGACCCTGGGCGGCCCCCGCGGCGGCGTCATCCTCACCAACGAGGCCGACCTCGCCAAGAAGATCAACTCGGCGGTCTTCCCCGGCATGCAGGGCGGCCCCCTGGAGCACGTCATCGCCGCGAAGGCGGTGTCGTTCAAGGTCGCCGCGACACCCGAGTTCGCCGAACGCCAGGCCCGCACGCTCGCCGGCTCCCGCATCCTCGCCGAACGCCTCACCCAGGCGGACGCGGCAGCCGCCGGAGTGAAGGTGCTGACCGGCGGCACGGACGTCCACCTTGTCCTGGTCGACCTGCGCGACTCCGAGCTGGACGGCCGCCAGGCCGAGGACCTGCTCCACGAGATCGGCATCACCGTCAACCGCAACGCCGTGCCCTTCGACCCGCGCCCGCCCATGGTCACCTCGGGCCTGCGCATCGGCACCCCCGCCCTGGCCACCCGCGGCTTCACCGAGGAGGACTTCGCCGAGGTCGCGGACGTCATCGCCCTCGCCCTCCAGCCGGAACCGGACGTGGCCGCCCTGCGTGCCCGCACCGAGGCCCTGGCCGCCAAGCACCCGCTCTACCCGCACCTGTCCGACAACGGAGACGCCCGATGAGCCCCCGCACCCCCGGCGCCGAGCTCCCCGAACACCCCGACTGGCTCTGGCGCAACCCCGAGCCGAAGCGCTCCTACGATGTCGTCGTCGTGGGCGGCGGCGGACACGGCCTGGCCACAGCCCACTACCTGGCGAAGAACCACGGCATCACCAACGTCGCCGTGCTGGAGAAGGGCTGGCTGGCGGGCGGCAACATGGCCCGCAACACCACGATCATCCGCTCCAACTACCTCTGGGACGAGAGCGCCGGCATCTACGAGCACGCCCTCAAGCTGTGGGAAGGCCTGGCGGACGAACTCGACTACCCGATCCTCTTCTCCCAGCGCGGTGTACTGAATCTCGCCCACAGCCTCCAGGACGTCCGCGACAGTGTGCGCCGTGTCGAGGCCAACCGCCTCAACGGCGTGGACGCCGAGTGGCTCGACGCGGACGGCGTCAAGGACGTCTGCCCGATCGTCAACATCTCCCCGGACGTGCGCTACCCCGTCCTGGGCGCCACCTACCAACCCCGCGCGGGCATCGCCAAGCACGACCACGTCGCCTGGGGCCTCGCCCGCTCCGCCGACGCCGCCGGCATCGACATCATCCAGAACTGCGAAGTCACCGGCCTCGACGTCGTCGGCAACCGGGTCGTCGGAGTCCGGACCACCCGGGGCCCGATCGCCGCCGGCAAGGTGGCGCTCTGCTCGGCGGGCCACACCTCGGTCCTGGCGGCCATGGCGGGCATCGAACTCCCCGTGCAGAGCCACCCCTTGCAGGCGCTCGTGTCGGAGCTGCTGGAACCGGTCCATCCGACGGTCGTCATGTCCAACGCCGTCCACGTGTACGTCAGCCAGGCGCACAAGGGCGAGTTGGTGATGGGCGCGGGCATCGACGCGTACAACTCCTACACCCAGCGCGGCGCCTTCCACATCATCGAGGAGCAGATGGCGGCGGCCCTGGAACTCTTCCCGGTCTTCGCCCGCGCACACGTCCTGCGCACCTGGGGCGGCATCGTCGACGTCAGCCCCGACGCCTCCCCGATCATCGGCCTCAGCCCGGTGGACAACCTCTACCTCAACTGCGGCTGGGGCACCGGCGGTTTCAAGGCCACCCCCGGCGTCGGCTGGGTCTACGCCCACACCATCGCCCACGACGCACCGCATCCGCTGAACGCCCCCTTCTCGCTCGACCGATTCACCACCGGCGCGCTCGTCGACGAGCACGGCGCGGCCGCGGTGGCCCACTAGGACCACTGGAAGTTTTGGGAGCCGATCCATGCTGCTGATCCCCTGCCCGTGGTGCGGACCTCGCGACGAGGCCGAGTTCCACTACGGCGGCCAGGCCCATGTGCCGTACCCGGAGGCCCCGGCGACCCTCACCGACGAGGAGTGGGCCCGCTACCTCTTCTTCCGCGACAACCCGAGGGGCCCCTTCGCCGAGCGCTGGAGCCATGCCGCGGGCTGCCGCCGCTGGTTCAACGCCGTACGGGACACGTCGACGAACGAGATCCTGACGGTGTACCGGGCGGGGGAGGAGCGCCCGGAGACGGTTGAGGCGCGTTCGGTCTCTCTGCAGCCGCGTCCAGCAATCCCAGCCCGTCCGGCGTTTGAGGACGAGGCCGTTCAGGCCGATACGGGGGCCTGGGGGCAGAGCCCCCAGCGGGGTCCGGGGGCAGAGCCCCTGGTTTCGGGAAGGGGCGGGGTGGGGGAGAACAGCCAGCCGTTCCGCCACCCCACCCGAGGCCGAATCCACCGCGACGAGCCCCTCACGTTCACCTTCGACGGCACCGAGTACCAGGGCTGCAAGGGCGACACCCTCGCCTCCGCCCTCCTCGCCAACGGGGTCATCCAGACCGGCACCAGCATCAAACTGGGCCGCCCCCGCGGCATCTTCTCGGCCGGCGTCGAAGAACCCAACGCGGTCGTCCAGATCGAGGAACCCTTCCCCGAGCCCATGCTCCCGGCCACCACCGTCGAGCTCTACGACGGCCTCGTCGCGACCGGCCTCCCCGGCCAGGGGCGCCTCGCCACCGAACCGGACCCGGCCCGTTACGACGCCGTGCACACCCACTGCGACCTCCTGGTCGTCGGCGCGGGCCCGGCCGGCCTCGCCGCGGCGGCCGCCGCCGCCCGATCGGGTGCCCGCGTCATCCTCGCCGACGACCAGCCGGAGCTCGGCGGCAGCCTCCTCGGCACGGGCGAACTACCCGACTGGGTGGCCGAGACGACCGCCCGGCTCGACGCCGCCCCCGACGTACGTGTCCTGCGCCGCACGACGGTCTTCGGCTACTACGACGACAATCACCTGCTCGCCGTCGAGCGCCGCACCAACCACTTCGGCGCCGCGGCTCCCGAGCAGGTCTCCCGGGAACGCGTCCACCGCATCCGGGCCCGCCACGTCGTCCTCGCCACCGGCGCCCATGAACGCTCGCTGGCCTTCGCGGACAACGACCGGCCCGGCGTGATGCTGGCAGCTGCGGCCCGCACCCATGTCAACCGCCATGGCGTGCTGCCCGGCCGCCACGCGGTGGTCTTCACCACCAACGACAGCGCATACGCGGTGGCGCTGGACCTCGCCGCGGCGGGCATCGCCATCGAGGCCGTCGTCGACACCCGTCCCGAGCCGGGAGAGTGGGCCGAGCGCACCCGCCGGGCCGGCATCGAGGTCCTGACAGGACACGCCGTCACCGCCACGGACGGCGCCCCGCGTCTCACCGCCGTGACCGTCGCGCCCTACGGGGAAACGGCGGGGCGGCGGGAGTTCGCCGCCGACCTGCTTCTGGTCTCCGGCGGCTGGAATCCGGTCGCGCACCTGTTCAGTCAGGCGGGAGGCAAGCTCCGCCTCGACGAGGAGCTCGGCAGCTTCGTCCCCGACACCGTCCGTCAGGCCGTTGAGGTCGCCGGCTCCGCGAGCGGCGTCCTCGACCTCGCCCGCGTCCTCGCCCAGGGGGCGGCCGCGGGAGCCCGCGCGGTGGAGGCCGAGGGCTACACCGCGGAGGCGCCCCGCCTGCCGCGGGTGGCGGCACGGCCGCAGACGCCACCCATGCGGGTCTTCACCGTCCCCGGCCGCGAGGGCGCCCCGCGTTTCGTCGACCTCCAACGCGACGTCACCGTCGACGACCTCGCCCGCGCGACCGGCGCCGGCATGCGCTCCGTCGAGCACACCAAGCGCTACACCACGGCCGGCACCGCCAACGACCAGGGGAAGACCTCCGGAGTATTGGCCAGTGGTGTCGTCGCCGAACTGCTCGGCGTGGACATCTCGGCCCTCGGCACGACCACGTTCCGGCCCCCGTACACCCCGGTCTCCTTCGCCGCCCTCGCCGGCCGCGACCGCGGCGTGCTGAGCGACCCGGTCCGTACGACCGCCCTGCACGAGTGGCATGTCGGGCATGGTGCTCTCTTCGAGAACGTCGGCCAGTGGAAGCGGCCCTGGTACTACCCGCGGGACGGCGAGGACATGGAGACGGCCGTGCTGCGCGAATGCGCCGCCGCCCGCGAGGGCGTCGCCTTCATGGACGCCTCCACCCTCGGCAAGATCGATGTCCAGGGCCCGGACGCCGCCGTCTTCCTCGACCTGCTCTACACCAACATGATGAGCACCCTGAAGGTCGGCATGATCCGCTACGGCGTGATGTGCCGCCCGGACGGAATGGTCTTCGACGACGGCACCGTCATCCGCCTCGACCAGGACCGCTACCTGGTCACCACCACGACGGGCAACGCCGCCACCGTGCTGGACTGGATGGAGGAGTGGCTCCAGACCGAGTGGCCCGAGCTGAAGGTCCACTGCACCTCCGTTACCGAACAGTGGGCCACCGTCGCCCTGGTCGGTCCGAAGTCCCGTGAGGTGCTCGGCTCACTCGCACCGCGACTGGCCGTCGCCAATGACGACTTCCCGTTCATGGCGTGGCGGGACACGACGGTCGCGGGCATCGAGGCCCGGGTGTGCCGGATCAGCTTCTCCGGTGAGCTGGCCTACGAGATCAACGTGTCGCCCTGGGAGGCCCTCGCCCTGTGGGAGGCGCTGTACGCGGCGGGCGCCCCGTACGGCATCACCCCCTACGGCACGGAGACCATGCACGTCCTGCGTGCGGAGAAGGGCTATCCGATCGTCGGCCAGGACACCGACGGCACGGTGACACCGCAGGATCTCGGCATGAGCTGGGCGGTGTCGAAGAAGAAGCCCGACTTCATCGGCAAGCGTTCCTTCGCGCGTGCCGACACCGTCCGCCCCGACCGCAAGCACCTGGTCGGGCTGCTCCCGGAGGACCCGGGCACGTTCCTCCCCGAGGGCACACAACTGGTCGCCGACAGCGTGCTGCCCGCGCCGCCCGTTCCGATGCTCGGCCACGTCACGTCCAGCTACCGCAGTGCGGCCCTCGGCCGGACCTTCGCGCTCGCGCTGGTCAAGGGCGGACGCGAGCGTATCGGTGAGCGCCTCTACGCCCCCGTCGGTGACCGGCTCGTCCCGGTGACCGTCGCGAGCCCCGTCCTCTACGACTCCGAGGGAGCCCGTCGCGATGGCTGACACCGCCCTTACCGCCCCGCTCCGCAGCCCCCTGGCACACGCCGCGGACCGGCTGGCCGCGGCGACCCGGACCTCCGGGGGCGCCGTCCGGCTGGCGGAGCTTCCCTTCCTGACCCAGATCAACGTCCGTCTCGATCCCAAGGGAGCGGCGGCGGACGCCGTGGGGCTGGCGCTGGGTCTGCAACTGCCCGTCGAGCCCGGCACGGTCGTCCGCGCCGGGGAGCTGACCGCGCTGTGGCTCGGCCCCGACGAGTGGCTCGTGGTGGGCCCGCCGGGCGGTCGAAACGGACTGGAGAACCGGATCCGTGAAGCCGCCGGGGACGAGCCCGTGTCCGTCGTCGACGTCTCGGCACAGCGCACCGCGCTCCTGGTCGCCGGCCCCCGTGCCCACGACCTGCTGGCCCACGGCTGCTCGCTCGACCTGCACCCCCGCGTCTTCGGCCCGGGCCGCTGCGCCCAGACGACCCTGGGCCGCACCCAGGTCGTCCTGGTGGCCCGTGACGACCCGAGGGCCGGGTTCTGGGTACTGGTCCGCTCCTCCTTCGCCGGCTATCTGACGGACTGGCTGCTGGACGCTGCCGTGGAGTGGACGGGCTGACCCGGCCCCTACGCGAGCGGCGGTCGGAGAAACCCATGAGGGGCTCTCCGACCGCCGCTCGCGTAGGGACGGTTCCTGTCCTCTCAGCGAATGGGCAGACCCTCAGCCCGCGTAGCCGAGACGGCGGCTCAGCTCATCCGCTCCCGCGACGATCATCTCCGCGAGTTCGCGCATCCGCTCCTCGGTCATCCGGAAGGCCGGCCCCGACGCGCTGAGGGCGGCGACGACCTCGCCCTCGTCCGATCGCACGGGCGCGGAGAGGGCGTTGAGGCCCTCCTCGTACTCCTCCATCGTGATCGCGTAGCCCTGCTCACGGACCTCGGCGAGGTCCGCCTCCAGCTTCTTCCTGGAGGTCACCGTGCGCGGCGTCAGACGGGGCAGGCCGGTATCGGCCAGGAGCTCGTCGCGGTCCTCGCGGTCGAGATGGGCGAGGAGGATCTTGCCGCTCGACGTGCAGTGCAGCGGCGTCTGCCGCCCCACCCAGTTCTGCGCGGCGATGGCCGAGGTGCTGCGCACCTGGTAGAGGTTGATCGCGTGGTGGGACTCCAGCACGGCGATGTTCAGCGTCTCGCCCACGTCGTCGACGAGACGCTCGCAGATGCCCCGCCCGTGGCGGGTGACGGCGATGCGGCCTGTCACGGCGCCGGCCAGGCGCACGACTCCGAAGCCGAGACGGTACTTTCCGCGCTCGCTCTCCTGCTCGACCATCCCGTGTGCTTCCAGTGCGCCGAGCAGGCGGAAGGCGGTGGACTTGTGGACATCGATCGCCGCGGCCACCTCACTCACGCCCGCCTCGCCGTGCTGGGCGAGGATCTCCAGCACGGCGACAGCGCGGTCGACGGATTGCACTCCCCCACTCGGAGCGCCTGCGGAATCGGCACCGTGGTTGCTCATGACGAAACCCTAGGTGAAATGGGCAACAGGTGTGAGGGGGGGGAGGTCAATTTCCTCAGCGGAAGACGACCGTTCGGTTGTCGTTGACCATGATGCGGCTCTGGCTGTGCCATTCCACCGCCCGTGCCAGGACCTGCGCTTCGACGTCGCGCCCCAGGGCGACCAGGCTGTCCGGTCCCTGTGAGTGGCTCACCCGGACGACGTCCTGCTCGATGATGGGCCCCTCGTCCAGGTCCGGGGTGACGTAGTGGGCCGTCGCTCCGACGAGCTTGACGCCACGCTCGTGCGCCTGGACGTAGGGACGGGCTCCCTTGAAGCTCGGCAGGAAGGAGTGGTGGATGTTGATCGCCCGGCCTTCGAGCTGCTTGCACAGGTCGTTCGACAGGATCTGCATGTAGCGGGCGAGGACCACCAGGTCGATGTCCAGCTCCTCGACCAGCTCCAGCAGCCGCGCCTCCGCCTCGGGCTTGGTCTCCCGGGTCACGGGGACGTGGTGGAACGGAATGCCGTAGCTCTCGGCGAGCGGCTCGAAGTCCCGGTGGTTGGAGACGATCGCCGGCACTTCGATGTTCAGCGCGCCGGTACGGCAGCGGAAGAGCAGGTCGTTCAGGCAGTGCCCGAACTTCGACACCATGATCAGCGTGCGCGTCGGGGTCGACGCCTCGTACAGCTGCCAGGAGATCCGGTACGCCTCCGCCACCGGCGCGAAGCCGGACTTCAGGTCCTCCAGCGTCATGGCCGGGTCCGTGACGTCGAAGTGCACCCGCATGAAGAAGCGGTCCTTGAGCCGGTCGTCGAACTGCTGGCTCTCCTGGATGTTCCCGGAGTGCCGGACGAGGAAGCCGGTGACGGCGTGGACCAGGCCGGAGCGGTCGGGGCACGCCAGGGTGAGGACGAACTCGCGGCCGGTAGTGGGTCCAAGAGACACTGAGCCCTCCCTGAGGGAAGTGCGTATTGCGCAACAGTGGGACTGATACGCAACATGGTCCCGGCTGTGGCGGCCCGCGGTCAAGGTCTTGACAGTGCCTCGGCCGGACTGCACTGTGAGTTGCGTAGCAAGAGGCTCGTTGCGTATGAAGCAACCACCGCCCGATCGGGGCGCTGCACTCCGAGGTGAACCATGACTACGACCGGCCTGCCGGACAGCCTGATCGCCACCCTTCCCGGCGACCACTACACGGACCCGGAGATCTTCCGCCTGGAGCAGGAGCACATCTTCGAGTCCATGTGGTTCTGCGCGGCACGCTCGTCGGAACTGGCGAAGCCGGGCGCGTTCCGGACCGTGGACGTCGGACGGGAGAGCGTCCTGCTGACCCGCTCGCGGGACGGCTCCGTCAAGGCCTTCTTCAACGTGTGCCGGCACCGGGGCGCCAAGCTCTGCACGCAGGAGTCCGGCGAGGTGAAGCGGGCCTTCCAGTGTCCGTACCACGCCTGGACGTACGACCTGAACGGCAAGCTCGTCGCGGCCCCGAACCTCACCAAGATGCCGGACATCGGCCGCACCGAGTACGGCCTGGCGGGCGTGGCCGTGCGCGAATGGCTCGGCTACGTGTGGGTGTGCCTGGCCGAGAACCCGCCGCCGTTCGAGGAGTCGGTGATCGCCGACGTGGTCGCGCGCCTGGGCGGCGTCGAGGCCATCGAGCGCTACGACGTCGACAGCCTGGAAGTCGGCCGGCGGATCGTCTACGACGTCAAGGCCAACTGGAAGCTCATCATCGAGAACTTCATGGAGTGCTACCACTGCGCGACGATCCACCCCGAACTCACCGAGGTGCTGCCCGAGTTCGCCGACGGGTACGCCGCGCAGTTCTACGTGGGACATGGCGCGGAGTTCGGCGCGGACGTCAAGGGCTTCACCGTCGACGGCTCGGAGGGCCTGGACCGCATCCCCGGCGTCACCGAGGACCAGGACCGCCGCTATTACGCCATCACGGTGCGCCCGCAGGTGTTCATCAACCTCGTGCCCGACCATGTGATCTTCCACCGGATGTACCCGGTCGCGGTCGACCGCACGATAGTGGAGTGCGACTGGCTGTACCTGAAGGGCGTGGTGGAGAGTGGCCGGGACGTCAGCCGGTCCGTGGAGCTGTTCGACCGGGTCAACCGGCAGGACTTCGACGCCTGCGAGCGCTGCCAGCCCGCCATGAGCTCCCGCCTGTACGCCAAGGGCGGAGTCCTGGTGCCCAGCGAGCACCACATCGGAGAGTTCCACGACTGGGTCCAGGACCGCCTCGGCACCCGCGCGAACCTCGCGGAGCGCTAGCAGATGGCACGCAAGGCACCCGCCGAGGACCCCGACGACTCCCGGCTGCGGGTGGGCCCGCCCCAGGACCACGCCGCGGGAATTCCCGCGGTCACGTCCTCCCTGCGCCACGCCCACGCGCAGATGGGCGTCCGCCGCAGTCTGCTCACCCTGCTGAGCGTCAATCAGAAGTCCGGCTTCGACTGTCCCGGATGCGCCTGGCCCGAGCCCGAGCACCGTCACCGCGCGGAGTTCTGCGAGAACGGCGCCAAGGCGGTGGCCGAGGAGGCCACGCTGCGCCGGGTGGGCCCCGACTTCTTCGCCGAACACTCCCTGGCGGAGCTGGCCGCGCGCAGTGACTACTGGCTCGGCCGGCAGGGCCGCCTCAGCCACCCCATGTACCGCCCCGCCGACAGCGACCACTACCGGCCGGTCTCCTGGGACGAGGCGTTCGCCGTCGTCGCCCGGGAGCTGCGCGCACTCGACTCACCGGATGAGGCGGCCTTCTACACCTCCGGCCGGGCGAGCAACGAGGCCGCCTTCGCCTACCAGTTCTTCGTCCGGCTCCTCGGCACCAACAACCTGCCCGACTGCTCCAACATGTGTCATGAGTCGAGCGGTTCGGCCCTGACCGAGACCATCGGCATCGGCAAGGGAAGCGTCCGGCTGGAGGACCTGTACGAGGCCGACCTGATCCTCGTCGTCGGTCAGAACCCGGGCACCAACCACCCCCGGATGCTCTCGGCACTCGAAACCGCCAAGGACCGGGGAGCCCGGATCATCTCGGTCAACCCCCTCCCCGAAGCCGGCCTGCTGCGCTTCAAGAACCCCCAGCGGCCCTCCGGCGTACTGGGGAGCGGCACCCAACTCACCGACCTCTTCCTGCAGATCAGGCTAGGTGGCGACCAGGCCCTCTTCCAGGCCTTCAACCGCATGCTCCTGGAGGCGGAGGACGACGCCCCCGGCACGGTCCTCGACCACGACTTCATCACCGCGCACACCCACGGCTTCGCGGACTTCGCCGACCAGGCCCGCAAGACCTCCTGGGACGACGTCCTGGAGGCCACCGGGCTGCCGGTGGAGCAGATCCGGGAGGCGTTCCAGGAGGTCCTGGCCGCTGAGAAGATCGTCGTCTGCTGGGCCATGGGCCTCACCCAGCACCGCCACTCGGTGCCGACCATCCGCGACGTCGTCAACTTCCTGCTCCTGCGCGGAAACATCGGACGCCCCGGCGCCGGACTCTGCCCCGTGCGCGGCCACTCCAACGTCCAGGGCGACCGGACGATGGGCATCCACGAAAAGCCGGACGCCGCCTTCCTCGACGCGCTCGGCGCGGAGTTCGGCTTCGAGCCGCCGCGCCTCCACGGCCACGACGCGGTGGAGACCATCCGGGCCATGCGGGACGGGCGGGTACGGGTCTTCGTCGCCCTCGGCGGCAACTTCGTCTCCGCCGCCCCCGACACCGACCTGACCGAGCGCGCGCTGCGCAACTGCGAGCTCACGGTGCAGATCTCCACCAAGCTCAACCGGTCCCACGCCGTGGCGGGCCGCCAGGCCCTGATCCTGCCCTGCCTGGGTCGCACCGAAGCCGACCTCCGGCCCGCCGGAGAGCAACAGGTGACGGTGGAGGACTCCATGGGCATGGTGCACCTCTCGCGGGGCCGTCTGGAACCCGCCTCCGACGCCTTGCTGAGCGAGGTCGCGATCATCTGCCGGATGGCGGACGCGGCCCTCGCGAGCGACGGTCCACACGTGCCCTGGGCGGACTTCGAGGCGGACTACGACCGGGTCCGGGACCGGATCGCCCGGGTGATACCCGGCTTCGAGGACTTCAACTCCCGGGTGCGGGCGCCGGGCGGCTTCGCCCTGCCGCACCCGCCCCGCGACGAGCGTCGCTTCCCCACCAGTACCGGACTGGCCAACTTCACCGTCAACCAGCTGGACCTGCTGAGCGTCCCGCCGGGGCGGCTCCTTCTCCAGACCATCCGCTCGCACGACCAGTACAACACCACCGTCTATGGTCTGGACGACCGCTACCGCGGCATCCACCGGGGCCGCAGAGTGCTCTTCGTCCACCCGGACGACCTCGCCGCCCACGGCCTGACCGAAGGCGAACCGGTCGACATCATCAGCGAGTTCTCCGACGGGGTCGACCGCCGGGCGCCGGCCTTCCGAACGGTCGCCTACCCCACCCCGCGTGGCTGCTGCGCCGCCTACTTCCCCGAGACCAATGTCCTCGTCCCACTGGACTCCACCGCGGACATCAGCAACGCGCCGACGTCCAAGTCGATCGTGGTCAGGCTGGAACCGGCGCGCTGACCCGCCTGCGGGTCAGTCCCGATCGCGCGGCGCCGCGGCACAGGCGTACCCTTCCCCTCTGGCGGCGGCGGCCGTGTCGGGTCCGGCGTAGCGCGTGCGACAGCCCGGGCGCCCCTTCGTCAGCACTCGATGACATTGACCGCGAGTCCGCCGCGGGCCGTCTCCTTGTACTTGACCTTCATGTCGGCGCCGGTTTGCTTCATGGTCTTGATGACCTTGTCCAGGGAGACATGGTGGCGGCCGTCGCCCCGCAGAGCCATCCGCGCCGCCGTGACGGCCTTGACCGCGGCCATGCCGTTGCGCTCGATACAGGGGATCTGGACGAGGCCGCCCACCGGGTCACACGTCAGGCCCAGGTTGTGTTCCATGCCGATCTCGGCGGCGTTCTCCACCTGCTCCGGCGAGCCGCCGAGGACCTCCGCGAGGCCGCCCGCGGCCATCGAGCAGGCGGAGCCGACCTCACCCTGGCAGCCGACCTCTGCGCCGGAGATGGAGGCGTTCTCCTTGAACAGCAGTCCGATGGCACCGGCCGCCAGCAGGAACCGCACGACTGCCTCGTCGTCGGCTCCATGGACGAAGTCGACGTAGTAGTGCAGGACGGCCGGGATGATTCCGGCGGCCCCGTTGGTCGGGGCGGTGACCACGCGGCCGCCGGCCGCGTTCTCCTCGTTGACCGCCATCGCGTAGAGGGTCACCCACTCCAGCGCCCGCCCGGCTGGATCGCCGTCGGCCCGCAGCGCCTTGGCGACGGCGGTGGCCCGGCGGCGGACTTTCAGCCCACCCGGCAGTATCCCCTCACATGACAGTCCTCTGGCCACGCACTCCCGCATCACCCGCCAGATCTCCAGCAGGCCGGCACGGATGTCCTTCTCACTGCGCCAGGCCAGCTCGTTCTCCAGCATCAGCGCCGAGATCGACAGGCCCGTCTCCCGGGTCAGCCGCAGCAGCTCGTCACCGCTGGTGAACGGGTACTTGAGCACAGTGTCGTCCGGCTTGACCCGGTCCGCGCCGATCGCGTCCTCGTCGACGACGAACCCGCCGCCGACCGAGTAGTACGTCTTCTCCAGCAGGGGTGTGCCCTCGGCGTCGTACGCGAACAACGTCATGCCGTTGGCGTGGTACGGCAGCGAACGGCGGCGGTGCAGCACCAGCTGGCTGTCCGTGTCGAAACCGATCTCGTGGGTGTCGCCGAGTTCGCGGCCGAGCAGCCGCAGCCGCCCTGTCGAGGTGATTCGCTCGACGTCCTGCCCGGCCTCGGCCACGTTCACCGTGTGCGGCTCGTTGCCTTCCAGGCCGAGCAGCACCGCCTTGGGGCTGCCGTGGCCGTGTCCGGTGGCGCCGAGGGAGCCGAAGAGCTCTGCCCGCACCGCTGTCGTGCGGGCGAGGAGTCCTTCCTCCGCCAGTCGTCCGGCGAACATACCGGCGGCGCGCATCGGGCCGACGGTGTGTGAACTGGACGGCCCTATGCCGATGGAGAAGAGGTCGAAGACGGAGATGGCCACCAGCGGGCTCCCGTTTCCTATTGAGCAACTGCACTCTCTATGTGCAACAGCCTTTCTCGTGAGTTCGGGGTTGTCAAGACAGCGGTCCGGGGGTTGTTCACGCCAACGATTCCGGCCGGGGGGCCGGCCCCCCGGCGGATGGGCGGCATCGTCGTTTCGTGAAGGACCGTGGGGGCCAGGTCGGTCGGGGTACCACCCGCCCATGTGGCCGAGCGATGCCCCGACACGGCCCCCCGGTCAGACGTGGCGGCGGGTGAAGCGTTGGTTGGGGTTGCGGGTCCGCTCGCGTTCGGAGTGGTGGCCGGGCCGAAAGGCGACGGCGACTTCCATCACGCCGAAGCGCGAGGTCAGCTGATCCAGGCGACTGCGAAGCCGGCCGGTCCCTGCGCATCCGCAGGGACCGGCCGGCGCCCGCCTCCGTCACTACGAGACGCGACCCGGGATGCCTGGCATGAGGGGAGTGGGGGCAGGGGGGAGCGGCCAGCGGCCGGTGGCTGTGACGGTGGACAGGGCGTTCTGTGCGCGGGCCACGTAGCGAGGCACTGCGACGCCCGCGGGGCCCGTGGCGGGGTGGCGGTAACTGACCGAGAGACCGTCCTGGGTGCGCATGAACCACAGGTACACCTCGTCCGGGTCGGAGGTGCGGCCGCGGAGGGTGACGACTCGCCAGGTGTTCCACTGCTGGGCGCCCGGGGTACGGCGAAGGTCCATGTACGACACCATGAAGGGGTCCCGGAGGGGCCGGCCCAGGAGTTGCTCGGCTCGGGGGACGGGGACGCGCGCCATGTCCCTGACTCCGTCCAGGCCGGTGACCGCCGAGCGCACTGCCTCGGCGAAGGAGTCAGTCCCCCGCAAGGGAAAGGCGATCGGGGCCATGCCCACATACCAGCCGACGGACGGCCACCAGCGGTCCGTCCTGGTGTGGAAGGGGGCCATGGTGCGGAAGGTGTCCGAGCCGCTGATCTCGTTACCCACCTTGGCCAGGCAGGCGAGCAAGCCGGTGAAGCAGTCGCCCCCGGCGGCGCGGCAGGCCCGGTCGAAGGCGTGTACCGCGGACGCGTCGAGGAGCTGGGCGTATCCGCCCGGCTGGGTGCCGGGGCTGCTGCTCGTCTCGCCGACCGGTACAGGGAATTCCGGCAGTCGGCCTCCGGCCTCGGCGAGGAATCGACGCCACCGGACGATGGACGGGTGCTCGGTCGTGAGCGCGTCGGCTGCGCCTCGCTCGTCCTGCGCGAAGTCCAGGTAGCTTGCCGTGAGGGGAAGGGGAGGCAGTGCGGGGGTACCAGGGCCGGCTAGGGCTGCGGCATACAGCGTGTGGATCTCGTGGGCAACCAGGAAGACGGAGTAGCCGTCCATCAGGGAGTGGTCGGCGGCCAGACAGACGGTGGTCGTCTCTGGACGGCTGATGGTGGCACACACGTATCCGGGCCAGCCCAGGGGGCCTGCTTCGCGGTCGAACAGTTCCTCCAGAGACCGCGCCAGTCGCCGGCCGTCGGTGTGATCTCCGGCTTCCGTGCGGTGGATGCTCAGGGCTCCGGTCGGTAGCGTTCTGCGGTGCAGTGGGCCGGCCGGTGCGGTGCCCGGGGCGGGAGCGAGACGGCTGCGCAGGGTCTCGTGGCGGTCCGTCCAGCCGCGTAACGCGGTGGCGAAGGCGTTCTCGTCGAGTGCGCCGGGCAGGTCGAAGGCGGTGCCGATCCAGGACGGCGGCAGGGGGCTCTCACCCACCGCGTCCAGCGCGTGGGCGACATGCGCTTCCTGCACGTGGGACGCCGGCCGAGGATCGCTCCTCCACAGACCGGAGGCCGGTGGCGGGCCATCGGCCCGCCAGACGGCCAGGCGTCCCGGGCGTGGGCTGAGCGCGGCGATGTCGATGAACTTCACGTGGTGTCCTGCCTTGAGCGAGGGGGAAGCGGCTGTGGGGGGCGAGATGACGGTCCGGCGGGCCGTGGTCGTGATGTCAGGACGGGCGCTTGTGCTCGTCCCTTTCACCACGAGGCGGGTGCGTGGCTTCGTCCTGTCCGGTGGAGTGGGCCGTCGCGGACACGGGTTCGGGGTGCAGCTCGGCGAGTTGCGGCGTTCTTACGGCCCACAGCGGCGACTTCACGATCCACGCCGCGGCCGTCACGATCAGGGCCCCGCTGCCGAGGAGAGTCGTGCGCGTTCCGAACCAGGCACCGCAGGCGCCGCCCAGCAGGGCGCCCACAGGGGCAAGGCTCCAGACGACGGTGCGGATGCTCGCGTTCACCCTGCCGTGCAGCTCGGGCGGGGAAAGGGCGTAGCGGATCGGCACCTGGTGGATGTTGTAGACCTGTTGGCTGGTCCACAGCAGGAGCTGCGAAAGCCCCACGGCCGGCCACACCAGCCATCCCGACACCTGGAACATCGGAGTGAGCATCGCGCCTACGGCGGCGGCCAGGAGGGATGCGACCAGAACACGGCCCAGGCCCAGGACTCGCGCGGCCGGCCGGGCGAGCAGTGTGCCGACGACACACCCCGCCGCGGCGATGCCCGTGACCGTGCCGGTCGCTGCGGCACTCAGGTGCAGACGCTCGGTCAGATGGAGAAGGAAGACGGCGGAGTAGGCGCTGTAGCAGAAGATGAGCGTGCCGGTGGCGAGGGTGACCGCGCGCAGCCGGGACGTGCGCAGCACGAAGAGGGCACCCTCGGCCGCTTCCGAGAGGACGCGGCGGATCATGCCGTGCGTCGGCTCGAGGGACCGGGAGCCCGCGTGGGCTGTGGTCGTGGGGGCGCCCGGCACTCGGTCCGTCGTCACGTACGGCAGCAGTGCGGTCGCCGCCAGGAACGACGCCGTGTCCGCGAGGATCGCGGTCGGTGCGGAGAAGCCGGCGATCAGCCATCCCGCGAGCGGCGGTCCGAGCGCCAGGGCCGCCGACTGCCCCAGCTCCAGCCTGGTCTGTGCCCGTACCAGTTGGGACAACGGCACGACGGTGGGCACGCACGCCAGGAAGGCCACGTCGGCGAGCACGGTGGCCGCTCCCACCAGGATGACGACGGTGTACAGATGGGGCAGGCAGATGTGTCCGGTCAGGGCGGCCAGCGGAACGGTGGCCAGGGTGAGCGCCATGACCGTGTTCGCCGTGATCAGCAGGGCCCGGTGCGGGAGCCGATCGACGAGCACCCCGACGAGCGGGCCCAGCAGCAGGTAGGGGGCCCGTCCGCAGGCGAGCAGGGCTCCGGTCTCGAACGGTCCCGCGCCGAGCAGCTGGATCGCGGTCAGGGGCAGGGCGAGCAGCGTCACCTGGGAGCCCACGAGGGAGACCGTCTGTGCTGTCAGCAGGATGTGGAAGCCGCGGGGCAGGAAGCGTCGGCCTGCTGCCTGCCCGGTCTCCCGCGTCACCCCGTGCTCCAGGGATCCGGCATGGACAAGCCGTAGCCCAGGCGCCGCAGTTCACTGCCGGCGATCCGCTCGAACTCCTCGATCTCCGCCGGCGTGAGGTCCCGCAGGTATCGCCCGTTGCGTCCGGTGTACAGCGGCCTGCCTGCCGCTTCCGCGGCCGGGTGTCCCCAGGGCCTCTCGAACAGCGCGTGCTCGTGCTCCGCGTGCCGCAGCACGGCTTCGTCCCACGGCAGGCCGAGGTGGTCCAGCATCCGCTCGGCGGTCTCGCGGGGGCGGGTCACGAGATCTTCGTACCGCACCTCCAGATAGCGGCCTGCGGGCGCCGCCGCTCGCGGCCGGGTGACGACCTCCAGCCAGCCGTGGGCCGCCTCGGCGACGGTCCGGTAGCCCCAGTCGGGGACGGTCTTGAGGTGTGAGGCGGCCAGGTCGCGGCCGTCGCGGATGATGTGGATGAAGTGGGCTCGGGGCCAGATCGCGGCGTACGTGCCGATGTCCTGGATCTTCCGCTGGAGCTTCATGCCCCACCGGGCAGCGCCTGTTCGCCGCTGCTGGAGTTCGCCGATGGCGTCGACGAGCCGGCAGCGGTCCTCCGGGGTGGACAGGTGGGTGCCGCGCTCGGCCATCAGGCCGGTCACCAGGTCCCGTATGTCGTCTCGCGCCAGACCGGAGCGCTCGCACTGCACGACGAAGTGCATGCCGTCGTACCACTCGGGGTCGATGGCGTCCTTGGTCGTTCCGGCGACCCGTGGGTCGCCGCGGTCCATCAGCTCGCACACGGCCAGGATGTGAGGGCCGAGGTCGACGGGGTCGGTGAAGTCGATCTCCGGGCCGACGACCAGATCCGGGTGCGAGTCGAGCAGGACGCTGAGGACGGTGGTGCCGGAGCGGTTCTCGCCGCCGAGCAGGACCGGGCTGGAAGACAGGGCGGGGGGACGGGGCATGACTCTCCTGCGGAAGCGGGAAGCGGGAAGGGGGAAGCGGGAAGCGGGAAGCGGGAAGCGGGAAGCGGGAAACGGGAAGCGGGTCGAGGGCTGGCCGACGGCCGTGTTCAGGGACGTTCGACGCGCCGGAACCACGTCTTCACCGTGTCCGGAGTGGCCAGGAACCGCTCTCGGGCGAACTCGGTCGCCGCAGCGAGGAGTTCGCCGTCACGGCCGGCTTGCATGTCGCCGGTGCCGGTCTCCGCGAGCGCCGCGGCAAGCGCGTCGTCGGCCGCCTTCACGGCCGCGTCCAGGTCCGCGTCCGCCGTGGCGGCCGACGGCATGAGCCGGCCGCCGTACTGCATCAGGAAGCCGCGGCTCCACATCTGCCGGCAGAACGCCTGTCCGAGCCGGGCATCCGCGAAGACGACGTCGAACATGGTGGGGTGGGCGAAGGCCCAGGCCGCCGTGGAGTGGTGGGCGAACGCCGAGTTGAGTCCGTGGATCAGCTGTGCGCCGACCTCGTGCATCCGGGCGAGCGCGGTGCCGTCCGCCAGTGCTTCCAGAGTGGCGAGGGCAGCCGCGAACGGGGTGACCTCGCGCTGGTAGGTGTTCCCGAGGTAGGTGTCCTCGACCGCGTTCATCACCGCGGCCCGGCCGGCCACCGCGGACAGGGCGGTGCCGTTGGCAAGGCCCTTGCTCAGGGTGATGAGGTCGGGAGTGAGGCCCGCGGCCGTGTGGTAGCCGCCGGTGGCGTACCGCAAGCCGGTCATCACCTCGTCCACGATCAGCAGTGCGCCATGGCGGCGCACGGCGTCCTGGAGGGCGCGCGCGTACTCCTGCGGGAAGAAGTTGACCTCCGGCGTGACGATCACCGCGGCGACCGGCCCGTGCGTGGTGGCCAGCGCGTCGAGCAGGTCGAGGTCATAGCGGAAGTCCAGGCTGTCCGGATCGCGGTTTGGTGGGCCCATGGGGCCCCGGTCCTGCAGATGCCAGTCGTGCCAGCCGTGATAACCGCTGGTCAGTACGGTGCGGGCGCCGGAGTGCACGCGTGCCAGGCGGACGGCGGCGGTCGTGGCGCACGAGCCCGTACGGAAGAAGAAGGAACGCTCCGCCACGGGGAACAGCGAGGCCAGCCGCTCAGCGAGTTCGACCCGCAGTGCGGACAGCGGTCCGGGCAGGATGCCGCCGCTGCGGGAGAGTTCGGTCATGACCCGCTCCAGAACGGGGCGGTGGCCCGAGCCCAGCGGGGCGGCGCCGCTGCACGAGGTGAAGTCGACGTAGCGGTTGCCCGCCACGTCCCATACCTCGGCACCCGACGCACGGTCGAGGACCAGGGGGAACCGGCGGTCGAGATCCCATTTCTCCGACGCGGTGACACGACGGGCCCGTTCGAGGGCGTCGGCGTGGCCGGGAACGAGCGGACGCGTGGACATGAGGGTGCTCCAGGGTGGGAGGGGGGACGGAAAGGCCAGGGGCAGGTCGCCCGGCAGAAGCCCGGCAGCACGTCGGCGCGGGGCGGAGGGCTGGGCCGTGAGACGGGAAGGGCTGTGTCAGCCGGTGCAGGCCGGGCCCGGCGGCGCGGCGCCGCCCGAGCCCGACTCGGCGACGATCCGGCGCGCGATGCGCAGCGCGTTGGCCTGGATGGTCAGTGTCGGGTTGACCCCGCCGGAGTACGGGAAATAGCCGCCGTCGACGACGTGGACGTTGTCGAGATCGTGGACCCTGCCCCAGGGGTCGACCACCGATTCCGCGGGATCGACGCCGGCCCGGCAGCCGCCGTGCAGATGCCTGCTGCCGAACTGGTAGTGGGAGTCCTCGTAGGCGATGTCGTCGACGCCCGCCTTGGCCAGCACCTCCGACGCCCGCCGCGAAAGGTATCCCAGACGCCGTTTGTCCAGGGGGTGCGTCGCGTACTCCAGCACGATCCTGGGCAGGTTCAGCGGGCCGCGCTCCCGTGACAGCCGTACCCGGTTGTCACGCATCGGCTGGTCGGCCGCCAGGAAGTGGACCCGCAACCGGATACGGCCGTCCCGCACCGCCCGGTCATCGCCGCTCGCCTCGTACAGCAGGCCACCGAGGCCGGAGGGGGCGTCGGCGTCGAGGTAGTGGTCGCCGAGCACCACGGTGCAGAACGGCCCGCCCTGGTCCCGGGCCGGACCGTCCGGGAAGGGGACGTACACCGCGGCCGTTCCCGAGACATAGCCGCTGATCTTGAAGGACAGACCCCGGCCGACCATCCCGGTACTGTTGCCGAGGCCGTCCGGGGCGCCGGGCTGGGCCGAGCGCAGCAGGAGTGCGGCGGACTGGACGGCGTTGGCGCCGAGGACGACACGGCGGACCCGGGTCACATGCCGGGTGCGGGTGCGCAGATCCAGCCACTCGACCCAGCCGGCGCGGTGCCGGTTGCGCAGAACGATCCGCAGGGCCTTCGCGCCGTGCTCGATCCGCAGGGCGCCGGCCGGCGGCGGCCTCCTCGCCAGCAGGGACGCGGCGTCCGCACGGGCACCTGTGGGACAGACGTGTTCGTTGCAGGGGCCGCATCGTACGCAGGCCGGCCGTCCCGCGTACGGAACCGAGTTGATGGCCAGCGGAGCCGGAAAGGGCCGCAGCCCGATGCGCTGGGCGGCTTCGGCGATCAGCCGTCCCTGCGTACTGAAGGGGTGGGCGGGCATCACGGCCGGCTGCCCTGGGGGTTCGAGCGGGTCGGCACCGGTGGTCCGGGCCACCCCGATACGCCGTTCGACGAGATCGTAGTAGGGCCGCAGGTCGTCGTAGCCGATCGGCCATGCCGGGTCGAGCGCGTCGGCGGCCACATGGGCCCGGGCGTTGAAGTCGACGGCCCGTAATCGGAAGGAGATTCCCGCGTACAGGGCCGTGCCGCCACCCAGCGCGGACGCGCTCCAGGGGCGGCCCAGCGGGAGCAAGGTGCCGCTGGGAGTGGGCACGAGGGCGTTTTCCCACGCGCTTTCGGTACTCCGTAAGGATTCGCCGGGGTCGAGCGCCCTTCCTTCCTCCAGCACGAGCACACTCAGCCCGCTGGACGCCAATTCCTGGGCAACGACGGAACCGCTCGCGCCGCTGCCGACCACACACACATCGAAAGTTTCGGATGCCATGTATCCGCCGTAGATCTGCCCAAAGCTCTGATGGGCGGTATGGATTCTCCGGGCTTCGGATTTCGAATATCGGGTCCTGGTGATTCACCTTCGATCACCGGCGATCAAGCTACATGCGGGTCTGGTCAACTTTCAAGAACCTCTTGGTGAAGCGGAAGCAAAGGAGCGGCAGGGTTGTATATCGGCCATCCTCCTCGATGTGTGCGAATCGAGTATGCGCAGGTCAGAGACTCTTTATGCATGGTTCCACGATTGAATTGTCAATTCAGTACAACCGTAAGGGCGATTACAAGCCAATGGTCCGGACGGATTCCGGGCCGACCGGTCGGTGAATCCTGTATGCATCCTCAATGCGATTCCATTCCCTGAACGGGTGCCGCACCTCCTGGATGCTTCCGCCTGGCGGAAGGTTGCCTCGAATTCTCCAGGTGGCAGCGACCCGCGCCACATTCGTTCGAGGTGTCTACCTGCCCCGGCGGACAACCCGACCCGAGAGGATCTGTGAAAGGTTCGTGAGTATGAACTGGAAGCGCCGGGCACCGGCAGCTTTTCACCGGTGCCCGGCGAGACCGTGTCAGTGGGCCGGTGCGATGCGGTAGGCCCGTATGACGGTCTGGGTGACGGTGTTGCCCGCCTGGTCCGCGGCGGCGAACCGCAGGGAGGTGTAACCGGCGTGGCCCGGGTGGTGGAGCAGGGCCTCGGCCGTGGCGCCGCGGCGGGTGACGTGGACGGTCCTCCAGGTGCGGCCGTCGTCGTAGGAGACCTGGAGGGTCAGCCTGGTCACGGGCGTCCGCTCGGAGCCCGCGGGGTGACGCACGGCGAAAGGCAGGCGAAAGGCGCGGCCGGCGGGGGCCGAGTCGGTGAGGTCGACCGCCCCGCCCGCGTGCACGGTGAGCAGTGGCAGGACCGAGGATGCCGAGCCGCTTGGCCGTGCCGAAGTGAAGCCCCAGCTGACCGTGGAGCGGGTACCCAGTGCCGTCCAGTCCGCCGTGCGGGTGGTGTGCGCGGTGAGCGTGTAGCGGCGCTTGCCGGCGATGGGGGTGGTGAGGCCGACCAGGAAGGGGCTGGTTCGGTCCAGCACCCGTCCGCCGGACGAGAGCACCACCTCTCCGTCCAGTACCCCGGTCGCGTTGGACTCGTCGAGCTGCTGCCCGGCGCCTGCGGTCGCGTAGGGAGCGAAGTCCAGGTGCAGGTCGTCGCCTTCGCGGGTGGGACTGTGGACGGCGGGGCCGACGGGGGCCCGGTTCCAGTCGACGCGGTAGGTGTGGCCGGGTCGGTAGCGGCGGACCGCGGTGGTCGTGTCGTGGTCGGGCAGGCCGCCGTCGGGCAGGCTCTGTGTCGTCCCGAAGAGGTCCAGGGTGTGGGTCCAGGTGAGTCCGGGGGAGTAGTACTCGGTCACCCGGCTCGGCAGCGACGTGCGCAGGGTCGGGATGAACGGCGTCAGGGACTCGCCGGTCGAGGGCTCGTCGGCCCGTACGGCCACGGCCCGCCTGCCGCCCTGGGAGGCGTAGGTGGCGTGCACGGTGGCCAGTTGCCGGTTGTGGACGACGGGGTCGGTGACGGCGGGGACGCCCCCGCGGTGCGAGGTGCGCAGGGAGTAGCGGTAGGCGTGGCCCGGGGCCCCGCCCGTGAGGGTGGTGGAGGAGGCGAAGGTGACGCGGTGGCCGGTGGCCGGTGCGGTGGGGGTGGCGTACAGGGTGGCCTTGCGTCCGGCGACGGCGGTGAGGGCGTAAGTCTGGTCTCCCCGCGCGGGGTCCAGTTCGACGGTGGCCGAGGTGGAGACGGCGGTGGCGTCCCGGTGGTCGGTGCGGGCCCCGACCTTGCCGGCCTTGCGGCCGTCCAGGAGCACGGTGCGGTCCCGGTCGGTGTGGACGCCCGTGGCGACGAGCAGGGTCCGGGTGCCGGTGGTGGTGCCGGAACTGTCGGTCGCGGCGAGGCTGTCGTCGATGCCGACGATGTCGTAGTCGTCCTCGGGCAGGCGCAGCCGGAACCTGCCGTCGGGGCCCAGCTTGATTTGCTGCTGGATGCCGGTGTGCGGGCCGAAGACCGTCAGCAGCGTGCCCGCGGCGGGCTTGCCGTCGCGGTTGCGGCCGGAGATGGTCAGGGTGTGGCGGGCTGGTTCGGCGAAGAGACCGACCGCCGTACGCACCGTGGTGGCCCCGGCGGTGGCGACCACGGCGCCCCCGAAGCGGCCGACCTGGGCTTTCGTGGTGCGGCCGGTGACGGTTGCGGTCGAGGTGCCATGGGCCGGGACGGTCACGCTGTCGGCGCCCAGGGAGAACATGCCGGCCGGGGCGCTCCTGCCGCCGGGACCGTACGCGTCGAGCGCGAGCTTGAGAGTGACGGGCTTGTCGCCCTCGTTGCGGTAGGTGATCTGCCGGGTAGCCGTGGCTCCGGCGTGCGGCCAGGCGAACAGGCCCAGGTTCGCGGCCCCGGAGGTGACGGACATTTTCTGCTTCAGCGCGCGCACGACGTCGAGGCGGCCGGAGCCCTGCTGGAAGGCGGTCAGTTTCTTCAGGCCGTGCGCGGAGGAGGTCAGGGCACGCTTGAAGTCGGCGGCCTTCCACGTGGGATGGGCCTGTGCGAGCAGGGCGACCGCGCCGGTGACGTGCGGGGTGGCCATGGAGGTGCCGGACGCCAGCTCGTAGCGCGGGTTGTCCACCGGGGTGTCGAGGTTGGTGCCGTCGGCGCGGGCGCCGATGATGTCCTCGCCCGGCGCCACCAGGTCGGGCTTGACGGCGTCGTCGCCGAGCCGGGGCCCCTGGCTGGAGAAGTCGCTGAGGGTGTCGCGCTTGGTGCTGCTGCCCACGGTGAGCGCGGCCTGGGCGCTGCCCGGGCTCTCCACGGTGCCGTCGACGCCGTTGCCCGTCGGTCCGCCCTCGTTGCCCGCTGCCACGACGAACAGGGTGCCGGTCTGCGCGGTGATCCGGCTCAGTGCGGTGGACAGCGGATCCGTGCCGTCGGTGGCCGTGCCGCCGAGGCTCAGGTTGACGGCGACCGCGTGCTGGGCCGCGGCCCACTCCATGCCCGCGATGATCTCGCTGTCGGGGCACTCGCCATTGTCGTCGCAGACCTTGCCGATGAGCAGCTTGGCGCCCGGTGCGACTCCCGCGTACCTGCCGTGGGAGGCCGCACCGGTGCCCGCGATGGTGGAGGCGGTGTGGGAACCGTGGCCGTAGCCGTCCTTCATGCCGGTGCCCGTGAAGTCCTTGGTGGCGGCGATACGCCCCTTGAAGTCCGGGTGGGCGGCGTCGATGCCGGTGTCCAGGTCGGCGATCAGGACGTTCTTGCCGTTGATACCGGACTTCCAGGCGGTGGGAGCGCCGATGATCTTGTTGCTCTCGTCGTCCAGGACCTTCGCCGTGCCGTCCAGCCAGAGCTTGCTGACGCGGCTCGACAGCCCGCCCCTCAGCAGCGAGTGCCACAGGCCGCCGGTGCCGTCCTTGGGCTGGGTGAGCGCGCTGCCGTTCAGGGCGCGCAGAGTGCGGCCGAGACCGGCGCCGTGAGCGGTGAGGGCGGAACGAGCGGGCGCCAGGCCGTGCCGCTCGGCGACGATCAACGGCAGCGAGTGTGAGTGCGCGTCGTCCCGGCCGATGCGGACCAGCTCCGTGACGTCGAACAGCCGCGCGTCCAACGTACCGGCGGACAGCAGGCGTTCGGCGTCGGCGGGGACCACGCTGATGTGCTGCGTCCCGGCACGACGGGCGTGCTCCACGCGGAATGCCATGCCCTCCCGGCCCTTGCCGGGCAGCACGGACACGGTGGGGCCGCCACCGCTGGTCCGCGTGCGCAGGGTGACCCGGTCTCCGGTGATGAGGGTGACCGTTCTGGCCGCCTCCTTCCCTGCCCCCGCACGGTGCCGGGCCGACGTCGCGGCGGGGCCGACGGCATCGGCGTCCGGCCCCGAAACGGCGGCCGCGACGGTCACCACACCTGCGAGGGCGGGGACCATCCCCCACCTGACTGACTTGGGCAGCAACGCGTACTCCTTCGGTGTCCGGCTACGAGCCGGCGTCTGATGGGGTCGTCGGGCAAGGTGACGGCGAGTGGACTTCCCGCCGCCTCGTGCGTAAGGGCATGTCGGCGTACGGCAGCGCTCAGAGGGTGGCGCGCAGATGGCTGACCGTGACGAAGTGGAAGCCGCGGGCGCTCAGCGTGCGCAGGATCTGCGGGACCGCGGCGACCGAGGTGGGGTGGATGTCGTGCATCAGGACGACGCCGTTGCGCCGCGCCTTGGTGATGACGCTGCGGGCGACCTTGTCGGCGTCGGGGTACTTCCAGTCCTCGGTGTCCACGTCCCACAGCACGGGCGAGAGCGTGGTCGCCGCCTTCACCCGGGCGTTGACGGCTCCGTAGGGAGGGCGGAAGAGGGTGGGGGCCTTGCCGGTGGCGGCCTCGATGGCGGCACTGGTGCGGTTGAGCTGGAACGCGATCTGCCCGGGGGTGAGCTTGGTGAGATCGGGATGGTTCCAGGAGTGATTGCCGACCTCGTGTCCGGCGCGGGCTTCGGCGCGGACCAGGTCGGGGTGGGCGGCGACGTTCTGGCCGACGGTGAAGAAGGTGGCGCGCGCCTTGTACTGCGCCAGGTAGGTGAGGAGGGTCGCGGTCTCCGGCGCCGCCGGTCCGTCGTCGAAGGTCAGAGCGATGCACGTGACCTTCTTGCAGTCGGTGTTGTCGTCACCGGAGGCGGTGGGGGCGGGGGCGGTCGGCGTGGAGGTGTGGGGCACACCCAGGTCGAGCGAGGGGCTGGGCGTCATCGTCTGCCGCTGGACACGCTGTCCGAACGCGGACAACCAGGGGGTGATCGTCTTCCTGGGGAGGACCACCGTCAGGGCCCCGGCTGCCGGGACGCCCACCTCACCGCGGTCGAGGTTCACCCGCAGTCCGCCGTCGGCGGTGATCGCCATGTCGTCCAGGGCGGCGGTACGGGAGGCCGGGTCGGAGAACGTGTCGTCGAGGGCGGCGGCGTCGACACCTTCGCGCCCCTTCAGCCGGTCTTCCAGGGCGGTGATGAAGGCGTCCCGGGAGCCCTCGGCGACGAGTCCGAGGGCCGTGCGGTACGCGTCGGCCTTGCCGTCGTACCAGTACGTCGTGGTGGACAGCCCGGACGCCGCGGCGCTGTGGTCCTGTGTCCTGAGGCGGACACCGAGGACGTCGCCGGAGGCGACCAGGAACTGGTGGCTGATGTTGAGCTCTCGGGGCGGCGTGCCGGGCGTGCCGTCCTCGCACTGCCCCGAACGGAAGCCGGTCAGGCGCTTCTCCACGTCCTTCCGCATCGCGGCTGTCATCGCCTCGGCTCCGGGCACGTCCGGATAGCTCGTGGCGAAGGGGCAGGAACTCTGCTCGCTGCTGTGGCTGACGATCCGCAGGCCCTTGATCTTCGACGGATCGACGGTGCGGACCGGTGACGGAGTGGCGCTGGATCCGGGCCGGCCGTCGGCGTCTGTCACATCGGAGGAGCTGTCCGATCCGGAAGAGCAGGCCGCCGTGAAGGAGAGGGCGCCGAGCAGAAGGAGCGAGGGAACGAGGGCGTGAGTGCGCATGGGACCAGAACCTGACTGAGGGGATGTCCGGACGCCGTCGAAGGGGCGCCGCGGTTGTTCTGGTCACTGATCGTCCAGGTCAGAGGTGTTTTTCAGCGACCCGCGAGGCCACCCTGAACAATCCGGTCCCCGGGTGGTTCTTCCGGTTTGGGATACTTCAGCCGCTTTCGGCGCACACGTTTTCGTACGGCGCGTCGGGGACGTAGGTCCGCCACTGAGCCTCGGTAAGTCCGCCACCGGCGCGGGCGCAGATGGTGCGGACGGCCAGGTCCGGGGCGATGGGGAAACGCTGGAGCAGCACGTCGGGGCCGGCGGCGTAGACCGTCCGGCCGTCCTCGGCGAAGGCGACGGAACGGATCTCGTCGCCGGGCGTGGGCAGGTCCGTCCCGAGCTGCTGCTGGGTCGCGGTGTCCCACAGCCGCAGGGTTCCGTTCGCGCCGCCCACCGCCAGCGTGCCGCTGTCGGAGGAGAAGGCGAGCGCCCCCACCGCCTCCGGCTCGCCCTGGGTGGCCGTGTCGGAGGTGCCGGTGAGCGCACCAGCACGGTGACGGACATCGCCGTCCCACAGGGTGACGTGGCCGGTGGAGTCGCCGACGGCGAGCCGGGTGCCATCGGGACTGAACGCCAGCACGGTCACCTGGCGGCCGTCGGCGAGCGCGCGCCCCGAGACCCTCCCGGTCCCAGGATCGGCGTACTGATCGTCGGAGGTCACGAGCAGGTCCTGGTCGGGCCGTACGGCCAGAGCCACCCCGGAGAGACCTCGCACGGCCCCGGACCGCCGGTGGTCGCGGGTGTCCCAGACCTCTGTGGTGGAGACGCCGGTGGCGGAGCGGGCCGCCAGCACCGTGCGGCCGCCGGGCCCCAGGGCGAGGGCGGTGGCCGGCCGGTCGGCGGCACCGGAGGTTTCGAGGACCGTACGCACCCGGTGCGACCTCACGTCCCACACGGTGTAGCGCAGGCGCAGGGAGCCGTGCGACGACGTGGTGTCGGCGACGGCCAGCGATCCGCCGTCCGGGCTGAAGGCCAGCAGAGGGATGTCATCACCGGTAAGGCCCGGCAGTGCGCCGATTGTCGCGCGGGCGAGGACCGTGCCCGTGCCTGTCGAACGCAGCTCGAAACGGTAGCCGCCGCCGGACCGGGCGACGGTGGCCAGGACGGCGCCGTCCGGGCTGAGCGCGCCCCGGTCGGCCGGAGTGCTCTGCCACCGAGGGGTGAGACGGTCGGTCAGGTCGAAGGTGTGGACCGTGGCCCCGTCGAGGTAGCGCAGGAGGCGGGGCTTGCCCGGGTCCCAGGTCAGTCCGCTCGCCTCATCCTTGGACAGCGGCCGGAGGAAGACCTGCGTGCCGCCGGTGCCCAGTCGCCACACGGTGAGTGCGTGGTCGTCCGCCGCGGCGAGGAACTCGCCGTCGGGGGAGAGAGCGGCCTGGGTGAAGCCGGTGACCCCCTCACTGGCGATCTCGGCGAGCGTGCGCCCGCTGCGGGTGTCCCAGACCACGGCCTTCGTGCCGTAGACGGCGGTCAGCCGTCCGCCGTCAGCGCTGAACCGCAGCAGGCGTGCACCGCCGTCCGCACCGGAACCGGTGCCGCACAAAGTCGCGTCCGCCTTGTCCCAGGATCCCGGAAGCCGCGTGCGGCCGGATGTGTCCCACAGCTGGAGCGGCCCTTCGGCAGGACACAGGGCGACCAGACGTCCACCGGGGCCCACGGCCGCCGAAGTGAGTGTGCGCCCGATACGCGTGGTGAAGAGGACCTTGCCGTCGTGCGTCCGGCGCAGCCGGACCGCGCCCGGACCGTCCGGCAGCGCGGCGAGATAGGCGCTCCCGTCGGGCGCACTGCCCTGCGGATAGGCGTCGCCCAGGTCGGCGGCGGATCTGCCCCGTGGCAGGTCCCACAGCATCTCGCCTCCGTCCGGCCCGATGACGTCGAGGTACCGGGAGCCGGGCCCGACGTCGGCCACCTCGCCACCGCCCGGCAGCCGGTGAGAAGCGGTGACCTTGTGGGTCGCCACGTTCCGGGCGGTCACCGCGGAGCCGTCGACGCTGACCAGTGTCCGGCCGCCGTCGGTGAGGAACCGCTGGACGCCCTTGCCGGCCTGGGGGTCGGTGAAGGCATCGCGTTCCGGCTGCGCCAGAGCACCCAGCAGCGCCGAGCGGGACTCGGTGAGCGGGGCGGTCCTCCATGCCGCCACGCCGAGCAGGGCGGCGGTACGGGGATCGGTGGAGCGCAGACTGCCGGCCACGGTGGCCAGGCGGCGGGCGGCGGCCTTGGCGGCCTCCTCCTGGCTCACCTGATCACGCTGCCAGGCGACCAGACCGGCCGTCAGCGCCAGCACGAGGAAGACGGACAGACCGACGATCAGTGAGCGCGTCCGCCGCGCGGAGCGGGTCTCGGCCTCCCGTTCGGTGTCCCGGGCGGCGAGGGAAGCGGTGAGGAAGGCTCGCTCCTGCGCCGTGAGGTCGTCCTCCGGCTGCGCCGGCCGGTCGTCGCTCCTGCGCCGGGCGAACAGTTCCTCGGCCCGCGCCAGTCGCGTGCCCCGGTACAGCGCGCCGGAGTCACCTGCCAGCTCCTCCCAGCCGCGCGCCGCCTCACCGAGCCGGCACCGCTCGCGCAGCCGCTCCCGGTCCTCCTCGATCCAGTCGGCGAGGCGCGGCCAGCCGGTGATCAGCGCCTCGTGCGCGAGTTCCACGGTGCCGCCGTCCAGGATGACCAGACGGGCTGCGGCGAGACGTTCCAGCACGTCGTGCGCGCCGCTGCCTAGTTCACCGCGGGACGCCGGACGACGGGTGTCGGACGTGCCGTCGCCGGGTGCGATCAGCCGCAGCAGGATGCGCCGGGCAGTCCTGCCCTGCTCCGCCGACAGCCCCCCGTACGCCTCCTCCGCGGTGGCGGCGATCGCGCCGCGTACGCCGCCCGTCTCCTCGTAGGCAGCCAGGGTCAGCAGTCGGCCGCGGCGGCGGTGCCAGGTCTCCAGGAGTGCGTGCGAGAGCATGGGCAGTGCGCCCGGCTGGTCCACGACCTCGTCGATGATGCGGGCGGTGAGAGCGCGCTCCACGTTCAGGCCGGCGGAGGCGGCCGGGCCGGTGATCACCTCGCGCAGTTCGTCCCGGCTCATCGGCCCGATCAGCAGAGCGGCCCGGGAGACGGTCTCCGCCAGCTCACGGTGATCGGCGCAGTGGCCGTAGAAGTCGCCGCGGACCGCGATCACCACGCGCAGTCGGCTCTCCGGCCGACGGGCCGCGAGCAGCAGATCCAGGAACCTGTCTCGTTCCGCGCGGTCGTGGCAGAGGGTGAACAGCTCCTCGAACTGATCGACGATCACCCATGTCTCGCCGTCGCCGTCGCCGGGGAAGAACACCTTCTCGTGTGTGAGAGCGGGCCGCTCACCCGGGGTGAGCACACGGATCACCGCCGGCCGCCCCGCACCCTCCGCCTGCCCCAGTCTCGGGATCAGCCCCGCCCGCAGCAGTGACGACTTGCCACTTCCGGACGCGCCGAACAGCGCCACGAAGCGGTGCTCGCGCACCCACTCCATCAGTTCGGTGACGAGCGCCTCCCGGCCGAAGAACAGGCCGCTGTCGTCCGGCTCGAAGCGGGCCAGTCCCCGATACGGCGGCTTCTCGTCCGGCGCGGGCACCCGGACCTCGGCGTCCGCCTCCCGCCAGCGCCGTTCCCACTCGTCCGGATCGGCATCCAGAGCCTCGGCGTAGGCCCTCACCACCGCCCGCGACGGCAGCTGATCGCCGGCTGCTGCCTGAGACATCGCGGTGAGGGAGTAGCCGGCCCGCTCGGCCATCTCCCGGTACGGCGGCTTCCCCGCCTTCTCCCGCAGGACACGGAGATCGTGCGCGAGCCGCTGCACGGGGCCGGCGTCGGGGTCGACCGGCTTCTCGCGACGTCCCACGCAAGCACCTTCCACCTGACGAACCTGAAAAGCAGGAGGTCAAGATACGTTTTCTTCCGTTTCCCCCGCAATCCTGGCCGACCTGTGAGGCTGCCCACGGGGCCGGGCGCGCCGACGCGCCCCGCGATGCATCCTGCCCGCTTCCGATCAGCCCCGTTCACCCCCGCCCGCTTCACTGCACATTCCTTTGGAAAATGCCAAAGCGTTCACCTGCGCCCACCACATTCCGTAGTGTCGTGCTCACGTTCGCGGGAACGGCCGTGCAGGGGGAGGGGATTCGGCGTGCCCGGAATCGACGAGAGTCTGCTGGAAGCCATGCGCTTGCCAGGTGCTCGAGGGGCGTCGGTGGTCGACTGGATCAGTGGTCTAGCCCTGGGCGCGGTGGGTGACGCACCCGGTGGCGACGCGGAGGCGACGTCTGCGGAAACCGCTGAACTCGCCCGCCTCGCCACCGAGAGCGGCGCCCTCGCCCTCACCGGACCGTCGGCCGACGGTGCAGGTGCCTCGCCCGGCGGCGCTCCCGGCGAGCCCGACGGGCCGGCCGGCAAGGAGCCCCCCGTGCAGGACCTGATCATCACGAACGCCGACTCGTACCACCTGCTCAGGTTCGTCACCACGACCTTCGACAGCACCGTGTTCGTGCACTTGTGGCTCGACCGCAGCGAAGGGAACCTGGCCCTGGCCCGCATCCGGCTGGCCGAGCTGACGGACCGGCTGGTGCTCGGATGACCACACCGACCCGGGTCCCGCGCACGGACGAACCAGCCTCGGCCCTGCTGAGCACCCTCGCCGAGCAGGGGGCGACCGGTGCCCTGTCCACGGAGTCGGGGATCGTCTACCTCGCCACGGGACACGTCGTCCACGTCGAATCCGCCGTCACCCCCGACCTCGGCGACCTGCTCACCCACAGCGGTGCGCTCGCCCCGGACGGCTGGTGGGAGGCGATCGACCAGGCCGGGCGCCGCTGCCGCGTCGGACGGCAGCTGGTGGACAGCGGCCGGCTCCCCGTCGGGGCGCTGGAGTTGTGCCACCTGGGAGCCCTCTTCGACGCCGCGTACTTCGTCCTCGCCCACGACGGACCGGCTCTCCGGTTCCGCCCCGGAGCCGCACACTGGCTCGGAGCGGTCCGGGCCGTCCCGGTGGACAGCGTCCTGCGTGAGTCCAGACGCCGTCGCGAACTGCTGCACCGTATATGGCCCGAACCCGCCGTCGACCGCGCTCCTCTCGCCCGCGTGCCCGGCCCGGACGCCGCCGACCTGCCGGCCCGCCGCGGCCGGACCCTCGCCCAGGTCGACGGTGTCCGCACCGCAGCCCAGATCGCCACGGCCCTGGCCTGCCGCACCTTCCACACCCTCGTCGAACTCCGCCGCCTCGCCGCCGCCGGACTGGTGGCTCCCGTAGCCCCCCTGGTCCCCACCCCCGCCCCGACCCCAGCCCCCGCTCCCGTGTCCGCCGAGCCGGGCCCCCCTCCTCGTCCCACCGCACCGGACGAGCCCGACACCGCATTCCTGCGACGGCTCCTGCACGCCTTGGAGGCACTGTGATCCGCGCGCGAAGACAGCGTGCCGAAAGGAGACTGCTCATGGCCGTCGAGACCGACGTCCTGGACGAACTGCGTCGGCTCCGCACCCGCATACCCCGGCTGACGGGCTCCCTCGCGGCCACCGTCGACGGACTGGTCCTCGCCCACGACGTGCCGGACACCGAACCGGAGGGACTCGCGGCGCTCACCGCCGCCGCCCTCGGTGTCGCCCACCGCATGACCGACGCCGCCGCCCGCGGCGACTTCCGCGAACTGCTGGTGCGGGGCTCCGGTGGCTACGTCGCCACCTACGCCGCAGGAACCACCGCCGTACTCACCCTTCTCGCCGAGGACCGCGTCAACGTCGGCCGCCTCCACCTCGAAGGCCGGCGCAGCGGCGCCCGGATCGCCGACCTGCTCGCCACGCGCGTGGGCCCGGGCACCGGCCGCCACGCCGACCGGCCGGCGTCCGAAGAGCATCTCGCGACGGTGCCCACGGCCGCGGACCGCCCCATCGGCACCCTCCCGGTACGCACTCCGCAGCGGCCCACACACCTGCCGCGCCCGCAGACCGGCATCTGAACCCACCCGAACCTTCCGACCCACCGAAGCAGAAGACCGAAGGAAAGGAACCGAGCGCATGGCCAACACGGAGACCGCGCTGAAGGAATGCCTGAGCTCCATCGACGGAGCGACGGCCGCCGCCCTCGTCGACTACACCAGCGGCATGGCCCTCGGCACCCTGGGCGGCACCAAGGACTTCAACCTCGAAGTCGCCGCCGCGGGCAACACCGACGTCGTGCGATCCAAGCTGCGCACCATGGAGCACCTGGGACTGAAGGAGGAGATCGAGGACATCCTGATCACCCTGAACACCCAGTACCACCTCATCCGCCTCCTGAAGGGGCGCGGTGGCAGCGGGCTCTTCCTCTACCTCGTGCTCGACGGCAGCCGGGCCAACCTCGCCATGGCCCGCCACCAACTGCGCCGCATCGAAGCCGACCTGGAGGTCTGAGCCCAGCACACCGGACGGCCCGCGAAGCCCCTGGCCCGGGGCACCGACCTCACGGGCCCGCGCGCCTGCCTGGACCGCCGGCTGCCTGCCCCTCAGGAGAGGGGCGGGCAGCCGGTCCGGCGAAGGGATCAGCCGTGGTAGGTGATGTACCCGTTGCCGTCCGCGTCGGAGCCGCGCTTGGTGTACGAGTGCACGTCGGCACGGCTGCCGGACGGCTTGTACACGTAGATGGTGTCCTTGTCGTTGTTCCACATGAAGTTGCAGTTGTCGCGGTAGACGACGTTCTTGGCGTCGGAGTCGGCCCCGTTGCCGCCGCGCAGCTTCACGTAGTCACCCGGCTGCAGGGTGTGGCTCGCGGTGAAGGTGAACTTGTTGCCCGCGGCGTCCTTCACGACGTACCCCTTGAGGTTCACGGTCGTGGAGCGCGAGTAGTTCTCGATGGTCAGGTACTCCGCGGCGGTGTTCCCGCCCGAGCACCGGTTCGAGTCGCTGCCGGGAGCGTCGTACTGGATGCCCCGGATCTTCAGCGCGGAGTCGTACTCGGCGGCCTGGGCCGGAACCGCCGTAAGGGCGGTGAGAGCTCCGGCGGCGACGGCCGTGGTGGCGACAAGGCGTATACGCATGGACGTTCGTCCCCCCTGCATGGCCTTCAGGTGAAGGCGATGTGATGGTTCGGTGAAGCATCCGGATCGTACACGCTTCAAGTACGCAGCAGGGCGGGGGGGGGGGGGTTATGAAACAAAAACCCCCCCCCCCAATATTAGAGAAAGATTTTAATTTGATAGGCGCCCAGCAAACCAAC
>NZ_JBHJPX010000007.1:422067-429370 GCF_042262425.1 Streptomyces sp. NPDC056373
CTTTTTGTGTTTGGTTTTTTTTTGGTTTGTTTAACCCTCCTTTTTTTAACCCTACTAATCCCCCCGGGGGGGGGGTTGGGGTGTTTTCCCACCCCCCCCCGCCCTGCGCGATGTGAGAGGTCAGGTGTGAAGGGTCAGGCGCCGCTGGCACGCAGCATGTCCTGGCGCTCGACGATCTTCACGCGCTCACGGCCCTCGGGCTCGCCCAGAGCCTTCTCCGCGGCGTCCAGCTGGTACCAGCCGTCCCAGGTGGTGAAGCGGATGCCGCGCTCGGCGAGGAACGCGTCCAGGGCCTCGGGCTCGGGGGTGGCCGGCGTGTGCAGCCGGTCGTTGCGGTAGTCGTCGAGCAGGTTCGCCACGGTCTCGTTGGCGTCGCCCTTGGTGTGCCCGATGAGGCCGATGGGGCCGCGCCGGATCCAGCCGGTGACGTACGTCGACTGCAGGTGCTCGCCCGTCTCCTGAACGACCCGGCCGCCCTCGTCCGGAACGGTGCCGGAGTCGATGTCCCAGGGGAGCTTGGGGAGTTTGTCGGACAGGTAGCCGACCGCGCGGTACACCGCGCCCACGTCCCAGGTGTTGAAGGTGCCGGTGCCCTTGACGTTGCCCGTGCCGTCGAGCTCGGTGCGCTCGGTGCGCAGACCCACGACCCTGCCGTCCTCGCCGAGGACCTCGACCGGCGACTCGAAGAAGTGCAGGAAGAGCTTGTGGGGCCGGTCGCCGACGTCGCGGATCGCCCAGTTCTCCAGGGTCTTGGCCACCATGTCGGCCTGCTTGTTGCCGCGCCGCGTGGTGATCGAGCCCTCGTCGTAGTCGATGTCCTCGGGGTCGACGATGACCTCGATGCTGGGGGAGTGGTCCAGCTCCCGGAGCTCCATCGGGCTGAACTTGGCCTGCGCCGGGCCGCGGCGGCCGAAGACGTGGATCTCCTTGGCCCGGTTGGCCTTCAGGCCCTCGTGGACGTTGGCCGGGATCTCGGTCGGCAGCAGCTCGTCCGCCGTCTTGGCCAGGACGCGCGCGACGTCGAGCGCGACGTTGCCGACGCCGAGCACGGCGACCTTCTCCGCCTCCAGCGGCCAGGTGCGCGGCACGTCCGGGTGGCCGTCGTACCAGGACACGAAGTCCGCGGCGCCGTACGAGCCGTCGAGGTCGATGCCCGGCAGCGAGAGCGCCCGGTCGGCCGTGGCGCCGGTGGCGAAGATCACGCCGTCGTAGAGCGCGCGCAGGTCGTCCAGGCCGATGTCCGTGCCGTAGTCCACGTTGCCGAAGAGCCGGATCTGCGGCTTGTCGAGCACCTGGTGCAGGGCGGTGATGATGCCCTTGATCCGCGGGTGGTCGGGAGCGACGCCGTAGCGGATCAGGCCGAACGGGGCCGGCATGCGCTCGAAGATGTCTATGGACACACCGGGTTCGGCGGCCACCTCGGACTTGAGCAGGGCGTCGGCGGCGTAGATCCCGGCGGGGCCGGATCCGACGATGGCGACCCGCAGGGGGCGGGGCATGGTCAGGTTCCCTTCGAGCGGCGACAAGCGATCTCAACGGGAAGCTTAAACTAAGGCATGCCTAACCCGGTACGAGGGTCCGGTCTATGAGCTCATAAGGCTACTTTATGGCCAGCCCATGGCCGCCCTTATGGCAGGGGTTGCTCCGCCCAGATCACCTTCCCCGCGGGCAGATAGCGCGTTCCCCAGCGCTCCGCGAGCTGCGCCACGAGGAACAGGCCCCGCCCGCCCTCGTCCGTCATGGTCGCGTACCGAAGGTGCGGAGAGGTGCTGCTGCTGTCGAACACCTCGCAGATCAGGTTGCGGTCCCGCAGCATCCGCACGCGCATCGGGCCGCCGCCGTACCGCAGCGCGTTGGTGACCAGCTCGCTCAGGATCAGCTCCGTGCTGAACGTCAGCTCCTCCAGGCCCCACTCGGCCAGCTGCCGGCTGACCGCCGCCCGCACCTCGCCCACGGCGGCCGGGTCGGCCCGCACCGGCCACTCCGCGACGTGCTCGGCGGTCAGAGCCCGGGTACGGGCCACGATCAGTGCGATGTCGTCGCTGGAGCGGGCCGTGAGCTGCGAGTCGAGCACGACCCGGCAGGTGTCCTCCGGGGACTGCCCGGCCCGGCCCAGCGCCTCGCGCAGCATCTCCAGCCCGACGTCGATGTCCCGCTCCCGGTCCTCGACCAGCCCGTCGGTGTAGAGGACGAGCCGGCTGCCCTCCGCCAGTTCCAGCTCCGCCGTCTCGAACGGCAGGCCACCGAGCCCCAGCGGGGGACCGGCGGGCACGTCGGGGAACTCCACGCCGCCGTCGGGGTGGATCAGCGCCGGCGGCGGGTGTCCGGCCCGGGCGACGGTGCAGCGTCGGGAGACCGGGTCGTAGACGGCGTACAGACAGGTCGCTCCGGTGACCGGGGCGCTGCCGTCCTCCTCGGTCTCGTCCTGGTCGATCCGGCCGACCAACTCGTCCAGCAGGGCGACGAGTTCCTCGGGCGGCAGATCGAGGGCGGAGAAGTTGTGCACCGCGGTGCGCAGCCGCCCCATCGTGGCCGCGGCGTGCAGCCCGTGGCCGACGACGTCCCCGACCACGAGCGCGACCCTGGCCCCCGACAGCGGCAGCACGTCGAACCAGTCGCCGCCCACACCGGCCTGCGCCGGAAGATAGCGGTAGGCGATCTCCAGGGCATCCTGCTCGGGCAGGTTGCGGGGGAGCAGGCTGCGCTGGAGCGTCACCGCCATGCTGTGCTCGCGGGTGTAGCGGCGGGCGTTGTCGATGGAGACGGCGGCCCTCGCGACCAGCTCCTCCGCCAGGGCCAGCTCGTCCGTGTCGAAGGGCTCCTGCTTCTCGGAGCGCCAGAAGCTCACCACGCCGAGTATCAGCGTGCCGGCCCGCAGCGGCACGGTGATCAGCGAGTGGATGCCGTAAGCGACGATCTGCGCGGAGCGCTCCAGGTCCTGCGCCTGCCAGCCCGGGGCCTCGCCCAGCCGGAGCTCCAGGACGGGGCTGCCCGTGGCGAGGCTGCGGCCCTGCGGGGAGGACTCGACGAACCTGATCCTTTGCCCGGCCGGATAGAGCGGCGCGTCCTTGCGGATCCCGCTCACCGCGGTCCGGCTGAGCGCGGCCGCCGCGTTCGGCTGCCCGCCGCCCAGAACCGCGTCGAACAGGTCCACGGTGACGAAGTCGGCGAACCGGGGCACGGCCAGCTCGGTGAGCTCCTCGGCGGTGCGGGTCACGTCCAGGCTGGTCCCGATGCCCACTCCGGCGTCGTACAGCATGTTGAGCCGCTCGCGCGCGGTCTCGGCCCGCCCGGACAGGGCTCGCAGCTCCGTGGAGTCGCGCAGGGTGGCGACGCTGCCGGGCGGGACCCCCGCACGGTCCGTGGTCCGCTGGTTGACGGCGAGGAGCCGGTCCCCGACCAGGTGCACCTCGTCCGTGGCCACCCGGCCCGAGGCCAACAGGTCGGCGATGCCCGGGTCGAGACCCAGACCGAGGACGTGCCGGCCCTCGGCGTCGGCCGGCAGCCCGAGCAGCCGGTGCGCCTCGTCGTTGGCGAGCAGCAGCGTGCCCCCGTCGTCGACGATGAGCACGCCCTCGCGCACGGCGTGCAGCACGGCGTCGTGGTGTTCGTACATCCGGGTCATCTCGTGCGGCCCGAGCCCGTGGGTCTGCCGCAGCAGCCGCCGGCTGACCAGCGCGGCACCCGCCGTCGCCAGGGCGAGCGCCGCGGCGGCGGCCGCGAGCACGAGCGGCAGCTGCCGGTCGGCGGTCCCGCCCACGTTCTTGGTCGTGATCCCCGCCGAGACCAGGCCCACGACCCGGCCGTCCTGGTCCTTCACGGGTACGACCGCCTGGACGAGCTGGCCGATGGTGCCGTCGATCTCCTCGGTGAACGACCTTCCGGCCAGCGCCGGCGCGATCGTCCCGACGAATTTCTTACCGATCCGGTCCGGCTTGGGGTGGGTGTAGCGGATCCCGTCGGTGTTCATGACGACGATGAAGTCGACCTTCGACCGCTCCCGGGCGGCTTCGGCACGTGGCTGGAGC
The DNA here is from genome assembly GCF_042262425.1 of Streptomyces sp. NPDC056373. NCBI lineage: Bacteria > Bacillati > Actinomycetota > Actinomycetes > Kitasatosporales > Streptomycetaceae > Streptomyces > Streptomyces sp. NPDC056373. Next base: position 426,096 of record NZ_JBHJPX010000007.1, read on the forward strand.
ACGGCGGTGGGATCAGGGCTCTGCAGTGCCTCGACGGTGCCCGGTGCGTTGGCGAAGGTCTCAGCGACCGCGAGCGAACGGTTGCGGGCCTCCTGCGTCGTGTCGTGCCGCACCTGCAGCACCAGCGCCACGACGGCCGCCACCACCAGCAGCAGCACGATCACCACGACGAGCAGGAAGACCTGTCCGGCGACGCTGCGTCCGCCCAGCACCGACCGCAGCCCCGCCACCGGTTGCCACCGCGACGGGCCCGCCTCCCGCCGCTGCCGTGCCGTCGGCGCAGCGCCGGGCCGCAGGGGCGATCGAGTCCCGGATCGACCCACGAGTCGGACCATGTGCCATGTCTACACTGCCGGGCTCCGGGAGGCGAGGGGCATCACCCATGGTGACAGGGGGTTCTCACCGTTTCATCACGTCCGAGGACCCGCGGTGGCTCCCTGCCCACCGCACAACGTACGACGGTTTCAGGCGCCCAGCGAGCGGGCCAGCTCGTTCGTGGCACGGGCGATCTCACGGTCCTCGTCCGCCAGCAGCCGGCCGAGGTCGCCGCGCCGGGCCCGCACGGCCTGGCGGGCCGCTCGCTCCCACACCACCGGGTTCTCCCGGTGGTTCAGCAGCTTCGGATAGACGGCGGCGGTGCTCTCCCATTGCCGGGCGTCAGCGATGCTCTTGAGGAGCCGGATGATCTGGGCACGGCAGGTCACCTGTGGCAGCTTGGCCAGCTCCCACAGGAACGGAACAGTGGCCGCCGTCGCCTGCTCCACGACGAAACCGAACTGGCAGATCCGTTTCCGCAGGTCGTCGAGGGCGGAGCGGGCGGTGTCGGCATCGCCCGCGGCGATGCCGTTGAGCAGGAGGGGAATGGCCGCCGCCGAGCCGGTGGAGTCCTGGATGTCGCCCCACGGCACGCGGTCCAGTGCTGTGAGCGGCGCGTTCCGGACCGTCCCGGTGAGGGCGTCGGGGCGCTCGGGGCGCTCGCTGCTCGGGTGTTCCGTCGAAGCGCTGCGCATGGCGAGGGGCCTTTCCGCGGCAGTCGTGTCAGATGGGGGGACAGGGTGCGGCCGGCCGGGTCGACAACCGGGCCCAGACCGTCTTGCCCGCGGGGGCGCCGGGGGACCAGCCCCACTCCTCGGACAGGGCGTCGACGATGCACAACCCCCGGCCGTGCTCCTCCAGGGCGACGCCGGTCGGCGCGAACACGGGCGGGTGGTCGTCGAGGTCGGAGACCGTGACCAGCAGATGGCCGGGGTCCAGGAGGAATCCGAGCCGGATCTCCGGCACACCGGGGGTTCTCGGCGCTGCGTGCGTCGCGGCGTTGGCGGCGAGCTCGGTGATGACGAGGGTCGCGTCGTCACAGCGGTGGTCGAGTGACCAGCCGTGCAGGGTGTCGCGGGTGAAGGACCGAACTCGGGCGAACCCCTCCCTGCTGCACTCGACCCGCAGGGCGGCCGAGGCGGACAGGGCGCCTGAGAACTGCGGCAGTGTCTTCGGCTCCGAGGGCGGGAGCCCGTACGGCACGGCCGTGTGCGGACCGGCCGGCGCGGTATGACTCGCCCCGGGTGCGCCTGCGTGCGCCGCAGCCCCACTCGGCGGCCGGAGCACGTGCTGCGCAGGTGATGACACGGCATCTCCCCGATGCGACGTCAGGACACGGCGCTCACCCGGGGGTTGACGCCGCAGCTATTATCCACGCTGAAGGCGCTCGCGTGCAATTGCACGAGAAATTGCGTGAAAATCCGGCCGTTGTGGGTACGCAAGCCGGGGCGGGTGCGGTCGAAGGTGTGCGGCCGCTCCCGGGTGAACGGCCGGGCGCACCGTGCCCGGTGGGGAACGAGAACAGCTAGGAGACTGCGGTGCCACCAGTGCGAAACGGAGTGCAGGCCAGCTCGTTGGACGCCTGCTGGATCAAGAGCCGGCACAGCAACGCCGAGGGCAACTGCGTCGAAGTCGCCCCCCTCGTGGACGGGGGGATCGCCGTGCGCAACTCCCGTGACCCCGACGGCCCCGCCCTGGTCTACACGTCGGCGGAGGTGGCGGCGTTCCTCGCCGGCGCGAAGGACGGCGAGTTCGACCACCTGCTGTAGTTCGAAGACCTGCTCCGCGGGACCGGTGTCGTCTCGCCTGCGGTGGCACGCCCCGGGGGGAGAAGCGGAGCCCAACTCCCTACTTCTACCGGGCTGCTTGGTGGATGCGTGAAGACCTGGTGAAGTGCGATAGTGTAAATCGCCCTTGTGCCGGTCTGCTGGGAGTCAGGATGTCCGCCGCGTCGCATCGCATCTCCCGTCTGGAACCCTACCTGGACAGGCCCGAGCCGGCGCCGACTCTGCTGAAGATGCTGGTCGGTGTGCAGCTCGCCGGCTTCCGGGAGGACGCCGGGCTCGCCCAGGACCAGGCGGCGCGCGCTGCCGGGTTCAGCGCCGCGAAGCTGTCCCGCATCGAGTCGGGCAAGGGCCGCCGCCCGCCGACGGAGAACGACGTCCGCACGCTGCTCGAGCTGTACGGCACCGACGACTACGAGGTCTCGGTACTGCTCAAGCTGCTGCAGCGAGCAGGTGAGCCGGGCTGGTGGCAGCGGTACGACAAGCGGCTGATGCCCGAGTGGTTCGACCGGCTGGTCGGACTGCAGGAGGCCGCCGCCACCATCCGTACCTTCGAGATCCAGTACGTGCCCGGCCTGCTGCAGACCCCGGCCTACACCAGGGCCGTGGTGGAGCGCGGCCTGCCGAACGCGCCGGCCGGTGAGGTGGAGCGCCGCGTCGAACTGCGCAGGCACCGCGCCCGGTTGGTGTCAAGGGCCGACGCCCCGCAGCTGTGGGCGATCATCGACGAGTCCGTGCTGCTGCGCGTCCTGGGCAGTGCCGAGGTGATGCGGGAGCAGCTCGCGTACCTCGTGCAGATGGCCGAACGCCCCAATGTGACGCTGCAGATCGTGCCGTTGACCGTCACCAACGCCTCGGCCCCGGCCATTCCGATCACATACCTGCGCTTCGGCGGCCTCGATCTGCCCGACGTGGTCTACCTGGAGCACATCAAGAGCGCGAACTTCCTCGAGGACCGCGACGAGACCGAGGAGTACCGGATCGCGCTGGACCGGCTCGCGGACGAGGCGCTCAAGCCCCGCGACTCGCTGGAGCTGCTGCGGCAGACGATGGAGCAGCGCTACCCCTGACGATCGTTCCGGGCGCGGGACGGCGACCGTCCCCCGCGCCGACGGCAACGAAAATATAGCCGGGGAGACGGCCCAGCACGCCGGCCGCCAGACCCACGGCGGGTAT
>NZ_JBHJPX010000007.1:429380-453400 GCF_042262425.1 Streptomyces sp. NPDC056373
TTCCCCGGGGCGGCGGTGGGTGCGCCCCCGCTGGTCCCCCCCCACCCCCGCCCCTCCGTCCGGGCCGGGGCCGGCCCCCGGCCCCCCCCCCGCACCGATCGTCACTTCTCCAGGGGAATCCGCCCGACTCCGCCGAACTCGATCCACTCGTGCGTGAGCTGACGGGGCGCCACCTCGGTGTCGGGGCGCCAGGTCGACACCTCCACGAGCCCCGGTTCGAGAATCTCCAGGCCTTCGAAGTACGTCTGCACGTCCTTCGGTTCCCGCACGCGGCCCCAGTTGCCCTGCGTCGCCTGGTCCATGAAGTTCGTGACGAAGGCGCGGACCTCCGGATCCTCGCTGACCAGCTGGCACATCAGCATGAAGCTGCCGGGCGCGAGCCGCTCCCGAACGCGGCGCGCCACCGCGAGCGGTCCGTCGGTGTCGCTGTCCGGGATGCAGTGGAACACCGAGTTGAAAAGCACGCACACCGGCTCGTCGAAGTCGATGAGCCGCTTGGTGTCGGCGTGGCCGAAGATCAGGTCGGTGTCGCGCATGTCCGCGTGGATGACGGCCGTGCGCTCGTCCTGCTCCAGCAGCGCACGGCCGTGGACCAGCACCATGGGGTCGTTGTCGACGTAGACCACGTGGGTCGTGGGATCGATGCGCTGGGCGACCTGGTGGACGTTGTCCTGCGTCGGCAGGCCTGACCCGTGGTCCAGGTACTGGCGGATGCCGTAGTCCTCGGAGAGGGTCTTCACGACCCGCTGGAGGAAGCGCCGGTTGTTCAGGGCGAGGCGGCGCGTGCTGGGCACGACCTTGTCGAGTTCCTCGCACGCCGCGCGGTCCGCCGCGTAGTTGTCCTTGCCGCCCAGGTAGTGGTCGTACATGCGCGCTGCCGTCGGCACGTTCGCGTCGATCTCGGTGGACAACTGCTTCTCGGAGTGCATCGTTCCCCCTGCAAGGTGCCGCGCCAACGGACTGGCTGGACAGGAAGTACATCCTAGGGAGCGGGAGTTGGGCGGGCCACCCCACTCGCCCAGGTGCTCCCCCGATCGAACGACAAGATGATGGGCGCCTCTCCGTCGGCGTGTGCCCTATGTGTCCATCTGCGCAATTCGTGTCACTGGTGCCCGGCCGGGTACTCGAGGACCACGGTGCCGTCGTCCGTGGGAGGTGGGACCGAGAACAGCTCGGCCGACCGGATCACCGACGTCTGGGGCATGCGTACGCCGTACGCGCCCGGCACCGCCTGGCCGTCCCGGACCGACACGCACCTCGCGGCGGGAGTGGGTGAACGGGACGTGGAGCGGTGGGTGCAGGCCGCCTCGCTGCTGCACTCCAACGGCGACGCCATGGACATAGCGGTGCGCGAGGGCCGCATCGTGGGCGTCCGGGGCCGGGCCGCGGACCGGGTGAACCGCGGGCGCCTGGGACCCAAGGACCTCTACGGCTGGCAGGCGGGCGCCTCCCCGGACCGGCTCACCAGACCCCTCGTCCGCGGGGACGGCCGACTGGTGGAGTGCGACTGGGACACGGCCATGGACCGGACCGCGGCCCGCACCCGGCAGCTGCTCGACGACAAGGGCCCGGGCTCCATCGGCTTCCACACCACCGGCCAGCTGTTCCTGGAGGAGTGCTACACCCTGGCCGTCCTCGCCCGCGCCGGTATCGGCACCAACCACCTGGACGGCAACACCCGGCTGTGCACGGCGACGGCCGCCGAGGCGCTGAAGGAGACGTTCGGCTGCGACGGGCAGCCCGGCTCGTACGAGGACATCGACCACGCCGACACCGTCGCCCTGTTCGGGCACAACATGGCCGAGACGCAGACTTCCACACCCGTACGAAGACCGCCCGCGCCCCCGAGCTGAACGCGGCGGCGCCGGACGTCCGGGCGGAGATCTCGCCCGCCGAGGCCTCGAGCCAAGGGCTCGCGGACGGCGACCTGGTGCAGGTCACCACCGCGCGCGGGGCGGTCCGGGCCCGGCTGCGCACCACAGCGATCCGTGACGGCATGGTGTTCCTGCCCTTCCACTACGGCTACTGGGACACCCCGGCGGGCCACCGGCCGCCCGAGGGCGGCCCGGGCCGCGCAGCCAACGAGACCACCGTCACCGACTGGGACCCGGTCTCCAAACAGCCCCTGTTCAAGGCCGGCGCGGCCCGCGTCACGCTCGTGACCCGCCGAGCGAACGGCACCGGAGCACGGACCGAGACGTCGGGGAGCGGCTCATGACCGGCATTGCCATCACCCTGCGACTCCTCCACGACGGCGAACGCGACCTGGAGCAGGACCTGCTGGCAGCCGCCGCTCGGCACCGCACCGACCACGCGTTCCACCATGTCGCCCTGGACGTCGCCCGCTGGTCCCGCGACCACGCAGCCCGGCTGGCCGACGCGGGACGCGACCACGGACTCGACCTGTCCGGCCCGCGCGGCGATCCGTCTCCCGGGGCGCTGGCCGCGCTCCGGGAGAAGACCTCCCAAGCCCTGGGCCGCCGCCCCGAGACCGGGCTGCTCCTGCTGCACGACCTGCGGGACCTGCACCTGGCCGCCACGCGCAACTCGCTCCACTGGCAGATGCTCGCCCGGGTGGCACAGGCCACCCGGGACGAGCCGCTCCTGGCGCCGGCCGGCGACTGCCACCCGCAGACCCTCCGCCAGCTGCGCTGGACCGACACCATGGTCAAGATCCTCGCGCCTCAGCTCCTGGCCGGCGTCTGAGGGGACCCGTCACCGCCGCTGCGAGGCGATCATGGCCCGGTACCAGTGGTAGCTGTCCTTCGGTGTCCGCTGCTGGGTGGCGTAGTCGACGCGCACGATCCCGAAGCGTTTGCCGTAACCGAAAGCCCACTCGAAGTTGTCCAGGAGAGACCACACGTAGTAGCCGCGCACCTCCACACCGGCGTCCATCGCGGCCCGCAGCGCGGTGAGATGGTCGCGCAGGTAGGCGACCCGGTCCGGGTCGTGGACGGCACCGTCCGGAACGGCCTCGTCGTCCTCCGCGGAGCCGTTCTCGGTGATCAGGACGGGCGGCAGGGCTTGGCCGTACCGCTCCTTGAGCCCCACGAGCAGATCGGTGAACGTGTGGGGTGCGACCGCCCAGTCCATGGCGGTGCGCCGCACGCCGGGCATGGGCACCTCCGCGTACCGGTTGTCGGTCGCGACCCGTCGCGCCGGATCGCTCTCCCGGTGGGGGGCGTCGGCCACGACGATCGGCCGGTAGTAGTTGATGCCGAGGAAGTCCAGGGGACGCGAGACGAGTTCGAGGTCGCCGTCCCGCCGGAAGTCCTGAGCGCTGATCAGCTCACCCCACGTCTCCTCCTCGGTCGCGGGGTAACGGCCCGCGAGAAGCGGTTCGGTCCACATCAGGTTGTGCAGGGTGTCCGCACGGGTGACGGCGGCCCGGTCGGCGGGGGAGCCGGTCGCGGGCAGGTGGTGGTCGAGGTTGAGGGTGATACCCACCTCACGCACCCCGGCCGCCCGGAGCGCCCGCACGGCCAGACCGTGCCCGACCAGCAGGTGGTGGGCGGCGGCCAGCGCGCCACGGCCCTCGCGTGCGCCCGGGGCGTGCCGGCCGACGGAGTACCCGAGGAAGGCGCTGCACCAGGGCTCGTTGAGGGTGATCCAGCGCGGCACGCGATCGCCCAGGTGCTCCGCGACGACGGCCGCGTACTCACCGAACCTCTCGGCGGTCTCCCGCACCCGCCAGCCTCCGACGTCCTCCAGGGCCTGTGGAAGATCCCAGTGGTAGAGGGTGGCGGCCGGCTCGATCCCCGCGTCCAGGAGCTCGTCGACCAGCCGCGAGTAGAAGTCCAGCCCCTTGACGTTCAGCGGACCGGAACCGTCCGGCACGATCCGCGGCCAGGCGATCGAGAAACGGTACGAGCCCACGCCCAGCTCACGCAGCAGGGCCACGTCCTGCGGGTACCGGTGGTAATGATCACAGGCGACATCACCGGTGTCCCCGTTCGCCACCAGCCCAGGGGTGTGGCTGTAGGTGTCCCAGATGGACGGCCCGCGTCCGTCCTCCTGCACGGCCCCCTCGATCTGGTACGAGGCGGTCGCTGCTCCGAACACGAAGCCGGGCGGAAAACTCGGAAAGTCGGTCATGCCTTCCACCATGCCCCGGTCCCCGGACAGCCGTAATGAGAACCGCTAATCTGGACATACGATAATTTATCGAAAGTCTGAAGGCGTTGTCCGCAACCGCTATTCTCACGGCCCCGGCCGCCTTCCCAGGAGAAGCCCATGGGCGACTACTACGACCTCGGCACGTACCGCCGTCCCGTCACCACGTCCTCTCCCGATGCCCAACTCTGGTTCGACCGCGGCCTGATGTGGACCTACGCTTTCCACCACGAGGAAGCCGTCGCCTGCTTCGAAAAGGCCGCCGAGGCCGACCCGGACTGCGCCATGGCTTATTGGGGTATCGCCTACGCGCTCGGCCCGAACTACAACAAGCCCTGGGAATTCTTCGACGGCGAAGAACTGACGCGAACCGTCGAGCGCACGCACACCGCCGTGGAAAAGGCCCATCAGAAGGCCGCCCGCGCCACCCCGGTCGAGCAGGCCCTCATCCGTGCGCTGCGGGCGCGCTATCCGCAGTCGCAGGCCGTCGAGGACTGCTCCGTGTGGAACGAGCCCTACGCGGACGCCATGCGCGTCGTCTACGACCTGGCGCCCTCCGACCCGGACATCGCCACCCTGCACGCCGACGCGGCGATGAACCTCACCCCCTGGCAGCTGTGGGACCTCAGGACCGGCCGGCCGGCCGAGGGCGCACGGACCACCGAGGCCAGGGCCGTGCTGGAAGCCGCCCTCGACACCGAGGCCGGCTTCCGGCATCCCGGCATCCTCCACCTGTACATCCACCTGATGGAGATGTCCCCGGCACCCGAGCGGGCCCTCACCGTCGCCGACCGCCTGCGCGGTCTCGTGCCCGACGCCGGGCACCTGCTCCACATGCCCTCACACCTGGACGTCCTGTGCGGTGACTACCGCCAGGTCGTCGCCGCCAACAGCGACGCGATCGCAGCCGACGAGAAGTACCACCGGCAGGCCGGCGCGATGAACTTCTACACCCTCTACCGGGCGCACAACCACCACTTCAAGATCTACGGCGCGATGTTCCTCGGCCAGGCGCAGGTCGCCCTCGACACCGCCGCACAGCTCGAAGCCGCCATCCCCGACGACCTGCTCCGAGTCCAGAGCCCGCCGATGGCCGACTGGCTGGAGGCGTTCGTGGCCATGCGCGTTCATGTCCTGATCCGCTTCGGCCGCTGGGCCGAGATCCTGGAACTGCCCGCCCCCGCCGACCCGGAGCTCTACGCGACGACCGTCGCCATGCGGCACTACGCCCGGGGTGTCGCCCTCTCCGCCACCGGCGAGGTCGACCGGGCCGAGTCCGAACGCGAACTTTTCCGCGAGGCGGTCGGCCGGGTGCCCGAGACCCGGATGCTGTTCAACAACACCTGCCACGACATCCTCGCCATCGCCTCCGCCATGCTGGACGGCGAACTCGCATACCGCCGGGGCGAGTACGACGTCGCCTTCGCGGCCCTGGAGCGCTCCGTCCGGCTGGACGACAACCTGCCCTACGACGAGCCCTGGGGATGGATGCAGCCCACCCGCCACGCCTACGGCGCCCTGCTGCTGGAGCAGGGTCGCGTGGCGGAGGCGGAGGCCGTCTACCGCGCCGACCTCGGCCTCGACGACACGCTGCCCCGCCCTCTCCAGCACCCGGGCAACGTCTGGGCCCTGCACGGCTTCCACGAATGCCTGCTGCGCAGCGGGAAGACCGGCGAGGCGGCCCTGGTCGCCCACCAGCTCAAGATGGTGAGTGCACTGGCCGACGTACCGGTCCGGTCGTCCTGCTTCTGCCGTCTGGAGGTCGCGGAGCACGCCGACGGGTGCTGCCACTGATCTCCGCGGTCAGGGACGCTTCAGGCGTGCGAGTTCCAGCGCCCGGGTCATGGCGGGCCGGTCCCGCTGCCGCCGGTCCGGGTCGCTGGTCAGGGACATCAGTAGCTCCGTGGTCAGCCGATAGCCCTCGGCGTGGGCCAGCAGCGCCTCGGCGTCGTGGGCCGACGTGGCGCCGTGATCCTCGTCGGCGATCGTGCGCAGCACATCGGCCCGGTCGGTGAAGCGGCTCATGCCGCAGTCGAGCCCGTCGTCGTCCAGGGTGCCGGGGTACGGGGCTCGTGCCCACGTGCCGTTCTCGTGCCAGTAGACACAGCCCAGCTCATATCCGCTCAACAGGTCCCTCAGCCGCTCGTGGGGGAGCCAGCCGGGTCCGCCCGCGAGCATGTCGACCGGCGGCCGGTGCCACTTGACGCCGCTCGACTCGTCCTCTCCGTACAGCACGTACCGCCCCTCACCCCGAGGCGCGAGGGTCCACCACGTGCTTCCGCAGTCGTCCAGACGCAGCCCTTCGTCGTCCACCCAGGTCCCGGTGCGGTGCAGACCCCGCCGCTCGCTCTCCGTGGTGGCCCGGAGTACGGCGATCAGCGCCCAGCGCGCCCACAGCACCTCGGCCGTCGGCAGGTCCCACGGCAGTCCCGGTCGGTTGATGGTCATGCCCCGTCCTCCGGGCTCGTCACCTTGATCATGATCAGGGCAAGGCTCTCACGGGCCCGACGACCGCACGGCACGTTTGAGCTGCCGCTTCTCCGGTCACTCGGTGCGGTGACCGCGTAGTCGGACACGACTTGGAGTGAGCGAACCGTGGCTGGAGAGCAGAAGGGCAAGGCCAAGGCCGAGCAGGCCAAGGGCAAGGCCAAGGAGACGATCGGCCGTGCGGTGGGCAACGAGCGCCTGACGGCCGAGGGCAAGGCGGAGCAGTCGAAGGGTGACGCCCGGCAGGCCAAGGAGAAGACCAAGGACGTCTTCAAGCACTGAGTCACAAGCACTGAGGTCACATCGCGATGCCGCGTCCCTGTAGCGGGACGCGGCATCGCACATGCCGGTCGGCAGTCGAAGGCCCGGCTCCCGTGCACCGACGTCACGAGCGGCGATGCTCATCTCATGCGTGCACGGCAGCGTGCCGGTTTCCAACTCGCCCCACCTCTTGACGTGTTGATTGCCGTCCTAAAACATTCGGGAAGCTCGATCGACTCTGCGCGGTTCTGTTCGCTCCCGAAGGGAATCCATGTCCAGCAGACATCGCCTCGCCCGAACGGCACTGGCGATCACCGTCCCCCTGGCACTCGGCGTGGGCCTCGTCGCCGCGCCTCATGCCACCGCTGCCGCCGCGGATCCGCCGGCGAGCGCGGTCACGGTACGGATCGACCCGTCCTACCGGCAGCAGGAGTTCGAAGGGTGGGGCACGAGCCTCGTCTGGTTCGCCAACATCACCGGCCGCTACCCGGAACCCATCCGGCACAAGCTCGCCGACATGCTGTTCGGCGAGGACGGACTTCGCCTCAACATCGCGCGCTACAACATCGGCGGCGGCAACGCCCCCGACGTCCGCAAGGACTACATGAAGACCGGCGCGACGATGGACGGCTTCTGGAAGGCTCCCGAGGGCACCACCCGGGAGGACACCGACTGGTGGAACCCTGAGGACCCCGGGCACTGGGACTGGTCCGCCGACGCGGGCCAGCGCTGGTGGGTGGACCGCGTCAAGAGCAAGGTGACCCGCTGGGAGGCGTTCAGCAACTCGCCGCCCTGGTTCCAGACCGTGAGCGGCTACGTCTCGGGCGGCTTCGACGCGGGCACCGACCAGATACGGGCGGACCGCGTCGACGACTTCGCCACCTACCTGGTCAAGGTGACCGACCAGCTGGAGAAGAAGCACCGCATCTCGTTCGACACCATCGCCCCGCTCAACGAGCCCAACACCACCTACTGGGGCACCCAGATCGGCGCCGACGGACAGCCCACCGGCGGACGCCAGGAAGGCGCGCACGCCGGTCCGGAACTCCAGCAGAAGGTCGTCCTGGCCCTGCGACGCGCCCTGGGCAAGGCGAGGACGCACGCCACGATCTCCGCGATGGACGAGACCAACCCCACCACCTTCGTCCGCAACTGGAACGCCTACGACAGCGCGGCCCGGGCCGCCGTCGACCAGCTCAACGTGCACACCTACGGCACCGGCATGCGCACCAGCGCCCGCGACAGCGCAAAGGCCGCCGGCAAGCCGTTCTGGATGAGCGAGGTCGAGGGCACCTGGGGGACCGGCACCGACTTCACCGGCATGGAACCCGGGCTCGGCATCGCCACCCGGATCGTCGAGGACATCCGTGAACTGGAGCCCTCCGCCTGGGTGTTGTGGCAGCCGGTCGAGGACTCCATCCCCCAGGCGCAGGCAGGCAAGAACTGGGGCAGCATCCACATCCCGTTCAACTGCACCTCCGAGGACACCTTGGAGACCTGCCCGATCAAGGCCAACACGAAGTTCCACACCCTGCGCAACTTCACCCATCACATCCGCCCCGGCGACCACTTCGTCAAGGTCGACGACCCCTCCAGCGTCGCCGCCGTACGCAAGTCCGGCCGCGGGGCGACGGTGGTGCACGTCAACAACGGCACCGCCCCCCGTGCGGTGACCCTGGACCTGACGAAGTTCCGGCGGGTCGCTCGTGATGCCACCGTGACGCCCGTGGTGACCAGCCACGACGGCGCTCTCGTCCGCGGCGCACCCGTGAAGGTCGAGGACGGCTCCGCCACCGTGACGGTTCCCGCCAAGTCGGTCACCACCCTCGTCGTCGAGGGCGTGTCCGGCACCGCGAAGGACGCCGCGCTGGTCAAGGCCGGTCACGTCTACCGCCTCCAGGGCACCCAGAGCGGCAGGTCCCTGACACCGTCCGCCGAGGGCGACGGCGTCGTCGTGCGCACGGCCGACCCGGCCGCCGCGTCGCAACTCTGGTCCGTCGAGCGGCTGACGCGCGGCAACGGCAACCGTGACCGCTACGCCCTCGTCAACGCCGCCGACGGCAGGCACCTGGCCGTCCGTGACGACGAGGCCGTACTCGAAGACAGGGACACACCGGCCGGACGCTGGATCATGTCCACCACCGGCGACGGCAGTTGGACCTTCGTGAACGCCGCGACGGGCCGTCTCCTCGACGTCGCCGGACAGTCGACGGCTGACGGCGCCCGGGTCTCGGCCCACCTCCCGACCTCCAACGCCAACCAGCGCTGGGGCGTCACCGACGAGACGGTGCTCGGCACGGAGCCGGCCAAGGCCTTCACGGTCCCCGGGCGCGCCCCGGAACTGCCCGGGACCGTGAAGCCCGTGTTCCCGGACGGCGCCCGGGGTGCGCTCCCCGTCGAGTGGACGCTGCCCTCCGACTCACGCTGGAGCAAACCCGGGACGGTACGCGTCAAGGGCCGGGCCACCGATGCCCTCGGCCACACGGTCCGGGCCGAGGCGGTCGTCACCGTGGACACCATCGCCGCCACCCTGCCGGCCCGGGCCAAGACCTACAGCGGCGGCCGGCCCGACCTGCCCGCCACGGTCATCGGCGTGGGACGGCACGGCGGGACGGCCGACCTCCCGGTCACCTGGGACCCGGCCGCCGACGGCGCGTTCGACGACCCCGGCGTGGTGACCCTGCGCGGCACCGCCCGGATACCCGGCGGCGAAACGGCCGCGGCGACCGTGCGCGTCCAGACCACGGCGCCGAAGGAGACCAACGCCGCCCGCGACGAGGGCGTGACGGTCGGCGCCACCTACACCGAGAGCGGCTACTCCGCCGAGGGCCTGCGCAACGGCACCACGTCCGAGAAGGCCTGGTCGAACTGGAGGTCCGGCACGAAGAACCCGTCCGACACCATCACCTTCACCCTGCCTGAGGCGCACGATCTGACCCGCGTCGTGACCCACTTCCACCGTGACGGCGCCGACGCCGGCTTCGCGGAGTCCCTGAAGGTGCAGGTGCGGGGTTCGGACGGCACCTGGTCCGACGGGAGCGACCAGGTCGCCGTCGGCGCGGAAGGAACGCCCGTGGTGGATGTTCCGGTGCGGGCGACCGGCCCGTCGACGGGCGTACGGGTCGTGATGACGGCCCGGCCGGGCGGCTACATCACCCTCGGCGAGATCGAGGTCCGTGCGAAGGTGCCGGGCGTTTCCGCGGACGCGGCTGCCGCCTCGGTCGAACTGGACGGTGTGCCCCTGGCCGGCTTCGACCCGGACGGGACCAGCTACCGGGTGGCCGTCGAGCGCCCGGACCGGGCCCGGGTCACCGCAACCCCGCGTGACCCGTACGCGAAGGTGACGGTCCGGACGGACGCCGCCGGGGGCAGGACGGCCCGCATCGTCTCCGTGACCGGCGAGGACGGCTCACGGACGCGGGAGTACAGGATCGAGCTGACCCGCCGCTGACGGCCGGCGAGGCCCTCGGAGGACATACGAAAGCGCGGGGCCCGCACGCCCCGCGCTTTCGTCGTCCGGGACCGGACCGGATCAGACCGACGGAGCCGGGTACGTCGGGTACTCCACGCCGGACACGTGCTGCACGACGCGGATGACCTGGCACGAGTAGCCGAACTCGTTGTCGTACCACAGGTAGAGGATCGCGTTGTCGCCGTCGACCTTGGTGGCGCCGGCATCGACGATCGAGGCGTGGCGCGAGCCGATGAAGTCGCTGGAGACCGCGTCGGGAGCCGTGGTGAAGTCGATCTGACGCTTGAGCGGCGAGGTCAGGGAGACGTCGCGGAGGTGGTCGAGGACCTCTTCGCGGGTGGTCTCACGCCCGAGGCGCAGGCTGAGGATCGCGATCGACACGTCCGGGACCGGGACGCGGATCGAGCTGCCGGTGATCGGCGCCTTGAGGTCGGGAAGCGCCTTGGCGACGGCGGAGGCGGCACCGGTCTCGGTGATGACCATGTTGAGCGGCGCGGACCGGCCGCGGCGGTCGGCCTTGTGGTAGTTGTCCAGCAGGTTCTGGTCGTTGGTGAACGAGTGAACCGTCTCGACGTGGCCGCGCAGGACCCCGAACTCGTCGTCCATCGCCTTCAGCGGCGGCACGATCGCGTTCGTGGTGCAGGACGCGCAGGACAGGATCTGCTCGTCCGGCTTGATCGTGTCGTGATTGACGCCGTGCACGATGTTGGGGACGTCGCCCTTGCCGGGAGCGGTCAGCACGACCTTGTCGATGCCCGGGCGCAGGTGCTCGGACAGGCCCTCGCGGTCGCGCCACTTACCGGTGTTGTCGATGAGGATGGCGTCCTTGATGCCGTACGCCGTGTAGTCGACCTCGGACGGGTCGTTCGCGTAGATCACCTTGATCGCGTTGCCGTTGGCGACGATCGTGCTGCTCGCCTCGTCGACGGTGATCGTGCCCTGGAACTGGCCGTGGATCGAGTCGCGGCGCAGCAGCGAGGCGCGCTTGACGATGTCCTGCTCGCCGCCCCCGCGCACCACGATGGCCCGCAGCCGCAGACCGTTGCCCGAGCCTGACTTCTCGATGAGCAGCCGGGCCACGAGCCGGCCGATACGGCCGAAGCCGTACAGAACGACGTCCCGGCCTTCACGGCGCTCGATCTTGCCGGCGCCCGTGGCACCGGCGACGGCCTCGGCGGTGAACTCCGCGATCGACAGGCCCCGGTCGTCGGCCTGGTAGGCCTCGGCGAGCAGGCCGATGTCGATCTGGGAGGGGCCGAGGTCGAGCGTGGTGAGGGTCTGCAGGAACGGCATGGTGTCGGTGACCGACAGCTCCACGCCGGCGATCTGCCGGGCGAACCGGTGGGTCTTGAGAATGCTCACCACCGACTTGTTCACCAGGGAGCGGCTGTGCAGCAGGACCGTCACGTCCTGCTCACGGTGCAGCTTCCCGATGATCGGGATCATCGACTCCGCGATCTCCTCGCGGATCTTCCAGTTGGTGAACGAGTCGTCGTTGACAGTCACGAGTCCATCTTTCGAGCTAGGCGGCGCTCATATGTTAAACCGTGCGCTTTCCGGGTCGGCAACGGGGTGCCTCGGCCGCGTTCGGCGGGCGTCCCGCGCGCCACGAAGGCCAGCGCCTGAGACGATCGAAAACGGCTCATCAGAGGCTCTTCCGCGCGAACGACGCCAGCGGGGGTGCCCCTGGACCGCGAAAGGGGTGGCCATGGACTACGACTCGGTGGCCGACGAGCTGTACGCGCTGCGCCCGGAGGAGTTCACCGCCGCCCGCGCCTCCGCCATGGCCACTGCCCGCACCGCCGGCGACCGGGAACTCGCCGAGCGGATCCGCGCGTTGCGCAGGCCCAGCCTCGCCGCCTGGGTCAGTAATCTCCTGGTCCGCAGCAGCCCCGGAGAGGTCGAGCCCCTGCTGCGTCTGGGGGAGGGGCTGCGCCAGGCCCACCAGGACCTGGACGGCGCACAGCTGCGCGAGCTGAGCCGCCGGCAGCACGCGCTCATCCGGGCCCTGTCGCTGCAGGCGCGACAGCTCGCGAAGGAAGCCGGGCACCCGATCGGCGAGAGTGTGCAGCGTGAGGTCGAGAACACCCTGCACGCCGTGCTGGCCGACCCCGAGGCCGCCCGGGCCTGGGCCGGCGGTCGCCTGACCAGGCCGCTGAGCGCGGCCGTCGGCTTCCCCGTCGTCGCCGAGGGGGCCCCGCCGCGGCGCCCCGCATCCGCGCCCGCCCGCCCGGGCAGGAAAGGGAGCGAGCAGCAGCGGCGCCGGCTGGACCGGGCCCGCGAGGACGCCGAAGCCGCCGAGCGCGAGCTGCGGGAGCTGCGGGTCGAGGCGGAGACGGCGGGCCGGGCGGCGGCGGAGGCGAAACGGCAGGTCGACAGCGCGCAGCAGCGTGTGGAGGAACTCGCCGGGGAACTGGAACGCGCCCGGAGCGACCACCAGCAGGCGCGCTTCGCCGAACGGGGCGCCCGGGAGCGGGCGCGCACCGCCGACCGCCGGGCCCGCGAGGCGGGCCGCAAGGCCGCGGCAGCCGCCGCCCACCTCGAACGCCTCACCTCCTCGGACGTCTGACCGTCCGGCTGTGACCTCGCCAGGAGTGTGACCGTCCGACGCCTGACCTCAAGGCAGGTCCCGACCGTCCGACGTGCGACCTTGCCCGGCGCCTGACTCGCCGGAGGCGTGCCCCGTGAGGCGGCGCGGCGGTGCGCGACACCGGATGCCCGCGAGGGGTCCATCATGTGGCTGTGACTGAGCTCACATGCCCCAAGTGGGCCGTCCCGCAAGCCCTCACACTCCCGACACCAAAATTGAACCGTTCGTTTTCTTGAATCAATCGTGTTTGTGTGGCTAGGTTGATCCCATGACCGCAACCGGGAACCCGACCACCGCCGAGGAGCTGCGAGGTGCAGGCCTCAGGGTGACGGCCGCGCGTGTCGCACTGCTCGAGGCCGTGCGGGACGGTGACCACCTCGGCGCCGAGGCGATCGCCTCCGAGGTGCGCGGCCGTGTGGGCCACATCTCCGTCCAGGCCGTCTACGAGGGGCTGCACGCCCTCACCGCGGCAGGCCTCATACGTCGCCTCGACCCACCCGGCAGCCCGGCGCTCTACGAGGGGCGGGTCGGCGACAACCACCACCACCTCGTGTGCCGCTCGTGCGGAGCCGTCGCCGACGTCGACTGCGCGGTCGGCCACGCCCCCTGCCTGACCGCGTCGGACGACCGTGGCTTCGCCGTCGACGAGGCCGAGGTCATCTACTGGGGCCTGTGCCCCGCCTGCTCCACCGCCAGCAGTACCTGAGTACGTGATCCCCCGAGCGTTCCCGAGTACCTGATCCACCCGAGCGTTCCGAGCTTGTGATCCACCCGAGCACCGTGATCCACCCCGTCCGGAAGGATTTCCATGACTGAGAACCACGACGCGATCGTCACCGACTCGAAGTCGGAGGAGGCGGGAGGCGGCTGCCCCGTGGCGCACGGCCGCGCCCTGCACCCGACCCAGGGCGGTGGCAACCGCCAGTGGTGGCCCGAGCGGCTCAACCTGAAGATCCTCGCCAAGAACCCCGAGGTCGCCAACCCCTTCGGTGAGGACTTCGACTACGCCGAGGCCTTCAAGAACCTCGACCTCGACGCCGTCAAGCAGGACATCGCCGAGGTGCTGACCAGCTCGCAGGACTGGTGGCCCGCCGACTTCGGCAACTACGGCCCGCTGATGATCCGTATGGCCTGGCACAGCGCCGGTACGTACCGCATCAGCGACGGCCGTGGCGGCGCCGGCGCCGGCCAGCAGCGCTTCGCCCCGCTCAACAGCTGGCCGGACAACGGCAACCTCGACAAGGCCCGCCGTCTGCTGTGGCCGGTCAAGAAGAAGTACGGCCAGTCCATCTCCTGGGCCGACCTGCTGATCCTCACCGGCAACGTGGCCCTGGAGCAGATGGGCTTCGAGACCTTCGGCTTCGCCGGTGGCCGCGCCGACGTCTGGGAGGCCGAGGAGGACGTCTACTGGGGCCCCGAGACCACCTGGCTCGACGACAAGCGCTACACCGGCGACCGCGAGCTGGAGAACCCGCTCGGCGCCGTCCAGATGGGCCTCATCTACGTCAACCCCGAGGGCCCGAACGGCAACCCGGACCCGCTCGCCGCGGCCCGCGACATCCGTGAGACGTTCCGCCGCATGGCGATGAACGACGAGGAGACCGTCGCCCTGATCGCGGGCGGCCACACCTTCGGCAAGACCCACGGTGCCGGCCCGGCCGACAACGTGGGCGCCGACCCCGAGGCCGCCTCCATGGAGGAGCAGGGCCTGGGCTGGCGCAGCACCTACGGCACCGGCAAGGGCGGTGACGCCATCACCTCCGGCCTGGAGGTCACCTGGACCACCACGCCGACCCAGTGGAGCAACGGCTTCTTCAAGAACCTCTTCGAGTTCGAGTACGAGCTCGAGCAGAGCCCGGCCGGCGCCAACCAGTGGGTGGCCAAGGACGCCCCGGAGATCGTCCCGGACGCGCACGACTCCTCCAAGAAGCACCGTCCGAAGATGCTCACCACGGACCTGTCGCTGCGCTTCGACCCGATCTACGAGCCCATCTCCCGCCGGTTCTACGAGAACCCGCAGGAGTTCGCGGACGCCTTCGCCCGTGCCTGGTTCAAGCTGACCCACCGTGACATGGGCCCGAAGTCCCTGTACCTCGGCCCGGAGGTCCCGCAGGAGACCCTCATCTGGCAGGACCCGCTGCCCGAGGCCGAGGGCGAGACCATCGACGCCGCCGACGTCGAGACCCTCAAGACCAAGCTCCTCGAGTCGGGCCTGTCCGTCTCGCAGCTGGTCTCCACCGCGTGGGCCTCGGCCTCCACCTTCCGCGGCAGCGACAAGCGCGGCGGCGCCAACGGCGCCCGCATCCGCCTGGAGCCGCAGCGCGGCTGGGAGGTCAACGAGCCCGACGAGCTGGCGCAGGTCCTCCGCGTCCTGGAAGGCATCCAGCAGGACTTCAACGCCGGCGCCGGCGCCAAGAAGGTCTCCCTGGCCGACCTGATCGTCCTCGGCGGCACCGCCGCGGTCGAGAAGGCCGCCAAGGAAGCCGGCTACCAGGTGCAGGTGCCCTTCACCGCGGGCCGTGTGGACGCGACGGAGGAGCACACCGACGCCGAGTCCTTCGAGGCGCTCGAGCCCACCGCCGACGGGTTCCGCAACTACCACGGCAAGGGCAACCGCCTCCCGGCCGAGTTCCTGCTGCTCGACCGCGCCAACCTGCTCACGCTGAGCGCCCCCGAGACGACCGTCCTGGTCGGTGGCCTGCGGGTGCTGGGCGCCAACTACCAGCAGTCCCAGCTCGGCGCCTTCACCAAGACGCCCGGCTCGCTGACGAACGACTTCTTCGTCAACCTGCTCGACCTGGGCATCTCCTGGAAGTCCACGTCCGAGGACCAGACCACGTTCGAGGGCCGCGACGCCGCCACGGGCGAGGTCAAGTGGGCCGGCTCCCGCGCCGACCTGGTCTTCGGCTCGAACTCCGAGCTGCGCGCGCTGGCCGAGGTCTACGCCAGCGACGACGCGAAGGAGAAGTTCGTCAACGACTTCGTCGCGGCCTGGGTCAAGGTCATGAACCTGGACCGGTTCGACCTGGTCTGATCACCCCCGCATGACAGGACGCCCGGGCCACAGGCCCGGGCGTCCTGCCGGTTGCCTGAGGGACCGTCAAAAGGTGACCAAGGTAAGAACATCACTTACCCAACTCTCACCATGAAACGGCAAGGACGGCGGCCGTCCGCGCATTCGGGCATACGTTCTGGCCCGTGAACTCACACGCCACCTCCCACAGAGGCACCGGCCCTGAACCGCACCCCTTCGCCGGTTCACGGCCCTCCGCCGGCGGCACCGTCCGCCGGACCCTTCTGCGCACCGCCCTGACCGGGGCAGCGGCCCTCGGTGCGGGTCTCGGTGCCGCCCGCCCGGCCACCGCCGCGCCCGCCGGCTCCGGACCCGCGGAGCCCCGCCCCGGCACCCCGGACGAGGCCCTGAGGGAACTGGCCGCGGGCAACCGCCGCTGGCGCGCCTTCCGGGAACGCCACCCGCACGAGACCCCGGCCGTCCGGCGGACGTTGGCCACCGCACAGCACCCCTTCGCGGTCGTACTCGGCTGCATCGACTCACGGGTGCCGCCGGAGCTGGTCTTCGATCAGGGCCTGGGCGACCTGATGACCGTGCGCACCGCCGGCGAGGTCCTCGACGAGGCCGTGCTCGGCAGCGTCGCCTACGGCGTCCTGGAACTCGGCATACCGCTGGTCGTCGTCCTCGGCCACCAGTCGTGCGGCGCGGTGCGTGCCGCGGTGTCTGCGGAACAGTCGGGAGAGCGACTGCCCGCCCACATGCAGTACCTCGTCGACCAGATAAGCCCCGCCATAGACCACGGCCAGGAAGGGGACGCCCGGATCGACGCGACCGTGAGCGCCAACGTCAGGCTCGTGCGCTCCCGGCTGGCCGCGGAACCCGAGCTCGCCGCCGAGATCGGCACCGGCAGGCTGGCGATCGTCGGCGCCCGCTACGAACTCACGACCCAGGCGGTCCACCGCCTCGCCTGAGGGACAGCCGGCCCGGTCCGCCGCACACGACGGCGGACCGGGCCGTTTCCGTCACGCGCGGAGCGGATTGAACCGAGCCGCGGCCATCAGGTACCAGGCTGTCGCCCCGGTGTGCCGGTAGGGGTAGTAACCGAAGCCGAAGCCCGTGTCCAGCGGGCTGCTGGCGGACACGACCCCGCAGCGCTCGGGCAGGGCCTTCCCCCCGACGGTCTGGCCGTCGCCCAGGAGTTCCTGAGCCCGCTCGATCGAGGCGAGCAGACGCCGGGCACGGGCCCCGTCACCACGGGCTGCGCGATCGTGCAGGGCAAGCGCCAGATGGGCCGTCCCCTCGAACCACACCCCGTTGCGGTCGGGCCGCGGCTGACCGTCGGCGATCGGGGCGTCCTCGTTCGCCAGGAGACTCGCCGAACTGAAGGTGACCCCCGTGTACGACTGCCCATCGGGCACCGTGCTGTTGGTGCGCCCGGAGTGGTCCAGGACGGACAGCCCGGCCACGGCCCAGTCCAGCGAACGGGAGTGGCGGCGGGAGTCCAGTGCGAGGTGCGTCCAGGTCTGCGTGTCCTCCGGAATCGGGGACTTGTTGACCGTCACACCGTCGTTCGTGCCGGTGTAGAAGAAGCCCCCGGACGGTTCCCACATCCGGCGCACGAACGCCTCGGCCCGCCCGCGACGCTCCAGCCACACCCGGTCGCCGGTCAGCCGGGCGAGGCGGCCGAACAGGCAGACCAGGTCCGTGTTGTGCTCGGTCGAAGTGAACGGCAGCTTCTGATTGGCCCCGTCCACCCCGAACTTGTAACCGCCGAGGGGCTCGTCGGTCCGGCCGGTCCGCTCGATCCACTCGCCGATCCGCACGGCACCGTCGAGGAAGCGGCGCGCCCGGGTGCGGCGGGCCAGGGCGCCGAGTGCGATGCCCGCCCAGGCCATGTCGCCCACGGCCGTTCCCGTGAAACCGAACTGCGTCCCGACGTTGGCGGTGCCGTCGGGCCGTACGAAGCCGTCGGGCTGGAGTGAACCGTCGTAGAAGGTGTAGGGCCCGACGTTGTAGGCCTGCCGGAGCCTGCCGTCGTCGTGGGACGGGTCGTGACGCTGGGCGTGGAGCAGGGCGTCGCCCAGCGCCTCGGCCCTGGCGAGCCCGGCCGGTGTCCGGGCCGCGAGGTGGGCCAGGAGCGCGAGGGCGTTGTCGTAGGTGAACGCGGTGCTGAAGAGTCCGGCCTGGTCGGTGTAGCTCTGTGTCAGGCGGAGGTCGCCGTGGTCGGGGTAGGCGTCCATGGCGGCGGCGAGAAAGGCGTGCCCCCGGGCCGGGGACGATGCGGGGCCGGACCCGGTGGAACCGACCGCGAAGGCCTGCCCCGAGGCGGCGGTGAGCCCTGCGGCGCCGATGCCGAGTCCGGCACCGATGAGCGAACGCCGGCTGAGCGCCGGGCCTTGTCTGCCAGTCATGGATCTCCCTTGAGAGCGCTCTCAACCGATGGGCGCTCATTGTGCTGGCGCTCCGGGGCGGGGTCAACGCTTCGTTCGGAAGGAGGAGTTGCGCAGAAGGGCGACCGGGGAGCGGATCATTCGCAGACGATCTCGTCACGCGGCGTGTAGTGCGTGCGGTACGGCTCCCGCTTCACTTCCCGGCCGTCGACGTAGAAGACCCGCTCGACGGTGACGTCGAAACCTTCGAGCGGTGTCTGCGGCACGCACTCCTTGTCGTGACTCACCTTCTTCTCCGGCTGCTTCACCTCGGTGCGCGGACCCGTGACGGACTTGATCTCGTCGTACTTGCGGGTGCCGAGGAAGGAGACGGTGACGGAGGTGTCGGTGGACTCGGCCTGGATGTAGACGTCCTTGCCGGAGTCGTTGGTGAAGCGCAGATCCAGGCTGCCCCAGGCGACCGTCGCCTCGCGGCCCTCCGGGTAGCGCTCGATGTAGAACGAGTGCGCTCCGTGCTCCACGGGCTTGACCCCGGCGAAGAACAGCGCGTTGTACAGGGTCGTCGCCACGGACGAGACCCCGCCGCCGGCGGCCTTGGTGAACTTGTTGTCGAGGATGATGATGCCGTCCATGAAGCCGTTGGCCTTGGTGCGCTCACCGACGGTCCGGTTGAAGCTCCAGGTCTCGTCCGGCCGGACCACGGAGCCGTTGATGAGCTGCACGGCCCGGCCTATGTTCTTCGTGCGGTACTCGGCCGGTTCGAAGTGGACGGTGAAGGAGGACATCGTCTCCGTCAGCCCCAGCCGCGCGGCGTTCTCTCGCGTCACCTCCGGCTGGGTCCGGCGTACCTCCACCTCGCCGCTGCGGTCGGCGCCCGATCTGGTGAGCAGGGGCAGTACGGACTTGCCCAGCGCCTCGTCGCCGACCGACCGGCCCACCGTGGCGTCCTGGACCACCACCGCCCTGTCGCCCTCGGCACGCAGCTTCGCGTTCTCGGCGGCCGTGGTGATGGTGTCCAGCGGGCCGGCCACAGCGGGCTCGGCGCGCAGTCCCTTCGCGTCGAGTTCCGGTCCGAGCCTGCCGCTGCCGTCCGGCCGCATGGTCAGATGCCCGCCCAGCGTGTCCGGGCCGACGGTGAACCGCTTACCGGCCGCGGTGAGCGTGACGGGGCCTGACATGGCCGGTTCCGCGAAGGTGCGCACCGCCCGCCGTACCTCGTCGGCCGTGACCTTCGGCCGGGTCTCGCGGGTGGGCAGGGGCGTGGCCGTACCGGTGCCGCCCCGCAGGAACGCGTCGCGCAGCGGCTCGACCGCGGCGTTCACGTCCAGCGCGTACCCCGTCCGCGGTGCGACGGTCTTCACGCGGCCGTCGTAGAAGCCCACCGCACCGTCCCTGACCTTCTGGTCGAGCCCTTTCGCCAGCTGTCCGAGGGCCGTTCGGGCCTTGCCCTCGTCGAGGTGCACGACCGGTTCGATGTCCCCGCCCGAGCGGAAGAACCCACCGAACACGCTGAACGGATCGGCGCCGGTGCGCGCTGCCCGGTCGACGGTTTCCCGGACGTCGTAGGACAGGCCCGCACGCTCCGGTACGACCTTGCCGGTGCGGTCACCGACCTTCACGGGCAGCTCCCGGGTACCCGCCGGACCCAGTTCCCGTTCCAGCTTCACCACCGCCTCCGCGCGGCTCAGCCCGCCGATGTCCACCCCGCGCACGGTCGTGCCGGAGTCGATGTGGCCGCCCGTGAGGACCAGCCCGGCGAGATACAGACCGCCGACCCCCACGGCCAGCGCGCCGCCGGCCAGGGCGACGGGCGGGAGGGAGGTGACACGTGGGACGAAGACGGTACGGGGGCGCATGGGTCTCCTGAAGATCGATACGAGGGTGCACCCGAGGACGCGACGATGCGCGGGCAAACACATCAAGCTATCCACACATCAGGGGCAAACCGATATGGCCCAGACCACTTATGTTCGTGATCGTTCCGGAATCGGCGAATCCGGCCCTCCCGCCAGGCCCGGCCACAGAGTGGTAACGACGGACAACGAACGGGGCGCTGTCACTGTCTAGGCCACCATGAAGATCTCTTTCCTGATCCACAACGCCTACGGAATCGGAGGCACGATCACCACCACGTTCAACCTGGCAGGAGCGCTGGCGGAGCGGCACGAGGTGGAGATCGTCTCCGCTTTACGTCACCGGGAACGCCCCCAACTCGTCCTGGACCCACGGGTGCGGCTGCGGGCGCTCGTGGACCTGCGCAAGGAGGCGGACGACCCGCTGCACCAGAGACCGGCGA
The DNA here is from genome assembly GCF_042262425.1 of Streptomyces sp. NPDC056373. Classification (NCBI taxonomy): domain Bacteria; kingdom Bacillati; phylum Actinomycetota; class Actinomycetes; order Kitasatosporales; family Streptomycetaceae; genus Streptomyces; species Streptomyces sp. NPDC056373. The sequence goes on from NZ_JBHJPX010000007.1 coordinate 450,003, forward strand.
AGGTGTTCCCGGCCTCCGAGTACCGCCACCACCAGTACAGCGAGTTGACCGACCGGCGCATCGGCGAGTGTCTCGAAGGGCTCGACGCCGATGCCGTCATCGGCACCCGCCCGGGCCTCAACGTGCACATCGCCCGCCAGGCCCCGCAACACGTCCTGCGGGTCGGCCAGGAGCACCTCACCCTGGACAACCACTCGCCGCGGCTGCGCACCGCCCTGCGCCGCGCCTATCGCCGGCTCGACGTGATCACCACGGTCACGGAAGCGGACGCGGCCGCCTACCGGCGCAAGATGTGGCTGCCCGGTGTCCACGTGGAGGCCCTCCCCAACAGCGTCCCCGACCCCGGCCTGCCGCCCGCGGACAGTACGGCCAAGGTCGTGATCGCCGCGGGTCGTCTGGTGCCGGTCAAGCGCTACGACCTCCTCGTCGAGGCGTTCGCCAAGGTCGCCGCGGCACACCCGGACTGGCAGCTGCGCATCTACGGCACGGGCGTGGAGCAGGCCAACCTGCGCCGGCTCGTCGAGCGGCTCGGCTTGTGGAACAACGTGTTCCTGATGGGGGCAGCCACCCCCATGGAGGCCGAGTGGGCCAAGGGGTCGATCGGCGCGGCCGCGTCCGACTTCGAGCCGTTCGGCATGACCATCGTCGAGGCCATGCGCTGCGGGCTGCCCGTCGTCAGCACGGACTGCCCCTACGGCCCCGGCGAGATCATCGACGACGGAACCGACGGCCGGCTCGTACCGGTCGGGGACCGTGACGCGCTCGCCGCGGCCCTGCTGGAACTCGTCGGCGACGACGAGCGGCGTCGCCGCATGAGCCGAGCAGCCCTGGACAACGCGCGCCGCTTCGCCCCCGGCCCCGTCGTCGCGCAGGCCGAGCGCCTGCTGGAGACCGCTGCCGCGGCCAGACGCACCGGCCGCCCGGCCACCCCGCAGGACCACCCCACCCAAAGCCCCCTGGCCGGCCGGGGCCACGCGGCCCGCGACGCCGCCCGTGCCGCTGCCACCGGCGTACTGCGCTCGATACGGAAGGGACGCCGATGAGCACCCAGCAGGACAAGCCGACCCGCACCCACGAGGGCACGCCGCCGAGCGCGCCGCACGGAGGAGCGATGCCGGCCCGCACCCACGAGGGCGCACCGACGAGCACACCGATCGAGGAAGCGCCGGGGAGCGCGATGCCGAGCCCGCAGCACGACACCCACCCGCGTGCCCACTGCGTGATGGACACCGACGGCCGGATCACCTTCCGGCTGCCGCCGACCTCCGCCGCGCACCCCCGGCTGCTCCTGCGGCTGCGGCCAAAGAAGGGCCTGCCCGAGACGACCGTCCACGTCCTCGACCTGGAGACCGGCGGGGCCGACGGCCACCGGTACGCCGTACTGGAACAGCGCCCGGTGCTGGACGAGGGCCGTTGGGACGTGTACCTGCTGCCGGAAACCGGTGCCGAGCGCCTACGGCTGCGTCCCGGCCTGCGGGACCTGCGCACCCTCGTCGACGGCCACCTGCGCGACCGCCCCTCGCCCATCGCGGTCCGGATCCCGTACGTCACGAAGGACGGCTTCCTCGCCCTCAGGGCATGGCGGCGCACCGCCCACGCGGAGGCCCGCGGCATCGACCTCACGGACCGTGCCATGACGGTCACGGCCCGCCTGCACGGTGCCGAGCTCCACGAGGACGCCACCGTGCGGCTGCGCCTGCGGGGCACCGACACCGTACGCACCCTCGTCCCCCGGCTCGACGGCGACGGCAGGGGCTTCTCCTTCACCGCCGGCCCCGGGGAGCTGACGGGCGACGGCGGGGGAGCGGCGCGGATCTGGGACGCCTTCGTCCTTCCCACCGCCGAGGCACGGCCCGTCCGGGTCGGCCGGCTGCTCGACGACGTGGCGGACCGCAAGCACGTGTTCGTCTACCCGCCGATCGAGGCGGACGGCCGCACGCTTCGCCCTTACTACACCGTCGACAACGACCTCGCCATAGAGGCGACGTAAGACCGATTCCCCGAAATGCCCGAAATGAAAATTCCTGGAGTTTCGGATGGTCGTTTCGGTGATGCCTCGCGACAGCCGTGTGTGGATTTTGTGCGAAGCGGCGGCAAAAAGGGGCAGGGGCTCGTTCTCAACAGCCGCAAGACGGAAGGGGACTTGCGGCTATAAGCAAACTCAAGTACCTAGATGAATCATGAACCTGTTCAACCGCGTTGTGCCGTCCCGCCGGCAGGCACCGCTTCCCCCACAGCGCCCCACCGGCGCACCGGCATCCTCCACTGCCGTGCTGCCGGACCCTCACCTGGCGAATCTGTCCGGTGAATGGGTCGTCGACCCCGCGCACAGCAGGATCGGCTTCTCCGTCCGGCATGCCATGGTGACCACCGTGCGCGGTTGTTTCCTGGAGTACGAAAGTCGCCTCTACTTCGACGCGCACGACCCCGCACGGTCACGGGCCGACATCACTCTGTTCACCTCCAGTGTCGACACCGGTGTGGAACAGCGGGACGCGCATCTCGTCGGCCGTGACTTCCTCGACGCCGCGACCTATCCGCGTATGCGCTTCACCAGCACAGCGGTGGCGCAGACCGGTGCCGACCTGTTCAGCATGTCCGGCGAGCTGACCATCAAAGGCGTCTCCCGCCCGGTGGTACTCGACATGACGTACATCGGAAATGTCACCGACCCCTTCGGCTACGACCGGGTCGGCTTCGACGGCACGACCACCATCAACCGCTCGGACTGGGGCCTGACCTACAACAGCAGGCTGGCCGAGGGCGGTGCGATGGTGAGCGAGAAGGTGCGCCTGCAGCTCGACATCGCCGCCATCCGCACGCCACCGTCGGGCGGCTGACCACCCCAGGGCGCCTCAGGACTCGGCGTCGGCCCCGGCCACGACCCGGAACGTGGCCGGGCCGAGCGTGAGCACCCCGTCGCTCAGCGGTGTGCACCGCACACCGCCACGGCCGCGCAGGGCGCGCTGCGCGCCCGGACCGATGGTCACGTCCATCCAGGCGCAGGGCCGCGCGGGACGCTTCACGGCGAAGATCACCGGCCCGGTGCCGCAGTCGAGTGAGATCGTGGCACCGACGCAGGAGTCGATGTCGACGCCGCTGAGCAGGATGTTCCGCCGGGTGTGCCGCAGATCGGTCTCGGCCGGGAGGCCCTCGGACGCCATGATGGTCACCGCCGCGTTCCGGTGGGCGGGCCGGGCGTGGTAGCGGTCGCCGACCAGCCCCAGCCCACGGCGCACCTCCACCCGCGTGACGCGCTCGTCGGACGGGCCGGGGGAGGGGCCGTCCGACGGCCGCCCGGCCAGCCGGTGCGCGGGCGAGACCAGCAGTTGCAGCACCTCGACCTGGGTCATGACGCCCAGACTGGTGTCGCGGCCCGGCGGGCAACGTTGCCCGCC
>NZ_JBHJPX010000008.1:0-80949 GCF_042262425.1 Streptomyces sp. NPDC056373
GGCACCGGCGCCACCGAAGCGGACGCCGACCGACTCTGGCAGGCATACCTGCGTCGCTTCGACATCGAGCACACCTTCCGCCTGTTCAAGCAGACACTCGGCTGGACATGCCCGAAGATCCGCACCCCCGAGGCGGCGGACCGCTGGACGTGGCTCATCCTCGCGGCCTACACCCAACTGCGACTGGCCCGGCCACTCGCAGCCGACCAGCGCCGCCCGTGGGAGAGGCCCGTCTCCTCAGACAGACTGACCCCGGCACGTGTCCGCCGCGACTTTCGGCACATCCGCCCAAAGGCCGTCTGTCCGGCCAGAGCACCGAAACCCACCCGCCCCGGACCTGGACGACCGCCCGGCCGAAAAAACTCCCGACCCACCCCACGCCACGACGTCCACACACCCCGCAAGGCGGGCAACGCCACGTCCCGGAACAAGAAGTCGGCCACTCCGCGACCTCGCCGCACAGGTTAAAGATCAAGCTAGGGGGTGTTTCGAAAGTCCAGTGCGGTGCCCGCGGTGTCCGGTGCGTGCCCTCGGCGTGCCGGACGAGAGCACGCCGACCACATCGTGCTCCTCCAGGGCGGCCGCACGGCCGCCGGGGGAAGTCATGAGGAGCTACTGGAAAGCAGTGCGCTGTATCGCGAGCTGGCCGCGAGCCAGATGCTCAGGGCGGGCGGAAAGTCCCGGAGCAGTCGGGTACCGCGTTCACCGCTGGGCGGCCAGCACGGCCGCGAGGCCCTCGCGCAGGTCATCGACGAAGTAGCCGGGAACCTCCAGCGACGGGAAATGGCCCCCTTTCTCGGGCGACCCCCATCGGACGATCCGCCGGTAGCGCTCCTGTGCCCAGGGGCGTGGGCACCTCTCGATGTCGCGGGGGTAGATCGTGACGGCCGACGGGACGTCGACCCGCAGTTCGGGATCGAGCGAGTTGTGGCTTTCGTAGTAGATGCGGGCCGCCGATGCCCCGGTCCGCGTCAGCCAGTACAGGGTGACGTCGTCCAGGACGCGGTCCCTGGAGATCGTCTCGAACGGGCTGTCCTCGGTGTCCGACCACTCGGCGAACTTGTCGACGATCCAGGCGAGAAGCCCGACCGGTGAGTCGACGAGCGAGTAGCCGATGGTCTGCGGCCGGGTCGCCTGCTGCTTCGCGTACGCCGCGCGGTGACGCCAGAAATGGCGGGTCTCCTCGGCCCACCGGCGCTCGGGGGCCGTCAGCCCGTCCGTCGTCAGCCCGGGCGGTCCCTCCGCGAACGTGGTGTGGATGCCGAGAACGTGGGCCGGGAACCGGCCGCCGAGAACCGTGGTGATGTTGCCTCCCCAGTCGCCGCCGTGGGCCAGGAACTCGCCGTAGCCGAGCCTCCCCATCAGTTCCACCCATGCGGCCGCGATCTTCTCGGTTCCCCACCCGGTGGTGTCCGGCTTGTCGCTGTGCCCGAAGCCGGGCAGCGACGGGACGACGACGTGGAACGCCGGCGCGTCCGCGTCTTCCGGATCGGCCAACTCGTCCACCACGTCGACGAATTCAGCGACACTGCCCGGCCAGCCGTGCGTCACGATCAGAGGAGTGGCGTCCGCGCGCGCGGACCGGCGGTGCAGGAAATGGATCCCCAGACCGTCGATGGTCGTGCGGAACTGGCCGATGCGGTCGAGGCGCTTCTCGAACGCCCGCCAGTCGTACCCGGTGCGCCAGTAGTTCACGAGATCGACGAGGTCGGCGAGCGGAACCCCCTGTTCCCACCGGCGCGGGCCGGGGGCGGCACGGTGGACCGTCTCGGCCTCCGGCAGGCGCGCCGCGGCCAGGCGCGCGCGCAGATCGTCGAGGTCGGCGTCGCTCACATGGGCTTCGAACGCTTGCACGTCGCTGGTCGGACGGGGCATGAGACCTCCAGGCATCGCGGAACCGGCTATGACGGTTCTAACAGAGTGCGAAGTCAAGTCGCAACCGGCTATGCTGGTTCCATGCGTGGTGAGTTTCCTGACTTCCGCCTCGGCAGCGTGCTGGCGACCAGCTTCACCGGGACCCTGTCGGAGCGTCACGGCGACGCCGTGGAGCGCATTCCCACGCCGCACCGGCTCGTCGACTGGCTCTCGGTGTACGGGCTCGCGGTGGACACCTGCACCATTGCCCAGCTCGGCCTCGCTCGTGAGCTGAGGGAAGCGATTCATGCCGCCGCGACAGCGGCCGCGATCCAGGATCCTCTGCCTGCGCAGGCAGTCCGCGTCATCAACGACCGCAGCGCTCAGGGCCGGGCCGCGGCGATCCTGACGCCGGAGGGCGAGCGGCGATGGCGGCTCGGCTCGGCTTCCCGCGTGGAGGACGCCCTCGGCGTGATCGCCGCGGACGCGATCAGCATCATCGCAGGCGAACGAGACGGAAAACTGGCCCTGTGCGCATCGCCGACCTGCCAGGCCGCCTTCTTCGACACCAGCCGGAGCCGCACGCGCAGGTGGTGCGACATGAACACGTGCGGGAATCGTCAGAAGAAGGCGCGCTTCATCGCCAAGCAGGGCGGAAAGCCCGGGGCAGCGCAGTGATCGTGCCTCGGTGAGTCCATGGGAGCCCCCGGCGGCCGCCCCCGCCACGAAGCCACCGACGAGGGCGCACGCGCAGCCCGGGCCACCGGCCCGGACCGGGTCACCAACGGCCTGGCGCGGTCCCGGTGATCGGCTCCGACGGCCTGCCGTCCACCCCTGCGGGCACGTCCCCGGCGAGCATCACGCGGTGCATGATCCGGGGATGATCGAGGTGGGCGGTGTCGCCGGGGGCGAGGTGCATGGTGGCGCGGTTGTCCCAGAACGCCACACTGCCCGGCTCCCAGCGGAACCGGACCGTGTACTCGGGCCGGACCGCCTGCTCCAGCAGCATCTCCAGGATGGCGCCGCTCTCGGGCCGGGAGAGGCCGTCGATCTGCTCGACGTAGTAGCCGTTGACGTACAGGATCCGCTCGCCCGTCTCCGGGTGGACGCGCACCAGGGGGTGCAGCGAGGCGACCTGCCGGTCCAGCAGGTGCCGGACGTACGCGTCGTCGCCGGGCCGTGGCTGGTAGCCGACGCCGAGCCGGTGCTCGGCCCGCAGTCCGTCGACGAACTGCCGTAGCGGCGCGGAGAGTCCGGCGTACGCCGCCGCGAGGTTCGCCCAGGTGGTGTCGCCGCCGTAGGGCGGCACGGTCTCGGCGCGCAGGATCGTCGCGGCGGGCGGGTCGACGCGGGCCCCGTGGTCGCAGTGCCAGCCGCGCAGCAGGGTGTGGCGCCGGCGTCGCAGCCACTCGTCGTGCTCCATACCGAACCGCCCGCCCAGCTCCAGCCGGTCGGCGGTGGTCTCGATCTCGGGGAAGCCCGGGGGCGAGGCCTTGCCGCGCCGGGGCAGCACCACCGGCTCCCCGAAACGCCGCGCCAGGGCCACGTGCCCGGTGTGGTCCAGCCGCTGCCCCCGGAAGAACACCACCTTCCACCGCAGCACCGCCGCCCTGATCGCGGCGACCACGGCGTCATCGAGGTCCGCCGCCAGATCGACCCCGCCGATCTCCGCCCCGATGTACCCGGCGACCGGTTTCACCTCCACCCCGGCCTCCCGCACTGCCGCGTCCGTCGTCGGGCTGTCCGTCGTCATGAGCGCTCCGCTGGTCGTGGGCGTGTTCCCGTCCCGAAGATCGTGACAGTGATCTCAGCCGGGGGCGACCACCCCGCGACACAGGACCTTCGGACCTAACTCGTTAAAGGTCGAGCGCTCGCACACCTTGACAGGCTCGTTCAGCACTCACATCATCTGGGGCATCAATCCACGGCTAACACGAGTTAGGCCCCACATACGATGACCGACTCGCACCTCACCCGTCGCGCCCTGTTGCGGTACGGCGCCTACGGCGCGGGGGCCGCCGCCCTGGCGGGCACCGCCGCGAGCTGGGACCAGCTCACCGGAGCCGACATCCCCGGCCGGGACGACGGCTCCCTCCGTGTCGCCACGCTGGGCCCCGCCTACGGGCCGGAGGCCATCCGCATGCTCCGCGAGGGCTTCGCCGAGCTGCACCCCGACATCGAGCTCCGGATCAACGCCGTCCAGGCCGTCGACTGGTCGGACTTCTTCGCGAAGATCCTCACCCAGGTCGCCGCGGGCACCGCCCCCGACCTCGTCTACGTCGCCACCGAGGGCGTGCAGCTCTTCGCGCAGCGGCTGGGGGTGGCCCTGGACAAGTGGGTCAAGCGGGACGCGGCCGAGCTGAAGGAGTACTTCGCCGATGTCCATCCCTCGCTGGTGGAGTCGATGATGTACGAGGGCAGCCTCCACCAGCTGCCGGTGGAGTTCAACGCGGCCGACATGTACCTCAACCACCAGGTGCTGCGCCGGGCGGGGGCCGGCTTCCCGCCGGCCGACTGGACCCGGGACGACTTCACGGCGCTGCTGCGGGACATGAAGAGCTCGAGCGGCTCCCGCTTCACGCCGTACTTCTGGACCAACCGCCTGTGGGGCGGTGTGGTGCCCTGGTTGTTCGCGAACGACACGAACCTGCTCGCCGAGTCCAAGGCACCCGGTGGCAATTGGCTGTGGGACGGCTTCTACCCGGCCCCGCAACGCAAGGGCCGCGGCGGGGGCTTCCGCTGGACGAGACCGCAGGCCACGCACGAGCGGGTGGAGGAGGTCTACGACTATCTCGCCTCCCTCATCCGGGACGGTCTGTGCACCCGGCCCGAGGGTGGCAACGGCCAGAACCTCATCGGTGTCTTCTCCACGGGCCGGGTCGGGGTCACCCCGGCCGGTGGCTTCTGGGCGGGCGGACTGCACCTGGCCGGCATGGAGCGGGACGGCTTCGACGTGCAGTACTTCCCACGCTGGCGCACCCAGCGCATGCAGTACGGGGCGGCGGGCTACGCGCTGCTGCGCACCTCGACGATGCAGGACGAGGCGTGGGAGTTCATCAAGTACGCCGCCCGCAAGGACGTCCTGGAGCGGCTGTTCGCCACGAACCAGACCACCCCGGCCCGCCGCTCACTGCTGACCGCCGGCCGCTACGCCAAGACCGGCCCGGCGCACTGGCCGGTGTTCTACGACACCCTCGACCGGTTCCCCGACACGGGGCCGATCCCGGCGCCGCCGCAGGTCGCCGAGGTCGAGCAGGTGCTGCTGAAGCACACCGGCACGGCCCTGGCCTCCGCGCGCTCGGTGCGTCCCGCGCTGCGCCGGATGCAGGGCGATCTGGAGAAGGCCATGGAGCGTGACGTATGACGAACACCCGGATACCGCCCGTGCGGGCCGAACGCCCGACGGCCCCGCCCGCCCCGGCACCGCAGGGCTCCTCGGCCCGTGACCGCGGCTCCCGGCTGCTGGCCGCGCTCTTCCTGACGCCGACGATCGTCGGCATCGTCGTCTTCACGGTCGTCCCGATCGTGGGCTCGGTGGTGCTGAGCCTCTTCCACTGGAACGTCATCGACTCGCCGTCCTACGCCGGGCTCTCCAACTACGGCGAGGCCTTCGGCGACGAGACCGTACTGGTCTCCTTCCGCAACACGCTGGTGTTCATGGTGTTCGCGGTGGCGCTGCAACTGCTCGTGGCGCTGACCCTCGCGCTGACCCTGAACGGGCGGATGCCGGTGTGGCTGCGCTCGGTGTTCCGCTCGGCGTTCTTCTTCCCGCTGGTGCTGTCCGCCGCGTCGATCTCGGTGGTGATGAAGTACCTGTTCAACCAGGACTTCGGGGTCGTCAACTGGCTGCTCGGCTTCGTCGGGATCGCGCCGGTGCCATGGCTGACGTCGGAGAACGCGGCGATGGCGACGGTGGTCCTGGTCTACGTCTGGCAGCAGTTCGGCTTCTCGTTCCTGCTGTTCGTGGGCGGGCTGAACAACATCCCGAAGGAGATCCACGAGGCCGCCGCCCTCGACGGAGCCACGGGCCTGCGCAAGCACCTCACCGTCACCCTGCCCCTGCTCTCACCGACCCTGCTGGTCGCCTCGGTCGTCGGCATCATCAACGCCCTCCAGGTCTTCGAGCAGCCGTACGTCCTCACCAACGGCGGTCCCGGCGACTCCACCCGCACGGTCGTGATGGTCATCTACGAGACGGCGTTCGAGCAGCTGCGCTTCGGTGAGGCGTCCGCTGTGGGTGTGCTGCTGTTCGTGCTGATCATGGCCGTCACCGCCCTCCAGTTCCGGCTCAGCCGGCGTTTCGTCCACTACCAGTGAGCCGGGTGAGTCCTCCCATGAGCCAAGCAACCCTCTCCTCCAGCCGGGTGCGGCACGGGCTCGCGCCATGGGCGCGGATCGCCGGCCTGGCCGTGTGCGCACTGCTCACCCTCGGCCCGGTGGTGTGGACGGTGTCCACCTCGCTGCGCACCCCCGCCGAGGCCTTCGACCTGCCGCCGCGGCTCATCCCGACGGACCCCTCCATCGAGGCCTACCGCGGCGTCTTCGACCAGATCGACGTCTGGCTGCTGGCGTTGAACTCCACGCTGGTCACGGCGCTGATCGCCATCGGTCAGATGATCACGGCGGGCCTGGCCGGGTACGCCTTCGCCCGGCTGGAGTTCCGCTTCAAGAAGCCGCTGTTCGGCCTGGTTCTGGCGACGATGATGGTGCCGTTGCAGGTCACCGTCGTGCCGGTGTTCCTGGTGCTGAAGTCGATGAGCCTGACCGACACGCTGCTCGGGCTGATCATCCCGGCGTTCCCGACCGCGTTCGGCACGTTCCTGATGCGCCAGTACTTCCTGGGCATGCCGAAGGACCTGGGCGAGGCGGCGATGCTGGACGGGGCCGGGCCCTGGCGGACCTTCCGGTCCGTCTACGCGCCCCTGGCCGCGCCCGGCCTCGCGATCGTCGGTGTCCTCGCCTTCAACTACCACTGGAACGAGTTCTTCCGGCCGCTGATCCTGGAGACGTCCGGCCAGAACTACACGTTGCCGCTGGGGCTGGTCTCCCTCCAGGGCAACCTCGGCACCGGCTCCGTCTCCGTGGTGCTCGCCGGTGTCGTCCTCTCCATGATCCCCGCCGTCGCCGTGTTCGTCGTCGGCCAGCGCCCTCTGCGTGAGGGCATCACGTCCGCAGGAGTCAACCGTTGAGCCTCGCCGCTCCCCCGCACGACCCGCACGCCCCGCGCTTCCGGGTCCGCCCGCCCGCCAACTGGATGAACGACCCCAACGGGCCCTTCCGCTGGCGCGGCCGCCATCACCTCTTCTACCAGCACAACCCGGAAGCCCCGGTGCACACGAACGTCCACTGGGGTCACGCCTCCAGCGCCGACCTCGCCCACTGGGAGCACCATCCGATCGCGCTCACCCCGACCCCGGGCGGCCCGGACGAAGCGGGCTGCTGGTCGGGGTGCATGGTCGACGACGGGGGCGTGCCGACGGCCGTCTACACCGGGGTCGATCGCCACCACACCGGGCTCGGCACGATCTGCCTGGCCCGCGCGGCGGACCCGGACGATCCCGCGCTGACCGAGTGGACGCCCCTGCCGGCCCCGGTGGTCACAGGTCCGCCCGCCGATCTGGACGTGGTGATGTTCCGCGACCCGTTCGTGTTCCGGTACGAGGGCCGCCGCTGGGCGCTGGTCGGCGCGGGCCACGCCGACGGCACGCCGTCGGTCCTTCTCTACGACTGCGACGATGTGACCGACTGGCGGTTCGCGGGTGTGCTGCTGGACGGCCACGACCCGGCGGCCCGGGCAGCGTTCTCAGACCGCGCGACCGGCTGGGAGTGTCCCCAGCTGTACGCCACGCGGGGTGGTGAGTGGGTGCTGGCGGTGGCGCTGTGGGACGGGCACCCGTGGACCACCGGCTACCTGACGGGCCGTCTGGACGCCGGCCTGCGCTTCACCGCGCGCACCGGCGGCCTGCTCGACCACGGCCGCGACTTCTACGCTCCCGCGGTGCTCCAGGAGCCGGACCGCGCTCTGTTGTGGGGCTGGTCGTGGGAGGCCCGCGAGCAGGACGAAGCCGGCTGGGCCGGTGTCCTCACCGCTCCTCGCGTCGTCGACGTCCATCCGGACGGGGCGCTGCGCGTGTCCCCGGCGCCGGAGCTGCACCGGCTGCGGGCCGCCGAGCCGTTCGTGACCGCTCCGGGCCGTACCGCGCTGCCGGCGGCCTACGATCTGACGGTCGGCGTCCGCGAGCGCGGCACGGTGAGTCTGCTGAGGTCGGCTTCGGGCGCCGAGCTGACCGTCTCCCTGGACCCGGGCGAGGGCACGGTGACGCTGGACCGGGACGGCTGGCCACGGGACCGGGCCGGGGCACCGGTGGTCGTCCGGGTGCCGCCGGGCGAAGAGCTCACCCTGCGGGTGCTCGTCGACGGCTCGCTGTACGAACTGTTCGTCGGCGACCGGGCCACGATCACCGAACGGGTCTACGAACGCGGGGACGACGTCCGGGAGCTGGGTGTGCCCTCCGGGGCGTCCGTCACGGGATGGGCGCTGGTCCCACCGACGCGCGGCTGATCACCGGGCAGGCCAGCCGCCGCACCGTGGCGGGCGGGGTCCGGCCGGTGGCGATGGAGTCGAGGAGCAGCCGCGCGGCGGCCTCCCCCATCGCCCGGTGGGGCAGCGCGACGGTGGTCAGGGGCGGCGCGAGGTGGGCGGCCATGTGCTCCTGGTCGTCGTAGCCCACCACCGACAGGTCACCCGGGACACAGATGCCGAGCCGGGTCGCGGCGTGCAGGACGCCTGCCGCGACCCGGTCGTTGAAAGCGAAGATGCCGGTCGGCCTGAGATCGGGCGGAGCACCGTCGAGCAGGCGGATGGCGCCCTCGTGGCCGCTGGAGATCTCCGCTCCGGTCCGTACGACCCAGTCCCGCGGGACGGTGATGCCCTCGGCGCGCAGCGCGTCGCGGAAGCCCCGCAGCCGCTCCACCGTGGCGATGTCGTTCTGCCCGCCGACGAGCGCGACCCGCCGGTGCCCCTGCTCCAGCAGCAGCCGGGCCGCCGTACGGCCGCCGGCGCGCTCGGCGGGGACGACGGCGGGCAGCGAGTCGTCCTCGGGCAGACAGTTGGCCAGGACGGACAGGGTGCGGTGCAGGCCCTCGGGGACGCGGACGCCGCGCAGGGACATGGCGGCGTAGATGATGCCGTCGACGCGGCGGTCGAGGAGCTCGGCGACCGCCGCGTCCTCCTTGGCCGGGTCGCCGCCGGAGTCGACGGTGAGGACCAGGTGCTCGCCCGCCCAGGCGGTGTCCATGGCGCCGCGCAGCAGGCGTCCCGCGAAGGGTGAGGAGGCGATCTCGTCGGTGACCAGGCCGATCACGGCCGTACGGCTGCGGCGCAGGCTGCGGGCCACGGGGTCGGGGCGGTAGCCGAGCCGGGCGGCGGCCTGCCGGATGCGTTCCTGGGTGGCGGGTGAGAGGTTGCCGGCGGCACGGCCGTTGAAGACGAAGGACACGGCGGTGTGCGACACGCCCGCGAGCCGCGCGACGTCCCGCGAGGTGGGGCGTCCCGACCCCGTCGCCGGCTTCTCCTCGGCGCTGCCCATGCCGTCCGCCGTCCTCATCCCCCACCTGTCCGGTTGATCATTGCTCACCCTATCCGTGACGCTGGAGGGACGACACAGCCGCACGCACAGTCAAAGGGAAGGTCCGACGGTGATCAGCATCCCGACGCACACGCTCAACGACGGTACGACGCTGCCCGCTCTGGGGCTGGGCACCTGGCCGCTCGGCGACGACGAGGCGCAGCAGGCGGTGCTCTCCGCACTGGAGGCGGGCTACCGCCTGATCGACACGGCGACGAACTACCGCAACGAGACGGGGGTCGGCCGCGGTGTGGCCTCCGGGGTGGTGCCGCGCGAGGAGATCGTGGTGACGACGAAGCTCCCGGGGCGGCACCACGGCTACGAGGAGACCCTCGCCTCCTTCGAGGAGTCCCGGGCCCGCCTCGGCCTGGAGTACGTCGACCTGTACCTGATCCACTGGCCGCTGCCGCGCGTGGACCGGTACGTCGACTCCTGGAAGGCCATGATCAAGCTCCGCGAGGAGGGGCTGGTCCGCTCCATCGGCGTCTCCAACTTCACGGCCGGGCACATCGAGCGGCTGGAGAAGGAGACCGGGGTGCTGCCCTCGGTCAACCAGGTCGAGCTGCACCCCCTGCTGCCGCAGGACGACCTGCGCGCCTTCCACGCGGGCAAGGGCATCGTCACCGAGAGCTGGAGCCCGCTGGGCCGGGGAACGCCGCTGCTGGAGGATCCCGCCGTGGGGCGGATCGCCGGGGCGCACGGGGTGTCGCCCGGGCAGGTCGTGCTGCGCTGGCACACGCAGCTCGGGGCGGTGCCCATCCCCAAGTCGGCCAACCCCGAGCGGCAGCGCGCCAACCTCGACGTGTTCGGCTTCGAGCTGAGCGAGGAGGAGATGCGGGCCGTGGGGGACCGGGCGCACCGGCGGGTCGGCGCCGACCCCGAGGTGCACGAGGAGTTCTGACGTGTACCCGGGGCGTGCGCAAGGCGGGAAGGAGCCAGGGGTGGCCGATCGGGACGGGCTGCGGGCGGGCCGGGGCTTCCGGCCGGTCAGAACTCCGGCGTCAGGGACTGTTCGCACCAGATGGTCTTGCCCCGGGTGGTCTGCCGGCTGCCCCAGCGCTGGGTGAGCTGGGCGACCAGCAGCAGGCCGCGGCCGCCCTCGTCGTCCTGGTGGGCCCGGCGCAGGTGCGGGGAGGTGGAACTGCCGTCGGACACCTCGCAGATCAGGGTCTGGTCCCGGATCAGGCGGAGCTGGATGGGCGGGGTGCCGTACCGGATGGCGTTGGTGACCAGTTCGCTGACGACGAGTTCGGTGACGAAGGCCGTCTCGTCCAGGCCCCATGCGGTGAGCTGGTCGGTGGCGGCCTGCCGGGTGGCGGCCACCTCCGCGGGGTCGGGCGTGACGTCCCAGGTGGCGACCTGGTCGGCGCCCAGCGCCCGGGTCCGGGCCAGCAGCAGGGCCACGTCGTCCCCGGGCTCCGCCGGCAGTACGGCCTTCAGCACGGTGTCGCACAGGGCGTCCAGCGAGTCGGCGGGCACGGTCAGTGCCCGGCACAGTTCCTCGGTGGCGTGGTCGACGTCGCGGTCGCGGTCCTCGACGAGTCCGTCGGTGTAGAGGGCGACGACGGAGCCCTCGGGCAGCTGGAGCTCCGTCGCCTCGAACGGCAGCCCTCCCACGCCCAGCGGGGGCCCCGCGCTCATCGGGATCAGCCGGGCGGAGCCGTCGGGCAGCACCAGCGCGGGCGCGGGGTGCCCGGCGGCGGCCAGGCTCAGCCGGCGTGTGACGGGGTCGTAGACGGAGTAGAGGCAGGTCGCGCCGAGTTCGGCGACGTCGTCGCCCTGGTCGTCCGAGGCGAGATGGGTGACCAGGTCGTCGAGGTGGGTGAGCAGCTCGTCGGGTGCCAGGTCGACATCGGCGAGGGTGCGGACGGCGGTGACCAGCCGGCCCATGGTGGCCGTCGAGGGGATGCCGTGCCCCACGACGTCCCCGACGACCAGCGCGACACGGCTGCCGGACAGCGGGATCACGTCGAACCAGTCACCGCCGATGCCGGCCGCCGAGCCGGACGGCAGATAGCGGTGGGCGACCTGGACGGCGGCCTGTCCGGGCAGGCCCCTGGGCAGCAGGCTGTGCTGGAGGGCGAGGGCGGTGGTGCGCTCGCGGGCGAAGCGGCGGGCGTTGTCGACGCAGACCGCGGCCCGGCTGGCGAGCTCCTCGGCGAACACGGCGTCGTCGTCGGCGTAGTCGTCCGGCTGTGCCACGCGCACGGCGACGGCGACACCGAGTGTGGTGCCGCGGGCCCGCAGCGGTACGGCCATCATCGAATGGACGCCCTGACGGTAGGGGCGTCCTTGCGGGGCCCGGGAGTTGCGCTCGGCCACCCAGCGCATGAACGCCGGCTCCCCCGCCTGGCTGACGATGGCCCGGCCCTCCCGCATGGCCCGGGCGATCGGCGAGAACGAGGGGTAGACGTCCACTTCTCCGAGGTGGACGGCCGCCTCCGGGGTGCCTTCGGTGACGGAGCCGTGGGCGACCCGCCGCAGCGTGACCTCCTGGACGGGGGCCGTCGGCGCCTCGTCGGAGCCGAGGACCCAGTCGAACAGGTCCACGCTCGCGAAGTCGGCGAACCGGGGCACCACGACCGAGATCAGCTCCTCGGCCGTGCGGATCACGTCCAGGGTGGTGCCGATCCCGGCGGCGGCCTCGTTCAGCAGGGCCAGCCGCTGCCTCGCCCAGTACTGCTCGGTGCTGTCGAAGGCGGCCAGGGCGGTCCCCACGAGTGCGCCGGCGGCGTCCCGGACCGGCCACATCTCGGTGACCCAGGCGTGCTCGCGGTTGAGGGCCGGTGCGCCGGTGTAGCTCTCGTAGCGCAGCGGCCGTCCCGTCTCGACGACGTGCCGCAGATGCCAGTTGAAGCCGCGGCTGTGCTCCGCCTCCTCCACGGTCTCGGGGAAGTGCCGGCCGAGCAGCGTCTCCTCCGACACGCCCATCACGTGACAGGCGGCGTCGTTGAGCCGTAGATAGCGCTGGTTGAGGTCGAAGACGGACATCGACATGGACGCCTGCTGGAAGGCACGTCCGGCGAGGGACGTCTCCCCGCGGCCGGGCGACGCCACGGTGATCACATAGCCGCCCGCTCTCCCGTCCGGGCCCGTCACGGCGCAGCCGCTGACGCGGAGCCCGACCAGGTAGCCCTCGCGGTGCCGCACCATGACGGTGCCCGACCGGGCGGACACCGCCTCGGCAGGCACCTCTTCGGCGAGCAGCTCCCGTACGGACCGGCCCACGGCCTCCTCGGCCGGGTAGCCGGTCAGCCGCCGGGCACCCTCGCTCCACCCCGTCACAATGCCGCGGGCGTCGATGATCGCAGCAGCGGAGGCGTCCTCCATAGCGTCCAGGATTATCCCTTTGCCGCCCTCTATCAACCGCGACGGGGCATTCGGGACGGTGTCAGGCGCGGTGGGCGCGCAGCGCGGCGAGGGCCCGGTCGGCGTGTGCGTTCATGCGCAGTTCGCTGCGGACGACGTCGAGGACGGTGCGGTCCTGCGCTATGACGAACGTGGTGCGCTTGGTGGGCGCCAGGGAGAGGCCTCGCTTCACCCCGAACCGCTCTCGGACCGCACCGTCGGCGTCGGACAGCAGCGGCATGCCGAGGCCGTGCCGTCCGGCGAACTCCTGCTGCCGTTCGACGGCGTCGCCGCTGATGCCGACGGGCCGTGCTCCGGCGGCGGCGAACTCGGCGGCCAGATCGCGGAAGTGGCAGGCCTGGGCCGTGCAGCCGGGAGTCAGGGCCGCGGGATAGAAGAAGAGCACGACCGGGCCGTCGGCGAGCAGGGCGGACAGGGTGCGGACGGTGCCGGTCTCGTCGGGCAGGGCGAAGTCCTCGACCGTGTCCCCGGTCTCCACACGCGTGCTCACGACCTGCCCTCCGCGTTCCGGGCCACGCCGCGGGCCCAGAGCACGAGGGGCACCTGCAGGGGCAGGCGTCCGATGGCGGCGGCCTTCTGCGGCGTGGGGCGGTGGCGCCAGTCGGCGGCCATCTTGACGTTGGCGGGGAACACTCCGACGAAGAAGGCCGCCGTGGCCAGTGCGGCGGCCTTGCGGGTACGGGGCAGTGCGAGACCGGCGGCCAGCGCGAGCTCGGCGGCGCCGCTGGCGTAGGTCCAGGCCCGGGGCGTACCGGGCAGGCCGCGCGGGATGGTCGCGTCGAACGGGCGGGGGGTGGCGAAGTGGGCGACGCCCGCGGTGGCCAGCAGGCCGGCGAGCAGCAGGGGTGAGCGTTCGGACCGGGGCACGGTTCCTCCTCTGAAGGCCTGCAGCGCATTATTACCGCCCGGTAGACGGGTCAGTTCACCGGGTCCTGGGAGCGCGGGTGATGGCGGCCCGGAGTGTAGCCGAAAGAGCGGCGGAAGACGTCGATGAAGGCACTCGCGGAGGACCAGCCGCAGCGGTGGGCCACGGTCGTGACGGGCAGGCCGTCGGCCAGCATCCGCAGGGCGTGGTAGAGCCGCGACTGGGTGCGCCACTGCGGGAAGGTCATGCCGAACTCGCGGTGGAAGAGCCGGCTGAGGGTCCGCTCCCCCACCCCGGTCGCGGCGCCGAGCCGGGCGAGGGTGCGCGCGTCGGCCGGGTCGGCGTGCACGAGCGAGCAGACGGCCGCCAGCCGCGGATCGACGGCGGTGGGCAGGCGCAGGGGCTGCTCGGGCGAGACCCGGAGCTGGTCGCGCAGGACGGCGCGCAGCCGGCGGCGTTCCGGGCCGTGGTCACCCGGGTCGCGGGTGTAGGCGAGGATCAGCTCGCGCAGCAGCGGGCTGACGGCGAGGACGGCCGGGTGGTCCAGGCCGAGCGGGTTGTCGCCGGCGGGCAGGCCGATCAGGTGCAGGTCGAGGCGGCCGTGTGCGCGATGGGCGTGCACGGTGCCGGCCGGGACCCAGATGGCGCGGGTGCCGGGGGCGAACCAGGTGCCGGCGTCGGTGGTGACGGCGACGACGCCGGAGCCCGCGTAGACGATCTGGTGGTCGTCGTGCCGGTGCGCGTCGATGCGGTCGCCCGCGGTGAGCCGCTGGGCTCGGGTGGGAGCGGTCGGGGCGTGGCGGGTGTTCGGCACGATCGGGCAGATTATCGGAAGCGGGCCGGACGTTCCGCGGACGACGATCGCCGGGTGACCTCTTCGCCGTACGGCCGACCGATCGGCCTGATGTCCCTGGGGCACGCCTGCGTGGACGTGTACCAGGGGGCCGTGGCCGCCCTCGTGCCGTACTTCGTCGCCGAGCGTGCCTACTCCTATGCCGCCGCCTCCGGTGTCG
This sequence comes from Streptomyces sp. NPDC056373, assembly GCF_042262425.1. Taxonomy (NCBI): domain Bacteria; kingdom Bacillati; phylum Actinomycetota; class Actinomycetes; order Kitasatosporales; family Streptomycetaceae; genus Streptomyces; species Streptomyces sp. NPDC056373. The sequence goes on from NZ_JBHJPX010000008.1 coordinate 14,730, forward strand.
TCCTGGCGGCGTCCCTGCTGTCGTCGCTGGTGCAGCCGTTGTTCGGGGTGCTCACCGACCGGTGGGCGATGCCCTGGCTGCTGCCCCTGAGCGCGCTGACGGCCGGGGCGGGCGTCGCCCTGAGCGGGGTGACCGGTTCCTATGCGCTGACTCTGGCGGTGGTGGCCGTGTCGGGGGTAGGGGTTGCCGCCTACCATCCGGAGGCCGCCCGGGTGGCGCGGGCCCTGGCGCACGGCCGGCACACCGGGATGGGCTGGTTCTCCTTCGGCGGCAACGCCGGCTTCGCGTCGGCGCCCCTGCTGGTCTTCGCCGTGATGGCCACGGGCGGGCTGCGCGCGACTCCCCTGCTGGTCCTCCCGGCGCTGGCGGGGGCTGCGCTGTGCGCGGCGGCCGTGCGCTCGGCGGGGTCCGGCGCCGGGAGGGCCGGTGCGAGCACCGCCGCCGGTGCGGACGACTGGGGGTCCTTCCTGCGGCTGTCCGGAGCCGTGGTCTGCCGCTCCGTGGTGTTCGTCGGCCTGAGCACGTTCGTCGCGCTGTACGTGCGGGAGCGGACCGGCGGCGGCGAGGCGGCAGGCACCGCGGCGCTGTTCGTGCTGTACGCCGGCGGCGCGGTCGGCACCCTGGCGGGGGGCCGGCTGGCCGGGCGGTACGGGCGGATGCCGGTGGTGCGCCGGTCGTACGCCCTGACCGTCCTGGCCGTGGCGGGGCTGGTGCTGGTGCCCGGGCCGCCGGTGTACCTGTTCGTGGCACTGACGTCGGCGGGCCTCTATGTGCCGTTCTCGCTGCACATCACCCTGGGTCAGGACTTCCTGCCCCGGCGCGTGGGCACCGCGAGCGGGGTCACGCTGGGCCTGACCGTGAGCGTGGGCGGGCTCGCGGCCCCCGCGCTCGGGGCAGTGGCCGACGCGACGTCCCTCCGGTGGGCCCTGCTGCCGCTCGTCGTGCTGCCCGCCCTCGGCCGACTGCTGCTGTGCGGCCTGCGCGAACCGGCGGATCCGGGGGCGGCGGACGCCGTGCGGGCGGATCCGCTCGATCCGGCCGCACGGTGACCAGGAATCAGGCGGAGCCGCCCGGAGCAGCCTGGGGTTCGCCCTCCTCGTCGCCGTAGGCGAGGAAGTCGTCGACCATGCGGTGGAACAGCGTGGCGAGCTGCCGCAGCTCGTCGGGCGACCACTGGGACAGCGCCATCTGCATGCCACGCACCCCGGCCTCGCGGACCTTGGCGATGGCCTCGCCGCCGGCGTCGGTGAGCTCGATACGCTGGGCGCGGCGGTCGTCCGGGTCGGGGACGCGGGTGACGTACCCGGACTTCTGCAACTGCTGGACCGTGCGCGTGATGTGCGAGGCCTCCACGCCCAGCCGCGCGGCGAGCTCCCCCGGCCGCAGGGGCTCGGAGTCGGCGATCTGCCGCAGCAGCGCCACGGCGGCGCGGTCCAGCGGCACGCCCGCCAGGGCCATCAGCCGGTCGTGCCGGCGGGCGCGGGTGCTCAGGTAGGTGATGCGGCTGAGCGCGCGCTCGATGTCGATCACTTCCGGGGAGGGGACGGCGGGGGGCGGTGGTGTGGACATGAGCGCCACGCTACCATCTCGTTGCGTAACTCAAGTAAACCGGGCGGTCGACCGTACCCGCCGCGGTCGGCGCCGTTCAGGGGAATCAGCCGGAGAACACGCGTGAGGGCCGGGCGGTTCGTCGACACCTCACCCGTGGACCTGCCGCTGATCCCGCCCATGCTCGCCACGTCCGGCACCCTGCCGCCCGCCGCGCAGGACGCGCGGTGGGCCTACGAGACCAAGCAGGACGGCCAGCGCGTGGTGGCCTATCTGCCCGGGGACGGCAGCGTACTGCTGCGCGCCCGCTCCGGGGACGACATCACCGCCGCCTATCCGGAACTCAAGCCGCTGGGCACCGCCCTCGGCACCACGGCCGCCGTACTGGACGGCGAGATCATGGCCCTGGACGCCGAGGGCCGCGCCAGCTTCCAGTTGCTGCAGTCCCGGATGGGCCTGGCCCACGCGCCCGCCCGGGCCGCACGGCGGGCGGCGGAGGTGCCGGTCCATCTCGTGCTGTTCGACGTGATGCATCTGGCGAACCACTCACTGCTGCGGCTCCCCTACGCGCACCGCCGCACGACACTGGAGGACCTCGGCCTCGCCGGACCCTCGTGGTCGACCCCGCGCGCGCTCGTCGGCCACGGCCCCGAGGCCCTGCGCGCCACCCGGGAGCACGGCCTGGAGGGCCTGGTCTGCAAGCGGCTGGACTCCGTGTACGAACCCGGGACCCGCTCCCGGGCCTGGATCAAGATCCGCAACATGCGCACCGAGGATGTCCTGGTCGGCGGCTGGCAGCCCGGCAAGGGGCGGCTCACCGGCCTGCCGGGCGCGGTACTGGTCGGGCAGCGTGCCGCGGGGCGGCTGCGCTACGTCGGCAGCGTGGGCACGGGCTGGAGCGAGGCCGAACGCGCGGAACTCGCCGCGCTGTTGCGGGCCGCAGCGACCGGTGTCTGCCCCTTCGATCCCGCCCCGCGCACCCCGGGGGCGCACTGGGTCGTACCCCGCCTCGTGGGCGAGGTCCGCTACAGCACCCGCACCCGGGAGGGGCTGCTGAGGCAGCCGTCCTGGCTGCGGCTGCGGCCCGACCTGGCGCCTGAGGACGCGGCGGCGGACATCCCGGACGACCTGGTCTGAAACGACGGCCGGTGGTCAACTGTTGGGCTGCGATTCACTGTTGAGTTCCTCCATCCCTCTTGGCATGGACGCGTTCAGCCTGGAAGCTGAACCTCCCTTTCCCCCACAGCCGTTGGGCTGCGCCCGGACCGAGGAGGACGCAGTGTCGTCACGCCCGTTCGCCCACCACCGCAGGAGATGGCTCACCGGGGCGGCCGGTGCCGCAGCCCTCGTCCTCGCGGTCCCCGCCACGGCCCACGCGGCCCCGCCCGCGGCACTGCCCGCCAACGCGGACACGCTGGAGCAGACGTACCAGCCCGCCTACGACTACGACACCGACGGCTGCTACTCCACGCCCGCGATCGGCCCGGACGGCACCGTGAACGGCGGGCTCAACCCGACCGGCGCCCTGAACGGCAACTGCCGGGACGCCTCGGACCTCGACAACACCAACGGCTACGCGCGCTCCAAGTGCAACAACGGCTGGTGCGCCGTCCTGTACGCCCTCTACTTCGAGAAGGACCAGGCCGTGGCCGGCAGCAGCATCGGCGGCCACCGGCACGACTTCGAGCACGTCGCGGTGTTCGTGCAGGACAACCAGGTCAAGTACGTGTCGACGTCCAACCACGGCGGGTTCACCGTGCACGCGGCGTCCGCCATCCGCTTCGACGGCACGCACGCGAAGATCGTTTACCACAAGGACGGCGTCAGCACACACTGCTTCCGCGCCGCGAACGCCAACGACGAGCCGCCGGAGAACCACAAGCGCACCTGGCAGTACCCGGCGCTGGTCGGCTGGAACGGCTACCCGGCCGGGGTGCGCGACAAGCTCACGGCGTACGACTTCGGCAGCGCCAACTTCGGCCTGAAGGACGGCAACTTCGCCGGCCACCTCGCCAAGGCCAAGCCCTCCGGCATCGCCTTCGACCCGTACGCGTGACGCGCACGGTCCGGCCGGAGGCCCCGGGCCTTCGGCCGGACCCGGCTCGTGCGGTGCCGCCCCGCGGAGCGGCGGCGCCGTACCGCAGGAAGATCCACTCGTGGCGAACTGACGTACGCCGCCCGGCGGTCGGGGGAGGTACGGCACGAACACCCCCGCGAGAGGGTCTATCGTGTCCGCATGTCCGTCCCCGAACTGATTCGCATCGTCTCCCGCGACTCCCCCATGGCGCTCGCCCAGGTGGAGCGCGTCCGGGCCGAGTTGGCCGCCGCCCACCCCGGAGTGCGCACCGAGGTCGTTCCGGTGAAGACCACCGGCGACAAGTGGATGGGCGATCTGTCCCAGGTCGAGGGCAAGGGCGCGTTCACCAAGGAGGTCGACGCGGCGCTGCTGGCCGGCGAGGCCGACCTCGCCGTGCACTGCGTGAAGGACGTGCCCGCCGACCGGCCGCTCCCGGCGGGGACGGTGTTCGCCGCGTTCCTGAAGCGGGACGACATCCGCGACGCCCTGATCCACCCGGGCGGCCTCACCCTCGACGAACTGCCGGCCGGCACCCGCATCGGCACCTCCTCGGTGCGCCGCGTCGCGCAGCTGGCCGCCACGCATCCCCACCTGGAGTGCGTGCCGTTCCGGGGCAACGCCAACAAGCGGCTCGCGAAGCTGGCCGCGGGGGAAGCCGACGCCCTGCTGCTCGCGGTCTCCGGCCTGGAGCGCATCGGCCGCGAGGACGTCATCAGCGAGATCCTCTCGACCGAGACGATGATGCCGCCCATCGGCGCGGGCGTGCTGGCGCTGCAGTGCCGCGAGGACGACGCGGCGCTGATCGACGCGGTGAGCGGTCTCGGCCACCCGGACACCCACCGGGAGACCACCGCCGAGCGCATGTTCCTGCATGTGCTCCAGGGGCACTGCAACAGCCCCATCGCCGGGTTCGCACAGGTGGACCGCAGTGGTGAACTGTCCCTGCGGGCCTGCGTGTTCACCCCGGACGGCAAGACGCGCCTCAACGCCCACGAGTGGGCGGGCCGGCTCGACCCGGCCACGCTGGGCACCTCGGTCGCCGTGGCCCTGCTGCGTCAGGGTGCCCGCGAGATCATCGACGGCATCCCGCACTGACCCCCGCGACGGCCTGACGCCGGATCAGGCGGTGCCTTCCTCCGCCTGATCCCGCAGGAAGACGCTCACCTGGTGCGCCAGGCTGTCCCGCACCGCGCCCTGCTGACCGCCGGCGCCCCCCTCGTGCGCGCCGATGCCGCCCGACCAGAGCCGGCGGTCGGTCCACTCCTCCTCGACACGCAACTGCACCTGGACGTCCACCAGACTCAGGGACGCCTCGGCGCCGGCCGCGTACAGCACGGCGGTGGCCCGACGCAGCGGATAGACGTCGAAGCCCTCGATGAACTGCGAGTTGCGCCAGTCGATGAAGGCGCTCTCCCCGTCCGGGCCGAGGCGGACGTCGATCTGCCCGTCCTCCAGGTGCACGCCGAGATGGCGGCTGCCGCGGTTCTCGACCGTCACGCGGAGGCAGAAGTACGTCAGCCCCTCGGCGGCGTCGTCCCGGCCGCGGGGCGGCTCGGCCGGTTCCAGACGGTGGACGCGGACGCGCAGACCGGCATGCTCGTCGTACTCCTGCCAGTCCCCGACCACGTTCGGCTCGTACACGCTGCACCCTCTCGACCTCTGGAAGCTGCTTCCTATCTGTGGTCTCAGCGCACTGTCAAATGAGCAGAATGCGCTGTGGCCTGGCAGTTCATCCTTTTTGATCGGTGATCAAGCCGTGCCCAGCGGTTATCCGGAAAGAGCGGGAGAAAGCGCTTGCCCGGGCGTGCCGCACATCACTTCCACGAGTGAAGATCAACGGGCCAGACGGCCCAGCAGGGCCGAGGCCGCCGTGACGCCGAGTGCGGCGGCCAGGCCCAGCACCGCGAAGTCGGACACCAGATGACGGGGCGTGCCGAGGAGGAGGCCGCGCAGGGCGTCCACCTCGTAGCTGAGCGGGTTGGCCTTGCTGACGGCCTGGAGCCAGGCCGGCATCACGGACACCGGGTACAGGGCGTTGGAGCCGAAGAACAGCGGCATGGTGATCGCCTGCCCGATGCCCATCAGGCGGTCACGGCTGAGGACGATGCCGGCGATGGTCATCGACAGGCAGGAGAAGAAGGCCGAGCCGAGGACGACGATCGCGGCGACGGCGAGCAGCTTGAGGGGGTTCCAGGTCAGGGCCACGCCGAGCAGTGCCGCGATGAGCAGCACGACGACGGCCTGGACGAGCGACTTCACCCCGGCCGCGAAGGCCTTGCCGGTGATCAGGGCCGACCGCGGAGTCGGCGTGACGAGGAGCTTGTTGAGGACCCCGGCGTCGCGCTCCCAGATGATCTGGATGCCGTAGAAGATGGCGATGAACATCGCGGACTGGGCGATGATGCCGGGCGCCAGGTAGTCGACGTAGGGGATGCCGCCGGTGGGGATCGCCTTGATGCGGGTGAAGGTCTGACCGAAGATCAGCAACCAGAGGGCCGGCTGCACCGCACGGGTGTACAGCTCGGTGCGGTCGTGGCGCAGCTTCTGCAGCTCGACCGCGCACATCGCGCCGACGCGGGCGGGCAGCAGCCGCCAACCGGCCCGGGGCGCCGGAGGTTTGAGCAGCAGGTCGATGCCGTGGGCGCGGGCGGGGTCAGCCGACGCGGCGCGCGGTGCGGCGGGTGCTTCGGACATCGCGGAAATCTCCTGCCTCCTCGTCGAGACCGCTGCCGGCCACGTCCCGGAAGACGTCCTCCAGCGTCGGCGGCGTGTTCTGGGCCGCGCCCGCGGCGCGGCGGCGGGCGCCGAGCCCGTCCCGGAGCTCGGCGGGGGTGCCGAGGGCCCGGATCCGGCCGCGGTGCATCAGAGCGACCCGGTCGCAGTACTGGTCGGCCTCGTCCATGTAGTGGGTGGTCACGAGCACGGTCATGCCGGTGGCCCGGCGGACGGCGCCGATGTGCTCCCACACGCCGGTGCGGGCGATCGGGTCCAGGCCGATCGTGGGCTCGTCGAGGATCAGCAGCCGTGGGGCACTGACCAGCGCCTGGGCGAGTTCGAGCCGGCGGACCATACCGCCGGAGTACGTGGCGGCCAGCCGGTCGGCGGCGTCGGCGAGGTCGACGGCTGCCAGCGCCTGGGCGACGCGCTCGGCGCGCTCGGCGCGGGACACGTCGAAGACCCGGGCGAACAGGGCGACGTTCTCCCGTCCGGTGAGTCCGGCGTCCGCCGACAGTTGCTGCGGTACGTAGCCGAGCAGGCGGCGTACGGCCATGCGGTCCCCGGCGGCGTCGTGGCCGAAGACGCTGACCATGCCGGCGGGCACGGGGAGCAGGGTGGTGATGCAGCGGATGGCGGTGGTCTTGCCCGCGCCGTTGGGTCCGAGCAGGCCGAAGACCTCGCCCTGCCGGACGGTGAGGTCGAGCCCGTCCACGGCGTTGGTGCCGCCGAAGGCGTAGGTGAGCCCGGTACAGGCGACGGCGTCGGCCCGGGGGACGGCCTCGCCGGCCCGGGGACCCGTTTCGTCGGCCGTCCGGGGCGTCCCGTCAGCCCGGGAGCCCGCTTCGCCGGCCCTCCGGGGCATCCCGTCAGCCCGGGGACCCAAATCGTCGGCCGCCCGGGGCGTCCCGCCAGCCCGGGAGCCCGCTTCGCCGGCCTCCCGGGGGGCGATCCCGTCAGTTCGAGGGCCGGTCTCGCCGGCCCTCCGGGGCGCCCCGTCAGCCCGGGAGCCCATTTCGCCGGCCGCCCGGGGCGTCCCGTCAGCCCGGGAGCCCGTTTCGCCGGCCGCCCGGGGCGTCCCGTCAGTTCGAGGGCCCGTTTCGCCGGCCTCCCGGGGGGCGATCCCGTCAGTTCGAGGGCCGGTCTCGTCGGCCCGGGAGGCGGGCGGGTCAGCCGGGCGGGCGGGCCTGTCGGCCCGGGATGGGGCGGTGTCCCTCGTCATGACTCCTCGGCCTCCTCGTGCAGGGTGTCGGCCAGCTTGCGCAGGGCCGGGATCGCCGCGCGCAGTGCCTCGCGATCCGCTTCGTCGAGCCGCCCCACCTGGCGGTGCACGAGCTCGGCGCGGAGCCTGTGCCACTCCCCCAGCCGCGCCTCGGCGGCCGGGGTGGGCAGCAGCCGGGCGGCCCGCCGGTCGGCGGGGTCGGTCTCGCGGACCAGGTAGCCCGCCCCCGCCAGCTGGTTGACCAGGGTGGACACCGAGTTGGCCGCCAGCCCGAGGTCCTTGGCCGCGTCGGAGATGCCGACGCCGGGCCGGGCCACGACCAGGCGCAGCAGTTCCACCTCGGCACCGCGCAGCCGCGGGTCGGGCATCTGCCGCCGCAGGCGCCGCCGGATCAGCCGCTGAACCCCGACGAGCGCGTCGGCCAGCTCTTCAGGGAAGGTGTCCGGCTCCATGGGCCGAGATTAGCTCTGCAACAGAGCTAATCGGTCCAAGGCGGGGTCAAGAGAGGTCAAGAGACGTCCCTGAAAGGGCAGCGACCTCGAGAGCGCCCGCGTCGCGCCCGCGTCCCCCAAATGCCGTATTGTCTGAATTGCCAGTGCTTCGGACAGGAGGCACGTATGTGGGGAGCGGGCCGCCCGGACTCCTGGTTTCCGTGACGTCCGAGGCCGCGCTTCCCGCGGTGTCTGTCCCCATTCAGCACCTGCTCAGGGAGGTGCGCACCATGCGTATCGCCGGCAGCACCCGAACGCACCCCCACGACGACGCCCCCGACACCGCGGCGGCGTTCGCGCGTCTCGCGCAGCTGCCCGAAGGGCCCGAGCGCAAGGCCCTGCGGGACGAGCTGGTCGAGGCCTGGCTTCCCATGGCCGAGCGGATCGCCATCCGGTTCCGCGGCCGCGGCGAGTCCCTCGAGGACCTCTACCAGGTGGCCGCTCTGGGCCTGGTGAAGGCGGTCGACCACTACGACCCTGCCCGCGGCAACGCCTTCGAGGCGTACGCGGTACCGACGGTCACCGGCGAGATCAAGCGCCACTTCCGTGACCACATGTGGACGCTGCACGTCCCCCGCCGGGTCCAGGACCTGCGCAACCGGGTGCGGCACGCCGCCAAGGAGCTGTCGCAGACCACCCCGGGGCGCGCCCCCACCGTCGCCGAGATCGCCGAGTTCGCCCAGCTCACCGATGGTGAGGTGCGCACCGGAATGGAGGCCCTGGAGTGCTTCTCCGCGCTGTCGCTCGAGGCGGAGATGCCCGGGACCGACGGCTACGCCCTCGGGGACGCGATCGGCGGACCCGACCCGGCGTTCGACATCGTGGTCAACCGGGTGGCCGTCCGGCCCTGCCTCGAGGCGCTGCCGGAGCGCGAACGGATCATCCTCTATCTGCGTTTCTTCAAGGGCATGACCCAGAGCCGTATCGCCGAACAGCTCGGCATCTCGCAGATGCACGTCTCCCGGCTGCTCAGCAGTTGCTTCGCCCATCTGCGTGAGGAACTGCTCACCGAGGCCCGCTGACGCGCGGGCGCCCGGTGCCGCTGGCGGGGCTCACCCCTCCGGCGGCGACCCGGGGATCTGCGTCGGTCCGGCGCGATCGAGGGCGTCCTCCAGCACGGCCCGGATCTCTTCCGGCATCACGCCCGTGCGCCCCCAGACGAGGATCAGCTCGGCCACATTGCGCAGCTTGATGTTGGTGTGCTGGGAGACCTCCTTCAGCACGGCCCACCCCCGGTCGGGGGAGATCCGGCCGAGTGCCACGACCATCCCGATCGCCTGGTCCACGACGGCATGGGAGACGACCGCCTCCTTCAGCTGCTGGACCTGCTCCTGAAGTTCGAGGATCCGATCCGAGCCCCCGTCCGTGGTCATGGTCACCTCCGGGTCCGGTGCGCCGCTGCGCCCGAGGTCCCACCGGATGCTTGAGTACCTTGACGCAGTGTCCGACCCATCCATCGTCGTCACTCGGTACGCCCTGTGCCACCGGGGCGGACCAGGCCGGACGCCGTTTCGGCGCCCCCGCCGGGGTACTCGGCAGGCGCCCACAGCGGTTCCGGCCGGACACTGGTGTCAATCCTCCGGTGGCTGCCAGGCCGACGAGATCAGGACGCGACTGCCATGAACCACGACATGCCCACCTCCTCCGGCACGAAGGACGTCGTCTCATCACATTCCGTGTTCGGCGCGCCCTGCTGGGTGAGCCTGACCAGCCGGGACGTCAAGGCGACGGAGGAGTTCTACGGGGCCGTGCTGGGCTGGCAGTGGCGGCCCGCCAAGCTCGGTGACCGGTTCCGGATCGCGCTGGTGGACGGCTCGCCGGTGGCCGGCATCGCGGGCGTGGCGACCATGTGGCAGATGGCGGTGGCGTGGACGCCGTACTTCGCGGTGCGCAGCGCGGACGAGGCGGTGGCGCGGGTGCAGGAGCGCATGGGGACGGTCGCGGTCGGGCCGATCTCCCTCCCGCCGGGGCGGGCGGCGCTGCTGGCCGACCGGGACGGGGCGACCTTCGGCATCTGGGAGGGCGACCTCTTCACCGACTGGGAGACCTGGCGCAACGCCCAGCCGGCCTTCATCACACTGCACACCCGGGACGCCTTCGACGCGGCGATCTTCTACGGCGAGATCCTCGAGTGGGCGAGCCGGCGGCCGGGCTGCTGCGAGGTCCACTACGAGGGCGGCGAGGTCGTGCTGCGCAGCCGTGGGGACGTGGTGGCCCGGATCGAGTCAGGGGCCCTGGAGGCGGCCCCCGACCCCGCGATCCGGCCGCACTGGCAGGTCCACTTCTCCGTGGACGACGTGGAGGCCTGCGCCCGTGCCGCCGAACTCCACGGCGGCAGCGTCCTGTCCAAGGGAAGCGACGAGGCCGTGCTGCGCGACCACGACGGAGCGCAGTTCACGGTGACCGCGCGCCGCGACCGCTGACGGTCACTCCGGCTCGCGTGCCGCCCGTGACGGCCGGGACAGCAGAACCAGGCTGCGGGCGTCGACGCCGAGGTCCGTCCCCGCCTTGTGCTCGGACTCGTCGGGGGCGCCCTCCGGGTCGGCCGTGTCGATGAGGGCCTTCCAGCGTTCGCCGTAGGAGGCGTCCGGCAGGCGGAAGTCGACCGGTTCCCAGTGGCTGTTGAGGAGCAGCAGGAACGAGTCGTCCACGACCGGGCGCCCCCGCGGATCGGGCTCGGCGATGGCGTCGCCGTTGAGGAAGACACCGACGGAGTGCGCGTCGCCGCGCTCCCAGTCGTCGTCGGTCATCTCGCGGGCGTCGGGCGCCAGCCACACCAGGTCGGGCAGCGGCTGGTCCGCCCGGGTGAGGGTCTCGCCGAGGAAGAAGCGGCGCCGCCGCAGCACGGGATGTGCCGTGCGCAGCCGGATAAGGTACCGGGTGAACTCCAGCAGATCGCGCTGTTCCCCGGTGAGCCGCCAGTCGATCCAGGACATCTCGTTGTCCTGGCAGTAGGCGTTGTTGTTGCCGCCCTGGGTGCGCCCGAGTTCGTCCCCGTGGGAGAGCATCGGGATGCCCTGGGACAGCAGCAGCGTGGCGAGGAGGTTGCGCTGCTGGCGCGTGCGCAGTTCCAGCACGGCCGGGTTGCGGGTCGCCCCCTCGGCGCCACAGTTCCAGGACCGGTTGGTGCTCTCGCCGTCCTGGTTGTCCTCGCCGTTGTCCTCGTTGTGCTTGTCGTTGTAGGACACGAGGTCGCGCAGGGTGAAGCCGTCGTGCGCGGTGACGAAGTTGACGCTGGCGCGGGGCCGGCGCCTGCTGTGCTGGTACAGGTCGGAGGAGCCCGTGAGCCGGGAGGCGAGCTCGCCGAGGGTGTGGTCCTCGCCGCGCCAGAAGTCCCGGACCGCGTCGCGGTACATGCCGTTCCACTCCGACCACAACGGCGGGAAGTTGCCGACCTGGTAGCCGCCCTCTCCGACGTCCCAGGGCTCGGCGATCAGCTTGACGCGGCTGATCACCGGGTCCTGCTGGATGAGGTCGAAGAACGCCGACAGCCGGTCCACCTCGTGGAACTGCCGGGCCAGAGTGGCCGCGAGGTCGAAGCGAAAGCCGTCGACGTGCATCTCGGTCACCCAGTACCGCAGCGAGTCCATGATCAGCTGGAGGACGTAGGGGTGGCGCATCAGCAGGCTGTTGCCGGTGCCGGTGGTGTCGTAGTAGTGCTCCCAGTCGCTGTCGACCAGGCGGTAGTACGAGCAGTTGTCGATGCCGCGGAAGGACAGCGTGGGCCCTCTCTCGTTGCCCTCGGCGGTGTGGTTGTAGACCACGTCGAGGATCACTTCGAGACCGGCCGCGTGCAGGGTCTTCACCATCTGCTTGAACTCGGCGACCTGCTCGCCGCGCGTGCCGTGGGCGGCGTAGCCGTTGTGGGGGGCGAAGAAGCCGATGGTGTTGTAGCCCCAGTAGTTGGCCAGTCCCCGGTCGTGCAGCACCCCGTCGTGGACGAACTGGTGGACCGGCATGAGCTCCACGGCGGTGACGCCCAGGGAGGTCAGGTGCTCGACGGCCGCGGGGTGGGCCAGCCCGGCGTAGGTGCCCCGGAGTTCCTCGGGCACCTCGGGGTGGGTGCGGGTCATGCCCTTGACGTGTGCCTCGTAGATCACCGTGTCGGCGTAGGGCCGGCCGGGCCTCGCGTCGTCGCCCCAGTCGAAGGCCGGGTCGGTCACCACGCCGAGCATCGTGTGCCCGGCGCTGTCGGCCGGGTCGGGGCCGCCGGGGTTGCGCTCGTAGAGCGAGGGGTGGTTGTCGATCTGCCCGTCCACCGCACGGGCGTACGGGTCGAGCAGCAGTTTCGCCGGGTTGCAGCGGTGGCCCGCGGCCGGGGCCCACGGCCCGTGTACGCGGTACCCGTAGCGCTGGCCGGGCCCGACGCCGGGGAGGTAGCCGTGCCACACGAAGCCGTCGACCTCGTTCAGCGGCACCTGGGTGTGGGTGCCGTCGTCGTCGACCAGGACCAGCTCGACGCGTTCGGCGACCTCGCTGAACAGCGCGAAGTTGGTGCCCTCCCCGTCGTGGTCCGCCCCCAGAGGGTAGGGGCGCCCGCCCCAGGCGGACGCCCCTTTCCGTGACGGCCGGCGCGTCACCGGGCGTCCTCCAGAACCTCGGCCGGGATGCCGGCCGGCCCGGCAAGCTGCGCGACCCGTTCCTCGCGAGGCACGTCGAGGCCCTCGCTCTCGCGCGGCGCGGGCGCGGTCGGCACCAGCGGTACGCGTTCCCCGGCGCGGGCGCGCTGCGAGAACCAGATGACCTTGCTGCCGGTCTCGGTGGCGCAGCAGCCCCAGCCGTCGCTCATCGCCGCGAGGTGCTCCAGGCACCCGCGCAGCTCCTGGTCCGGGCGCAGGGCGCGGTCGTTGTCCCCGATGGCGGTGATCAGGTGCTGCCCGTTCCACCACATCTCGACCGACGTGTTCTTGTCCGTGGCGTGTTCGTCGATGGCCTTGAGCAGCATCTCGGCACCGCCGCAGACGGGCTGGATCAGGTTGTCCAGGTCCCAGAACCTCAGGTGAGCGGCCAGAATGCGGCTGACCTGTCCCACCCGTTCCGGGCTGACTTCCACGTCGAGGTGGTAGTAGCAGGGCACTGCGGTCTTCATCGGTCGGCTCCTCACCGCGAAGCTCGGTTCCTTCTCGCTCCCGCGGTCCTGCGGGACGAGCCCCGAACACGGAACGTGAGCGTTCATCGCTTCTGAGTCACACTCAGCCTGAGGGTGATAGCCCGTTCGTGCAACACGAGCGCACAGCTGAGGCCGGAGTACACACAAGTGAGCGGGTTCGGGTGACCTGAACGGCCCAGCGAAACCACTACTGGTTGAAGATCCAACAAGACGCTGCGTCGTCCCGCGTGCACCATGTGTGAAGAACTCGATCGCCGTCACGGATCCGTGCCGCTGTGCGCACGGCCGCCGTCCGACCGTCGGGAGACCGTGCCCCTCGAGCCCCGAAAGGTGATCGGCGCCATGCTGCTACCCGCCAAAGCCGAAGTCGCCCGGCAGTTGCGGCGTTACCGGGCCTGGGAACGCGTGATGCTCGCGGCACCGAACGACCGCACCGTGCGGACCACGTTCGAGGACTCCGGCTACACGCTCTGTGTGCTGATGGGCAAGCGCTGCGCTCGGGAGGCCGCGGACGCGGCCGAGCGGTACCTGCGCACGAACCACGTCACCTACCTGCAGGAACAGCAGATCACCTGCCTCCAGGAGCAGCACGTCACCTGTCTGCAGGAACCCGGCGAACGGACTCGTCCGGCCACGGCCGTCCGACGCAGACCGTCGGCGGCCGAACGGAGATCCCCGGCCGCCGAGCACAGATCCCCGGCGGGAAGGTAACGGCCTTCCCACACATCCCGTCCCCCGGCCGGGCCCTGCGGCCCGGCTTTCGAGCACGCTGGAGGTGAGGACCATGAGAAGGACCCGGGCCATCGGCCGCATCCCGGTACGGGACGTCCGCCCGGCCGTGGAGAGCGGCAACCGGCCGGCGAAGGCAGTCGTGGGTGAATCGTTCGAGGTCACCGCCACCGTGTTCCGGGAGGGGCACGACGCGGTGGCCGCCAATGTCGTTCTGAAGGACCCCGAGGGCCGCCCCGGGCCGTGGGCGCCGATGCGTGAACTCGCCCCCGGCAGCGACCGCTGGGGCGCCGAGGTCGCCGCGAACGCCGTCGGCCACTGGTCGTACCGGGTGGAGGCCTGGAGCGATCCGGTGGCCACCTGGCGCCACACGGCGGACGTGAAGATCCCGGCGGGCATCGACCCGGGCCTGGTTCTGGAGGAGGGCGCGGAACTGTACGAGCGGGCAGCGGCCGGCGTGCCGAAGGGAGCCGGCCGCACGGTGCTGCTCACCGCGGCGAAGACCCTGCGCGACGATTCGCTGTCCGCGGCGGCTCGTCTGGCGGCGGCGCTGACGCCGGAGGTGGACGCGGTCCTGGCCCGCCATCCCTTGCGGGACCTGGTCACCAGCAGTGAGCCGCTGCCGCTGCTCGTGGAACGGGAGCGGGCCCTGTACGGCTCGTGGTACGAGTTCTTCCCGCGCTCCGAGGGCACCCCCGAGCAGCCCCACGGCACCTTCCGCACCGCCGCGCGCAGACTCCCGGCGATCGCCGCGATGGGCTTCGACGTCGTCTACCTGCCGCCGATCCACCCCATCGGCACCACCTTCCGCAAGGGCAAGAACAACACCCTCTCCCCCGGCCCCGACGACGTCGGCGTGCCCTGGGCGATCGGCTCGCCCGAGGGCGGCCACGACGCCGTCCACCCCGGCCTGGGCACCCTGGAGGACTTCGTCCGGTTCGTCCAGCAGACCCGGGAGCTGGGCATGGAGGTGGCACTGGACTTCGCGCTGCAGTGCTCCCCGGACCACCCCTGGGTGCACAAGCACCCCGAGTGGTTCCACCACCGCCCCGACGGCACCATCACCTACGCGGAGAACCCGCCGAAGAAGTACCAGGACATCTACCCGATCGCCTTCGACGCCGACATGGACGGCCTGGTCGCCGAGACGGTGCGGGTGCTGCGGCACTGGATGGACGCCGGGGTGCGGATCTTCCGGGTGGACAACCCCCACACCAAGCCGGTCGTCTTCTGGGAGCGGGTGATCGGGGAGGTCAACCGCACCGACCCCGACGTGATCTTCCTGGCCGAGGCGTTCACCCGGCCGGCGATGATGCACACCCTGGCCCAGATCGGCTTCCAGCAGTCCTACACCTACTTCACCTGGCGCAATTCCAAGCAGGAGCTGACCGAGTACCTGACCGAGCTGTCGGGTGAGGCCGCCTCCTACATGCGGCCCAACTTCTTCCCCAACACCCCCGACATCCTGCACGCCCACCTCCAGCACGGCGGCCGCCCCGCCTTCGAGGTCCGGGCCGTCCTCGCCGCGACCCTCTCACCGTCCTGGGGCATCTACTCCGGCTACGAACTGTGCGAGAACACCCCACTGCGAGAAGGCAGCGAGGAGTACCTCGACTCGGAGAAGTACCAGCTCCGCCACCGCGACTGGGAAGCCGCCGCACGCGAGGGCCGCACCATCGCCCCGCTGCTCACCCGCCTCAACACCGTCCGGCGGGAGCATCCCGCGCTGCGCCGGCTCAGGAACCTCCGTTTCCACCACACCGACAACAACGAGGTCATGGCGTACAGCAAGCGCAGCGGATCCGATGTGGTCCTGGTGGTCGCCAACCTCGACCCCCACCACACCCAGGAGGCCACGGTCTCGCTGGACATGCCGCAACTCGGCCTGGACCGGCACGAGTCGGTTCCGGTGCGCGACGAGCTCACCGGCGAGACCTACCACTGGAGCAGGAACAACTACGTGCGGTTGGAGCCGGGGCGGGCTCCCGCGCACGTCTTTCACGTCCAGTCCCCGCCCGCCGCACACGCGAACGGAGGGGCCGAAGCATCATGACCGTGAACGAGCCCGTGCTGGACACCTTCGAGGACACCCCTGCCAGGGACCGAGACCCCGACTGGTTCAAGCGCGCCGTCTTCTACGAGGTGCTCGTCCGCTCGTTCCAGGACAGCGACGGCGACGGCGTCGGCGACCTGAAGGGCCTCACCTCCAAGCTCGACTACCTCCAGTGGCTGGGCGTCGACTGCCTGTGGCTGCCGCCCTTCTTCAAGTCACCCCTGCGCGACGGCGGCTACGACGTCGCCGACTACACGGCCGTCCTGCCGGAGTTCGGCGACCTGGCCGACTTCGTGGAGTTCGCCGACGCCGCCCACCAGCGCGGCATGCGCGTGATCATCGACTTCGTCATGAACCACACCAGCGACCAGCACCCGTGGTTCCAGGAGTCGCGCAAGGACCCCGACGGACCCTACGGCGACTACTACATGTGGGCCGACGACGACAAGGGCTACCCGGACGCCCGGATCATCTTCGTCGACACGGAGACCTCGAACTGGACCTTCGACCCGGTGCGCGGCCAGTACTTCTTCCACCGCTTCTTCTCCCACCAGCCGGACCTCAACTACGAGAACCCGCGCGTCCAGGAGGAGATCCTGGCCGCGCTGAAGTTCTGGCTGGACCTGGGCATCGACGGCTTCCGGCTGGACGCGGTGCCCTATCTCTACGCGGCCGAGGACACCAACTGCGAGAACCTGCCCGCCACGCACGACTTCCTGAAGCGGGTGCGCAAGGAGATCGACGCGCAGTACCCGGACACCGTGCTCCTGGCGGAGGCCAACCAGTGGCCCGAGGACGTCGTCGACTACTTCGGCGACTACCCCAGCGGCGGCGACGAGTGCCACATGGCCTTCCACTTCCCGGTCATGCCGCGCATCTTCATGGCCGTACGCCGGGAATCGCGCTACCCCGTCTCCGAGATCCTGGCCAAGACCCCGGCCATCCCCTCGGGCTGCCAGTGGGGGATGTTCCTGCGCAACCACGACGAGCTGACGCTCGAGATGGTCACCGACGAAGAGCGCGACTACATGTGGGCCGAGTACGCCAAAGACCCCCGCATGCGCGCCAACATCGGCATCCGCCGCCGGCTCGCCCCGCTGCTCGACAACGACCGGCACACCATCGAACTGTTCACCGCCCTGCTGCTGTCGCTGCCGGGCTCGCCGATCCTGTACTACGGCGACGAGATCGGCATGGGCGACAACATCTGGCTCGGCGACCGGGACGCGGTGCGCACGCCGATGCAGTGGACGCCCGACCGCAACGCCGGCTTCTCGACCTCCGACCCGGGCCGTCTCTTCCTGCCCGCGATCATGGACCCGGTCTACGGCCACCAGGTGACCAACGTCGAGGCGTCGATGTCGTCGCCGTCCTCGCTGCTGCACTGGACCCGGCGCATGATCGAGATCCGCAAGCAGAACCCGGCCTTCGGGCTCGGCTCCTACACCGAACTGCCCTCTTCCAACCCCGCTGTGCTGGCGTTCCTGCGCGAGGCCCCCGTTTCCGGGGAAGGAGGGGACGACCTGGTCCTGTGCGTCAACAACTTCGCGCGGTTCGCGCAGCCCACCGAGCTGGACCTGCGCGAGTTCGCCGGGCGCCACCCGGTGGAGCTGTTCGGCGGGGTCCGCTTCCCGGCGATCGGCGAGCTGCCGTACCTGCTGACGCTCGGGGGCCACGGCTTCTACTGGTTCCGGCTCACCCGGGTCGCCTCCCGCATCGGCCGGCGACTGTGAGCCAGCGCCGACGAAAGGAGGCGTGACCATGCCGAAGACCGCATTCCTGCGCCCCGACCTCCGGCGCCTGGCCGAGCCCATGGAGTCGCTCGGCGGGCTGCTGCGCGAGTGGCTGCCCCGGCAGCGCTGGTTCGCCGGCAAGGACCGGCCCGTCACGGAGCTCGGCCTGCTGTCGATGACCGAGCTCTTCCCGGGCTGTCTGCATCTGCTGATCCACGCCGGACACGCCGGGCACACGGGCGTGCCCTCGCCGGGCGGCGCTCCCCCGGCGGGCGACTGCTACCAGCTCCTGCTCGGTGTGCGGGAGCACCCGTCGCCGCGGCTCGGGCGGGCCCTCATCGGACAGGTGCAGGAGGGACCGCTGGCCGGGATGACGGTGTACGACGCGCTGCACGACCCCCGTTCCGCCCAGCTCCTGCTGGACCGGCTGCGGCAACCGGGCACCGCCGGCCCCCTGCGCTTCGACTGCGACCCGGACCAGCCGGTGCCCGCCGGACTGGTGCCGCGACTGCTGGACGCCGAGCAGTCCAACTCCTCGCTGGTGTACGGCGACGAGTACATCCTGAAGGTCTTCCGGCGCATCCAGCCGGGCGTCAACCCGGACCTGGAGGTGCCGGGAGCGCTGGCCCGGCAGGGCTGTCACCGCGTTCCCGCGCCGGTGGCCTGGTTCCAGACCCGGCATCCGTTCAAGGCCACCCTCGGCGTGCTGCAGCCGTATCTGCGGGACGCCTCCGACGGCTGGACGCTGGGGCTGAACGCACTGGCATCGGGGGACGACTTCACGGTCCAGGCCCGTGCGCTGGGCGTGGCCACCGCGGAGGTGCACCTCGCGCTGGCGTCGGCGTTCCCCGTCGGCGGGCCCGGGGAGAACGGGCAGACGGCGGCCGCGATGACCGAACGGCTGGACGCCGCCGCGCACTGCGTGCCCGCGCTGCAGCCGTTCGTGCCCGGGCTGCGGACCGCGTTCGCGGCTCTCACCAGCTGCGACGCCGGGCCGCCCGCCCAGCGCATCCACGGCGACCTGCACCTCGGTCAGGTGCTGCGGGCCGGGCGCGAGTGGTTCGTCATCGACTTCGAGGGCG
This sequence comes from Streptomyces sp. NPDC056373, assembly GCF_042262425.1. Lineage (NCBI taxonomy): Bacteria > Bacillati > Actinomycetota > Actinomycetes > Kitasatosporales > Streptomycetaceae > Streptomyces > Streptomyces sp. NPDC056373. Next base: position 33,490 of record NZ_JBHJPX010000008.1, read on the forward strand.
AGCCGTCCCGGCCGCTCTCCGAACGGCGCAGCGCCCACTCCCCGGTGCGGGACATCGCCGGGATGCTGCGTTCCTTCGACTACGCCGCCCGGCAGCGCCGCCCCTGGCGCCCCGAGTGGGCCCGTCGCTGCCGCGAGGCCTACTGCGCGGGCTACGCAGCCCGCGCCGGCTGGGACCCCCGGAAGAAACACGGACTGCTCCGCGCCTACGAGACGGACCGGGCCGTGTACGAGGTGCTGTACGAGGCACGGCACCGCCCCGACTGGCTGCCTGTACCCATGGCGGCGATCGAGCGCCTCGCCGTGAGAGGAGACTGAGCCGTGGCCCTGCGAGACACCTCAATCCCGGAGCCGTCAGGCCCGGTCCCGAGCACGACCGCCCCTGCCCTGAGTCCCGAGGACCGCGGGCGCCTGCTGGCGGGAGCCCACCACGATCCGCACGCGCTGCTGGGGGCCCACCCGGTGCCCGGCGGGGTCGTGTTCCGGGCGCTGCGCCCCTTCGCCCGCGCGGTGAGCGTGGTCGTCGGCGGCAGACGCACGGCCCTGGTCTCGGAGGGCGACGGCCTCTTCTCGGGCGTGCTGCCGCTCGACGAGATCCCCGCCTACACCCTGCACGTGGCGTACGCGGAGGGCGAGCAGGAGACGCACGATCCGTACCGGTTCCTTCCGGCGCTGGGCGAGCTCGACCTGCACCTGATCCGCGAGGGCCGGCACGAGCAGTTGTGGCAGGCGCTCGGCGCACAGCCCATGACCCACGAGGGCGTGAGCGGCACCCGGTTCACGGTGTGGGCGCCGAACGCGCAGGGCGTGCGGGTCACCACGGACTTCACCCACTGGGACGGGACGCAGTTCCCGATGCGGTCGCTGGGCGCCTCGGGCGTGTGGGAGCTGTTCCTGCCCGGCGTGGGCGAGGGAACGCCGTACAAGTTCGAGATCCACTCCCGGTACGGCCACCGCTTCCTCAAGGCCGACCCGATGGCGCGGCGCTGCGAGGAGCCGCCCCACACGGCGTCGATCGTGACGGCCTCGCACTACGAGTGGGGCGACACCGAGTGGATGGCGCACCGCGCCGACACGCCCGTGCACGAGGCGCCGTTCTCGGTCTACGAGGTGCACCTGGCGTCGTGGCGGCCGGGGCTGACCTACCGGCAGCTCGCCGAGGAGCTGCCGAAGTACGTCAAGGACCTGGGCTTCACGCACGTCGAGCTGATGCCGGTGGCCGAGCACCCCTTCCACGGGTCCTGGGGCTACCAGGTCACCGGGTTCTACGCCCCGACGGCCCGGCTCGGCACGCCGGACGACTTCCGCTTCTTCGTCGACGCCTGCCACCGGGCCGGTATCGGCGTGATCATGGACTGGGTGCCTGCGCACTTCCCGAAGGACGACTGGGCCCTGGCCCGGTTCGACGGCGAGCCGCTGTACGAACCGGGTGACGACCGGCGCGCGGAGCACCCGGACTGGGGCACGTACGAGTTCGACTTCGGCCGTACCGAGGTGCGCAACTTCCTGGTCGCGAACGCCGTGTACTGGTGCGAGGAGTTCCACATCGACGGTCTGCGCGTGGACGCGGTCGCCTCGATGCTGTACCTGGACTACTCGCGTGAGGACGGGCAGTGGGAGGCCAACGCGTACGGCGGCCGGGAGGACCTGGCGGCCATGCGGTTCCTGCAGGAGATGAACGCGACCGTGTACCGGCGCGCTCCCGGGGTCGTGACCATCGCCGAGGAGTCCACCGCCTGGGGCGGGGTGACCCGGCCGACCGACACCGGCGGGCTCGGCTTCGGCCTGAAGTGGAACATGGGCTGGATGCACGACTCGCTGGAGTACATCGCCCACGAGCCGGTGCACCGCAAGTACCACCACCACGAGATGACGTTCTCGATGGTGTACGCCTACAGCGAGAACTACGTGCTGCCGATCTCCCACGACGAGGTCGTGCACGGCAAGCAGGCCCTGGTGTCGAAGATGCCCGGCGACTGGTGGCAACGGCGCGCCACGCACCGGGCCTATCTCGGCTTCATGTGGGGCCACCCCGGCAAGCAGCTGCTGTTCATGGGGCAGGAGTTCGCCCAGGGGGCCGAGTGGTCGGTGGAGCAGGGCCCGGAGTGGTGGCTGCTCGACGACGGGTACCACTCCGCGGGCGACCACCGGGGTGTGCGCGACCTGGTCCGTGACCTGAACACCGCGTACCGGGCGACTCCGGCGCTGTGGCAGTGCGACACCCGCCCGGAGGGCTTCCGGTGGGTGGCGGTGGACTCGGCGGACGACAACGTCTTCGCCTTCCTCCGCCATGACACCGAGGGCAGGCCGCTGCTGGCGGTGTCGAACTTCTCTCCCGTGGTCCGGCAGGACTACGGCCTGTGGGTGCCGGGTGACGTCGTCGCCTGGGAGGAGCGCCTCAACACCGATGACGCGCGCTACGGCGGCAGCGGCGTGACCAACCCGGATCCGGTCAAGCCGGAGGACGGATGTGTCCGGATCACGCTGCCTCCGCTCGCCACGGTGTGGCTGACGCCGTTCGCCGTGTGAAGTCCCCCTGTCCCACCAGGTGTCCTGCCCGCCTGGAGGGGCACTGGGTGTCGTACCGCCGGGAGCGCCCGGCGGTACGACGCGGCAGGGCACAGAAGGGCGGGCATCAGGTGCGCACCGTGGGAGTGGAGGAGGAACTCCTCCTGGTCGATCCGCAGACCGGGGAACCGCGGGCGCTGTCCGCGGCGGTGCTCGCCCGGGCCGAGAAGGACGACGCGGAACAGGACGTCTTCGAGAAGGAACTCCACGAGCAGATGCTGGAGTTCGCCACCCATCCGCAGTCGTCCATGGAGAGCCTGCGCGCGGAGATCGTGCGCTGCCGCAAGGAGGCCGCCCGGCACGCGGGGGAGATCGGCTGCACCGTGGCGGCGCTCGCCACCTCACCGCTGCCGGTCAGCCCCGCCGTCAGCGTGAACCGGCGCTACCGGTGGATGGCCGAGCAGTACGGCATCGCCACCCGGGAGCAGCTCGTCATGGGCTGCCATGTGCATGTGTCGGTCGAGTCCGACGACGAGGGCGTGGCGGTCGTGGACCGGCTGCGGCCGTGGCTGCCGGTGCTGCGGGCGATCAGCGCGAACTCGCCGTTCTGGCAGGGCGAGGACACGGGCTACAGCAGTTACCGCAGCCGGGTGTGGCTGCGCTGGCCGTCGGCCGGCCCGACCGAGATCTTCGGCTCTGCCGAGCGGTACCACCAGCTCATCGCGGACATGGTGGCCACCGGCGCCCTCCTGGACGACGGGATGATCTACTTCGACGCGCGGCTGTCCTCGCGGTACCCGACGGTGGAGCTGCGCGTCTCGGACGTCTGTCTGCACTCCGGCACGGCCGTGCTGGTCGCCACGCTCGTCCGGGGGCTGGTGGAGACGGCCGCGCGCGAGTGGCGGGACGGCCGTGAGCCGCTCGGCCACAGTGTCAGCCTGCTGCGGCTGGCCGACTGGCAGGCCGCCAGGTCCGGCCTCTCGGGCGAGTTGCTGCACCCCGCGACCATGCGGCGCATGCCCGCCGAAGCCGTCGTGCGTGCCCTGCTGGACCACGTCGAGGAGGCCCTCGACAGCGCGGGCGACCTGGATCGGGCCCGGACGGCCTGTGACGAGCTGCTGCGGGAGGGCAACGGCGCTCAGGTGCAGCGCGCACTGCTGGAGAGCACGGGGAGCTTGCGGGACGTCGTCACCGAGTGCGTCCGCCGCACGCAGGCGTGAGGCGTCCCGCCGGTTGCGGGCAGGGGCTCGTTCGGGAAGGGGCTTGTCGGGCAGCGTCTCGCCGGGCAGGTGTTCAGAGGATCAGGACGAGGGCGTAGGCCAGGAAGAACGCCGCGATCAGCACGACGCAGAGGATGATCACGGTCAGCGGTGCCTTGGCCCAGCCCTTGGTCGGGTTGTGTGTCTCGCGGGGCAGCGTCTCGGGCATGCTGCTCTCCGCGGGTGGGGTCTCGCCCGGCGGTACGCCGCCGCCGGGTTCCAGACCGGGGGTGCGTTCTGGTTCGGGATCGGGACTGATGTGACTCATGTCCTCCGGGTCCCCCGATCACGCCGAGATCACCAGCGGGTCGACTTCCGTATTTTCCGACCCCGAAGGGTCTCGACTCGACTACATTCGAGCACCGCCGATGACGGTACCCGTCGGCAATGTCACACCCCGTACACGTCAGGAGCAGTGCATGCGCGACCTCGCCCTCGCTCCCCCGGCCGTGGCGCCGCTGACCGGCGGGCTCGCCGACAGCGTCTTCGACACGGCGGACCGCGAACCGGCCAGGCCGATGCTCGCCCGGCGGGCCGACCCCGCCTCCACGACCTGGGAGGAGGTGACGGCGATCGAGCTGCGTGACGCGGTGGTGGACGTGGCCAAGGGGCTGATCGCCTCGGGCATCGCACCGGGGCACCGCGTGGCGATCATGGCGCGCACCCGGTTCGAGTGGACGGTGCTGTGCTACGCGCTGTGGGCTGTCGGCGCCGAGGTGGTCCCGGTCTACCCGACGGCCTCACGCGATCAGGTCGAGTGGATCCTGCGGGACGCCGGCTGTGTGGCCGTGGTCGTGGAGGACGAGCAGGGCGTCATGACCGTCGGCTCGGTGTGCGCCTCGCTTCCGCTGCTGCGGCACGTCTGGCAGCTGGACGCGGGCGCCCTCGAGGAGCTGACGGTGCAGGGCGAGTTCACCCCGATCGCCACGGTCGACTCGATGCGCCGCATCGTGCTGCCGGACTCCACCGCTGTCATCGCCTACACCTCGGGCACCTCCGGCCACGCCATGGGCTGCGCGCTCAGCCACCGCAATCTGGCCGGCCCCTGCGACACACTGCTCACGGGCTGGGGGCACACGGCGGCGCCGCGCGGGGAGCAGGGCTCCGTGCTCGCGTTCCTGCCCTTCTCCCACGTGTACGGGCTGATGATCCAGGGGCTGTGCGTGCGCGGCGGGCTGCTGATGGGGCACCAGGCCGATCTGAGCGGGGAGGCGCTGACGTCGGCGCTGCGCTCGTTCCGTCCGACGTACCTCTACGCGGTCCCCTCGGTCCTGGAGAAGATCTACAAGAACTTCCTGCGCACGGCTCAGCAGGGGGGGCACGGCGGGTTGTTCGAGCGGGCCGCCGAGACCGCCCGGGACTTCGCCGCGGCCCTGGAGCGCCAGCGGCTGGGCCGCGGCCGCGGGCCCGGCTTCGACCTGAGGTTCCAGCACGCCCTGTACGAGCGCACGGTGTACCGCAGGCTGCGGGCGGCACTGGGCGGCCGGGTGGAGCGGGCGACGTCCGGCGGTTCGCCCCTCAGCCGCGATCTTTCTCTCTTCTACGAGGGCATCGGCATCTACGTGCACGACGGGTACGGCCTGACGGAGACCGCCGGCGGGGTGACGATGCAGCCGCTGGGCCGGGAGAAGTCCGGGACGGTCGGGCAGGCGCTGCCGGGCACGGAGATCCAGGTGGCCGAGGACGGGGAGATCCTGGTGCGCGGCCCGTCGGTGTTCCAGGGGTACGTGGGCGACCCGGCCGCCACCCGGGCCGCGCTGCGCGGCGGGTGGCTTGCCACCGGGGACCTCGGGCTGCTGGACTCGGAGGGCTATCTGACGATCACCGGCCGCAAGAAGGACATCATCATCACCAGCAGCGGCAAGAGTGTCGCCCCGCTGGCCCTGGAGCAGCGGCTGCGGATGCATCCGCTCATCCACCAGGCGGTGGTCGTGGGGGACAACCGGCCCTGCGTCGGAGCCCTGATCACGCTGGACCCGGAATTCCTCGCGCACTGGCGGGCCGGGCTGGCACTGCAGGGCGAGATGCGGGAGGCGCGGGAGGAGAACGCGCTGCGGGAGGAAGTGGCGCGGGCCGTGGCCGCGGCCAACAGCGTCGTGTCGCCCGCGGAGTCGATCCGGGTGTTCCGGGTCCTGCCGGAGGCGTTCGACGTGACGAACGGGATGCTGACGCCGTCGATGAAGCTGCGCCGGGACGAGATCGTGCGGCACTACGCCTCCGAGATCGACGCGATGTACCAGTCCCGCAGGCGCCCCGGACGGCCGAGCACCCCGGCCGAACCGTCGAACTGGGACGATTCCGACAATGTATTCCGTTGAGCGCGCGCCGGACGCGTAGGCCTCGTCCCCTCGGGAACACGCAACAGTGGCGACGCAAGAGAAAGGACGACAGCCCTGACGACAGCCGTAGCTGACGCCCGGGCCGGAAAGGCGATATGTCAACCGAGCCACGTGGGGACGACGCCCTGACCTCCGAGGAGATCCCGAGCCGCACGAACACCTTCGTGGGCGAGCCGCACGACGTGACCGGTGCGCGCTTGGCCGCGGAGGGGTTCCTGGGCGATCTCGCACGCTCCTCCCCGCCTTCTGCCCCCGAGTACTGGGACGACATCCTGCTGGTGGTGACGGAACTGGCCGCCAACGCGGTGCAGTACGCCCCGGGTCCGTTCGCGCTGCGGATGCGCCGGACCTTCGACGGTGTGCATGTGGTTCTGCACGACACCAGCACCACGGAGCCCGCCCCCCGCCCCTTCGATCCGCGCAGTGGCGGCGGGGGCATCGGCTGGCACCTGATCCACACGCTGTGCGACCAGGTCAGCGTGGTGGCCGACGACCGGGGCAAGGACGTGCACGTGTTCATGCCCTGGTGAGCCGGAGCGTCACGGGCGCGATGCGCCCGTGACCGGCTCGGACCGTGGCGGTCTCAGACCGTGGCCGTCTCGCGCGGCGGCAGCCGGTCGTAGTAGGCACCCACGGCCCGGAGGTACTCCTGGTCCCTGGTCTCACTGTCGGTCTGGAAGCGGGGGGCCGCCTTGGCATCGGCCCTGCTGCAGGCCAGTGTGACCTTTCTCCCCTGGGTGTCGACGCCGGTGACGACTCCGGCCGGCACCAGGACGCTGCGGCCGAACACCCAGACGCCGGTGTCGACGACCAGGTGCGTCATCGCGTGCGGGGCGGCCTCCCGGTCCACGTGCCCGATCGTGCCGTCGGTCGCGGCGACGGCGAAACCGGTCAGGTCCTGCCCCTCGGTGTGACCGCTGTCCGGCGCGTACGACCAGATTCTGTCGATGGCCACGCTGTTCCATCCTCCCTGGCGATGTGATCGCGTTCTGCTCCGGCGGACGCCCGCGCCCGCCCCTTTCCACAGCAGCAACTACCCTGCTGCCGCAAGCGCATTCGGCGCACAGGCCTGCTACCCGCACGGGACTTCCGGCGGCCGGTCCCGGCGATGTTCGGCCGGGGAGGCATGGGAGGTGGTTTCCGGGGTAATCGCGGGGGCGCGGTGACATCCGAAGCCCGTCAGTGAAGGGAGGCGCATGAGAAACGGCATTCGAGTCCGGAGAACGACCGGGATCCCCTCGCACCGCGGTCATCCCCAGAGGTGACCAGCCCAGGCCGTAGCACTTGTTGGAGGTATCCGTGCCCCTCGCCCAGAACCCGCTGTCCGTGGAAGTCGAGCTGCCCCGGGAGGACGTGGCCCTGATCACGGTCGACGGTTACCTGGACGTCGACACCGCGACCGAGTTCCAGGCCCATCTGGCCAACCAACTCCACCACGGCCGACGGCACTTCCTGCTCGATCTCTCGTCCGTCCCCTTCATGGACTCGTCCGGGATGAACATCATTCTGCGGGTGTACCAGGAGACCCGTAAGACCGAGGGCAGTGTGCACGTCATCAGCCCGACACCGGCCGTGCGGCGCATCCTCGATCTGACCGGCGTCAGCATCACGGTGCCGATATCGGAGAGTGTCGACGAGGCCCTGACCCGGGTCGACGAAGGGCCGGAGCACCCCGAGGAGCCGGGGGGACAGAGCATCTGACGGCCAGAGTGCCCCCTCGGGCCCGGCGCCGGGGAAGATCGGCGGCCCGGTCCTCGCTCCGCCCTGCCCGCACGACGGCTCACCCCTCGCACGCCCGGCGACGACGGCGCCCAAGCGCCGTCCGCCCGGACCGGATCACTTGCCCCGGAGCAGGTGTCGTACGAGGTCGGCGCATGGTTAGAGTTGTCGCCCGGCAAGTGTCACATCGCCGTCTCGTTGCCAGAAGCGGGCTCGGTCGACGCAACGCGGATGAGGAGAGAACCAGGTGCCGGAGCACGAAGCGGACGGACAGCTCGCGACGCCCACCCACGAGGTCAGGGACTTCCTGCACCGCCGGCGTGAGCAGATCGCCCAGCGGTGGGCGGACGAGCCCCTGTTCCGCACCGTGTTCACCGTCTCGCGCGACGAGGCGGTGGAAGCGGGCAGGGCCGTCGTGGACGCGCTGGCCCAGGTGGCCGACTCGGAGCAGGTGGAGGATCCGGACGCCGCGGGGTTCAGCGCGGTGCGCGAGCAGCTGGGCCGGATGGGCGCGGCCCGCTCCCGTGCCGGGCTGAGCAACACCCAGGTCTCCAGCGAGCTGGCGGCGCTGCGACCGCCCGTGGAGAACCTGCTGGTCGCCGATCTGACGCAGGCGCCGCCCGAGCACCTGCGGGCGTGTTCGACGGCGTTGACCGTTCTGATGGGGACGCTGCGGCTGGTGGCCATGCAGACGGCGCTCAGCGAGTGGCAGGCGCTCAGCGACCGGCAGCGGCTGCAGCTGATGGAGGTGGCGACGCCCGTCATCCGGCTGTGGGACGGCATCGTGGCCGTGCCGCTCATCGGCACGCTCGACAGCGCCCGCAGCCAGATCGTGATGGAGACGCTGCTCAACGCCGTCGTCGACCAGCACGCGCGGTTCGCGATCCTCGACATCACCGGGGTCCCCACGGTCGACTCGCTGGTGGCACAGCACCTGATGAAGACGGTCGCCGCGGCGCGCCTCATGGGCGCCGAGTGCATCGTCTCGGGCATCCGCCCCGCCATCGCCCAGACCATCGTGCATCTCGGTCTGGACCTGGACGTGATCACCCGCGCCAGCCTCGCCGACGCGCTGGGGTACGCGCTGCACCAGCTCGGCGCGGACATCGTGAAGCCGGGTGCGGGTCAGCGGTGAACGACGCCCATCCCCGTCCCGTGACCGGCCACGTGCCGGTGCTCCGGCTCGGCGACGTCCTGCTGGTCACGCTCCAGGGGGACCTGCACGACAGCACGGCGCAACAGCTCCAGCAGGACCTCGCCGAGACCATCTCCCGTACCGGGGTGCGCGGCGTCCTCATCGACATCTCCGGTGTCGAGATCGTCGACTCGTTCCTCGGCCGGGTGCTGGCCGAGATCGCCGCGCAGGCCAAGCTGCTGGCCGCGCGCACCGTGGTGGCCGGGATGCGCCCGGCGGTCGCCATCACCCTGGTCGAACTGGGTCTGACACTGCCGGGACTGGGCACCGCGCTCAGCACCGAGGCGGGCATGGAGCTCCTCGCGCGGCAGGCCCCGGTGCCCCGTCCCGGCAGTCCGCGTCAGGAGAGTCCGTGATGCACACCGCCTCGGGCGTGGAGGCCTGCCTGCCCATCCGGTCGGACATGGACCTGGTGTGGGTGCGACAGCACGTACGGCAGGCCGCTGCCCGGCTCGGCTTCGGACTGGTGGACCAGACCAAGCTCATCACCGCGGCCAGTGAGCTGGCCCGTAACACCCTGGTGCACGGCGGTGGCGGACAGATGGAGGCGAGGCAGGTCGGCGGAGCGGGCGCGCAGGGGCTGCGGCTGGCCTTCACCGACGAGGGGCCGGGCATCGCCGACCTGGACCTGGCGCTGAGCGACGGCTACACCTCCGGTGGCGGTCTGGGCATGGGGCTGAGCGGTGCGCGGCGCCTGGTGCACGACTTCGACATCGACACCACGCCCGGTTCGGGCACCACGGTGCGGGTGACGTGCTGGGTGGGACGGCCGCCTCGTCCGCGCGAGGAGGTCTGATGCCACGCGTGTGGGACGTGCCGGTGCGCGACTCGACCCGGGTGCGTGACGCCCGGGTCGCGGCGGAGGACGCCGCCGCGTATGCCGGCCTGGACGAGCGGCGGACCGCGGCGGCCGCGCTGGTCGCGACCGAGCTCGCCACGAATCTGCTGAAGCATGCCGAGGGTGGCCAGGTCCTCATAGACGTCGTGGCCCCGCCCGTGCTGCGGGAGGGGTCGTGGGGGTCACGGGTGGTGCAGATCGCCGCGGTCGACCACGGCCCTGGCATCCCCGACGTGCCCGCCGCGCTGCGCGACGGCTTCACCACATCCCGCTCGCTCGGCGCCGGTCTCGGCACGTGTCTGCGCGTCTCCGACGAATTCGCCCTGCACAGCGTCCCCGGCCGCGGCACGGTCGCGGTGGCCCGCGTCAGCTCGACGCCCCGGGCCACCGAGGGACCGGCCGGGCCCGAGGGCCGGGTGTCCGCAGGGGGACAGTGGCCGGGTGGCGCACCGCCGTTCGGCGCGGTGGCATGCGGCGGCCTGACGGGCCACGCCCCGGTGCCGTCGGGAGCACCCGGCCGCACCGGCCGGGCCCCGGGGGATCCCGGCGGCCCCACGCGACCGGCCGCACCCGCCCGGGGAACCGATCCGGCGCTCCACGCAGCCCCCGGCTGCGACTTCCCGGCCACCGACGCACCGGCCACCGGCCCCGGGCCCCGAACGACACCGGCCCACGGCTCGGAAGACGCCGGCGCGCCCGGCGACGGCTCCGCGTCCAGGACAGCACCGGCCCACGGACTCGCGAACCCCGGCGACCCGGGGACCGGCGCGGCCTCCCGGACCCCGGCGGCCCACGGCCTCACGGACGCCGGGGCAACCGGCAGCGGCCCCTGGACGAAGCCGGGCGAGCAGCGAGGGGCCACGGCCCGCGGGGCTTCGGACGCCGGGGTCGCCGCGCAGAACCGTTCCTCGCCGGTTTCCGGGGTGCGGGCCGGCGGGGTGAACATTCCCTACGGGGGAGCCGAGTACTCGGGAGACGCCTGGGCGTGGGTCCGGGCCGGGGACCTGGTGACGCTGATGCTGGCGGACGGGCTGGGGCACGGGCCGGAGGCCGCGCGGGCCTCGTCCGCCGCGGTCACGGCGCTGCACCGCTGGGCCCACCTCTCCCCCGCCGAGGCACTGCGGCGACTGCACGACGCGCTGCGGAGCACCCGGGGCGCCGCCGTCGCCCTGGCCCAGCTCGACCTGACGGCCGGGCGGCTGCGGTTCGCCGGCATCGGCAACGTCGGGGCGCGGCTGCGCACCGACGGCAGCTGGCACCCCCTGCTGTCGCGGCCCGGCATCGTCGGGGTCCACCGGCCCGGCACCCTCCGCGAGGAGGCGGCCGACTGGGTGGGCGACCCGATACTCATCCTGCACACCGACGGCCTGCCCAGCCGCTGGACACCGCCGTCCGACCCCGGTCTGCCCGCCACCGACCCGGCCGTGACGGCCGCCGTGACGATACGTGACGCCAGCAGTCCCGCCCGACCGGTCCGGGACGACACCGCCGTGGCCGTGCTGACCTCGAACCCGCCGGAACGCCCATGATGCGCACTTGGCAGATCACCACCGTCACCGACGCGGCCCGCGCCCGTATCTCGCTCGCGCGCCTGGCCGCCGCGTACGGTGTGCCCACCGTCGAACGGACCCGGCTCGCCGCCGACCTCAGCGCCCACCTGCGGCAGTGCCTCACCAAGGGCGGCACCTGGCGGCTCACCATGGACCTGGCGGGCTCCCCCGCCGAGGAGGGCCTGCTGCACGTCGTGGTGACCCCGTCTCCGGAGGCGTGCACCGCCGGGGAGCCGCTCTGGGAGGTCACGGTCCCCTGTCCCGAGTCCGCCGAGGCCACCGAGGACGGCACCGTCCCGGACGATCCGGCCGCCCTGTCGGAGGCGCTGCTCGGCGCCGACGAGGACACGGCCGTGGTGCTGGACAAACTCACCGAGCAGGAGGACCTGGTCCTCTTCCACCGCGAGGAGCTGCACCAGACCAACCAGGGCGTCCTGGCCCTGCACGCCGAGCTGGACGCGGCCGGACTGGCCCAGCGCGAGGCCTTCGCCGCCGAGCGCAGCGCCCGCAACGAGGCGGAGAGCGCCCGGCGCCGCCTGACGTTCCTCGCGGACGCGAGCGCGGTGCTGACGGCATCGCTCAACCACGAGGAGATCGTCCGCCGGCTGCCGGACCTGCTGGTGCCGGAGTACGCGGGCAGCGTCGACGTCTGGCTCTTCGATCACGAGGAGGAAAAGCACCGGTCGGCGCCGCACCCGGCCGCCGCTGTGGTCGCGGCCCGTACCGGGCGGCCCCAGTACGCCGCCGACCGTCCCGGCAACCTGCCCGGCGTCGAGGACCAGCCGCCTTCGGCCCTGGACCCGGGACGGCCTTTGCTGTGCGTGCCGCTGCCGACGCGGCGGGCTCCGCTGGGCGTCCTGACCCTGTCGCCGCCCGGGGAACGCTGGGACCCGGACGACGCGGTGATGCTGATCGAGCTCACCCGGCGGGCGAGCATCGCGATCGACAACGCCCGGCGCTTCGAGCACAACCGCGACATCGCCGAGACGCTGCAGCGTGCCCTGCTGACGGATCTGCCGGCCACGCCGGGCCTGAGCCTGGCGGCGCGGTACCTTCCGGCCACCCACGGGCTGAACATCGGCGGCGACTGGTACGACGCGTTCCCCCAGCGGGACGGCGGTCTCATCACCGTCATCGGCGATGTGACCGGACACGGTCTGCACGCGGCGGTCATGATGAGCCAGCTGCGCACCGCGCTGCGGGCCTACGCCGTCGACGGCGACAGCCCCGGGCGGCTGCTGACCCGCCTGCACCGGTTCCTGCACCATCTCCAGCCGGACCTGTACGCCACCGCCGTCATCGCCCGGTTCCACCCGGACGAGCCCACGCTGACCTGGGCCGCAGCCGGGCATCCCCCGCCGGTGCTGCGCCTGCCCGACGGCACCGTGCGCATCCTCGACGCCAAACCCGGTGCGATGCTCGGCATCCCGCTCACCCAGGAGATCGCCGACCACACGGAGGACCTGGAGCCCGGCTCGACCCTCGCGCTGTACACGGACGGGCTGGTGGAGCGGCGTGCCCAGGGCATAGACCCCGGGATCGACCGGCTGGCCACGGCACTCGGCGGATTCCGGTCCGCGGAACTGGACGCGGACCTGGAGGGTTCGGCGGACCGGCTGCTGCCTCCGCTGCTGAGCGATTCCGAGCGGGACGACGACGTGTGTCTGTTGCTGTGTCATGTCCAAGGTGGCGTGGACTCCTGACGGCGGGTCCGGCCGTCCTTGTGTGCACGTGTTCTTCACTCCCGCCCGGTGCTTTTCGGCCACAGTGCGGGCATGGTGGTGATCGACGCGTTCGTCTGCCTGCCGCGTCCGGCTGGCGCGCCGGCCGGAGACACGGTGGGATCGAGTGGGTGCGAACCAGCGATCCAGGGGCAGTCGGAAGGCGTTCGAGGCAGACCGCCTGGAGCCGCAGAAAGGGATGAACACCGTGACACGACCCAGGATCCTGGTGGTTGGCGCAGGCTTCGCCGGTGTGGAGTGCGTCCGCCGTCTGGAACGGAAACTCTCCCCGGACGAGGCGGACGTCACGCTGGTGACGCCGTTCGCCTACCAGCTCTACCTGCCGCTGCTCCCCCAGGTCGCCTCCGGTGTGCTGACGCCGCAGTCGATCGCCGTCTCGCTGCGCCGCAGCAAGAAGTACCGCACGCGCATCATCCCCGGCGGCGCCATCGGCGTGGACCTGAAGTCCAAGGTCTGTGTCGTCCGCACCATCACCGACGAGATCGTCAACGAGCCCTACGACTACATCGTGCTGGCGCCCGGCAGCATCACCCGGACCTTCGACATCCCCGGGCTGACGGACCACGCCTTCGGGATGAAGACGCTCGCCGAGGCGGCGTACATCCGTGACCACGTCATCTCGCAGCTGGACCTGGCCGACGCGAGCGAGGACCCCGTGGAGCGGGCCTCGCGGCTGCAGTTCGTGGTGGTCGGCGGCGGTTACGCGGGCACCGAGACGGCGGCGTGCCTGCAGCGGCTGACGCACGCGGCGGTCAAGCGCTACCCGCGGCTGGACCCGAGCCTGATCAAGTGGCATCTGATCGACATCGCGCCGAAGCTGATGCCGGAGCTGGGCGACAAGCTCGGCAGCAGCGCGCAGGAGATCCTGCGCCGGCGGGGCATCGACATCTCCCTGGGCACCTCCATCGCCAAGGCGGGTCCCGAGGAGGTCACCTTCACCGACGGGCGGGTGGTCCCGACCCGCACGCTCATCTGGACCGCCGGGGTCGTCGCCAGTCCGCTGATCGCCACGCTCGGCGCGGAGACCGTCAAGGGCAGGCTCGCGGTCGCCCCGGAGATGAGCCTGCCGGGCGACGACGGGGTGTTCGCGCTAGGCGACTCCGCCGCCGTGCCCGACCTGGCCAAGGGGGACGGGGCCATGTGCCCGCCCACCGCGCAGCACGCCCTGCGGCAGGGCAGGCACGTCGCCGAGAACGTCATCGCGTCGCTGCGGGGCCAGGCGCTCAAGCCGTACGTGCACAAGGACCTCGGGCTCGTCGTCGACCTCGGTGGCACCGACGCGGTCTCCAAGCCGCTGGGCATCGAACTGCGCGGGCTGCCCGCCCAGGCCGTGGCCCGCGGTTACCACTGGTCCGCGCTGCGCACCAACGTGGCCAAGACGCGGGTGATGACGAACTGGCTGCTCAACGCGGTCGCCGGTGACGACTTCGTACGGACGGGGTTCCAGACCCGCAAGGCCGCGCGGCTGAAGGACTTCGAGTACACCGACGCCTACCTGACGCCGGAGCAGGTGCGGGAGCGGGTCGAGGCGTCCGGCGGACCGGAGTAGGACGGCCCGGACGGGAGCTTTCGCCGGTGGCATGTCATGCTGAGATACGGATCTTGGTGTGAGCAGGGAGAGAGTGCGGCGGCGTGAGGGCAGCGGGACGCGCGGTGCGGGAACGAGTTCGGGACCGGATCGCGGCGTCCGACCCCGGACTGCTGCGTCTGACGGCCGGGTTGCGGACGGTCGGCGCGATCGCGCTCACCCTGGCCGTGCTGTCCCTGTTGCAGACCGATGTGCACCTTCTGGTGGCGGGGGCCATGGCGGCGATGGTCGCCACCTTCGCCATCCGGGAGAAGCAGCTCGGCGCCCAGGCCGTGACGCTGGCACTGGGGCTGCCGGTGGCCCTGGCCTCGGTGTCACTGGGCGCGGTGCTCAACACGCGTCTCGTCGTCGGTGACGCCTTCTTCGTCGTCCTGATCTTCTGTGCGGTCTACGGCCGCCGGTTCGGCGACCGGGGCACCGCGCTGGGGCTGATCGGCTTCCAGGTCTACTTCCTGTCGCTGTTCGTCGATGCCACCGTCGGCACGCTGCCGAAGCTGTGCGGAGCCATGGCCCTGGCGTTCTGCTCCAGCGCCCTGATGCGTTTCGCGGTCGTGCCGGCGACGCCCACGGGTGTGCTGCTGCGGCTGCGTCTGGCCTTCCGCGCGCGGCTGGCCCAGCTGGTGGCCGCGCAGGCCGAACTGCTCGACGCCCCCGCCGCCGAGATGGACAAGGCGCTGGAGGCCGTGCGCGACGGCACCGCCCGGCTCCACGAGACGGCGATGATGATCCAGGGACGGCTGGAGGAGGGCACCCCGGACGAGTCGGCGGCGCGGCTGGTGCAGCGCAGGATCGCGGACGCCGAGATCGCCGCGGAGCGCCTCGGTCTGCTGCTGCTGACCGCCCGCACCGCCGAACGCGCCGACACGCTGACGCTGCACCTGCCGGGCGCGCCCGCCCCGTCGCTCACCGGGCCGGAGATGCCCGACGAGGCGGGCGCCACGCTGCGCCGCGATCTGCGGGCGCTGCACGTCCTGGTGCTGCGGGCGGGCAGCGGCGACACGGGCACCGGGCTCGCCCATGTGCGCAACCGGCTCCTCGGCTACCGGGACGAGGAGAACCTGCCGGCCGCCTCGGCCGCCGTCCAGGACGTCTTCCGCGGCATCGGAGAGTCGGCCCGCGCGGTGCTCGGGCTGCGGATCGCCCTGGACGGTCCGCAGGACGAGTCGGACGACACCCCCGCCACGGCCCGCTCCCGCGAGGAACTGGACGCCGAGGACGCCGCGATCGACGGCGGTGGCGAGGAGGCGGCTCCGGAGGAGCAGACGGGGCTGCGGCGGCCCACCACGCGTGCGGCCGTGCAGGTCGCCGTCGGGTCCGCGCTGGCCATCGTGGGCGGCGAACTGCTGTCGTCGCAGCGCTGGTACTGGGCGGTGCTGACGTGCTGGATCGTTTTCCTCAACACCGCGTCGACGGGCGAGATCCTGGTCAAGGGCTACCGGCGGCTGCTGGGCACCGTGTTCGGCGTGGTGGCCGGGATCGTCCTGGCAGGACTGGTCGGCAACCACACCTGGACGGCGTTCGCCCTGGTCCTGGTGCTGATCTTCGCCATGTTCTACTCGGCGCCGCTGTCCTACACCCTGATGTCGTTCTTCGTCACCGCGATGCTGGGACTGCTGTACACGCTGCTGCACACCTACAGTCTCGACGTGCTCGTGCTGCGCATCGAGGAGACGGCGCTCGGCGCGGCCTGCGGGGTGGTCGCGGCGGCGCTGGTCCTGCCGGTGCGGACGGACCGCCGTACGAACGAGCTGCTGGGCACCGTGCTGGAGCGGCTGGCCGAGGTCACCGAGGCCGCGGTCGGCCAGCTCAGCGGCGGGCCCGCGGACGAACTGCTGGACAAGGCGCGCGACCTGGACCAGTCACTGGCCGATCTGCGGGCCGCGACCCAGCCGCTGATCCACCCGGTCACACCCCTGCGGACGCGGCGGAACACGGCCCGCTACGTGGTGGCGCTGCTGGAGACGTGCGCGTACCACGCACGGACGCTGGCGGCGACCGCCGAACTGCTGCCCACGCATCCCTCGATCGCGGCGGACCCGCGACTGCGCGGGGCCGCCGGGCGCACGGTGCGCAACATCGAGACGATCGCGTCCCGGGTCGCCGACGAGCACGCGGACGCGTGGGTCGAGACCGGGCCGAGCATCGCCTCCCTGCTGGGATCCGACGCCGGCACACCGCGCTACGGCCGCATCACCGACCGCGTGCTGCGGCATCTGGAGCGGCTGGACGAGGCCGTGGTGGGCCTCGCCCGGCCGCTGGACGTGCCGGTGGCGGCGCCCAAGGGCTGAGGGCCCCCACGGGGTGAGAGCCCCGCGATGAGGAACACGGAGCCGCTGCCCGTCAGAAGTCCGTGGGCAGCCCGCTGACCTCGGCGATGCCCCGCAGTTCTTCGGTCTGCCTGTGCCGGTCCCGGATGTATTCGGCTATCTCGCCGAGGCGGATCGGGTCGGACGCGGTGGTGGCGTCCGTGACGATCCTGACCGGGCCGGTGTCGTCGACGTCGAGTTCGACGACTTCGTTGTCCAGGCGGCCGGTGACGGCGGTGGCGATGACGAGCGCCACCTCGTCGCGGACCTCCTGGGGCAGTTCGTCCTCGCCTCCGGAGTCGAGCGCGAAGTCGAGGCTGGACAGGCGTTCCTCTTCGATCGCCTCCAGGACCGGTTCCACCGCGCGCATCAGGAGGCGGTAGTCCTCGGTGTCCATCCGGATGCGCAGGAGGTCCAGGTACATGTCCACGGGCCGGCCATCGCCATGCGGAATCTCGGAATCGCTCATTGGCATCGTGTTCCCCACGAATCGCGGCTCAGACGCGCCGCCACCGGGCCATGGCGAAGGAGAACACCCCGAAGAGCACGAGCCCGGCCGCGACGCACACCAGCAGCCAGGGGCCGAGCGGAGTGTCGGCGAAGGTGCGCAGGGTGTCGTCCAGGCCCTTGGCCTTGTCGGGTTCGTAGTCGGCGGCCGCGCGGACGGCGAAGACACCGGCCACCGCGAACACCAGCCCCCGGGCCGCGCCGCCGGTCACGCCCGTGACGTCCACCAGCTGTCGCGTCCGCCGGGTCATCTGACCCAGCCGGAGCTTGTCGTGGTACTTGCGCAGCACCGCGCGTACTGCGATCCAGCCGCCGGCCACGACGATGCCGATCCCCGCGGCTCCCACCAGCCACTGGCCGCCGGGTATCTCCAGAGCCTTGGCCGTGGCGTCCCGGGACTGCTGGTCGCTGGATCCGCCGCTCTGGTGGCGGCTGACCGCGAAGGTCAGCACCGAGTAGGCGACGAAGACGTAGAAGACGAAGCGGACCGTCGCCATCAGCCGCTTGCGTGCGCTGCGGCCGTCCTTGCCGATCGAGCCGAAGAGGGCTTCGGACAGCCGCCACAGGGCCATGCCGACGAGCCCGATGCCCAGCGCCCACAGCAGCACCGCGCCGAACGGCTTCTGCGCCAGTTCCTGCAGGGCTCCTCCTCGGTCGGCCTGACGGCCGGTGTCGCCGAAGGCGATCTGCAGGGCCAGCGCTCCGACGAGCAGATAGATCACGCCCCGGGCGGCGAAACCCGCCCGTGCCGCCCCCTCGGTCACCGAGCCCCGCGCCATCCGCCGGGCCCTCAAGCGACCGCCCTGTGCCATCGCACTCGTGTTCATGTCGACCTCCCGGCAGTCCGGATGCCCCCGGTCTGCGTTCACACACCCTGCACAACCACCGGACCAGGGGGTTCCGGTTGCCGGTCGCGTGCGGTCTCCCCAACGGCACGGCTGCGCCACTCCCGTCACGGGCTCAGGACCGGCGCAGCCGCGCTCCGGGGCCGGGACCGGGACCGGGACCGGCCTCGTTTCACGGCTCAGGACCGGCGCAGCCTCGTTCCGCGGGCGGCGCGGCCGAGGGCGTGCAGGTGCTCCAAGGCGTCCAGGACCACCGTGCGGTCGTGCCAGGCGAGCCAGCGGCCCGCCTGGCCGCCGACGGTGTCCAGGGCCTTCGTCTGGGCTGCGGTCAGTCCGTTCAGGGGCCGGTCCATGTGGGCCGAGACCATGCCGACGCACAACCCCGACGCGGTCGTCAGGGGCACACTGTGGCAGGCTCTGCTGCCCGCCTCGAGGATGGCCAGGCGGGCCGGTTCGGAGAACACCGGGTCGCTCTCCACGTCGTGGACGGTGACCTGGGCGACGTCCCGGGCGGCCTGCGCGCAGGACGTCCCGTCCTCGCCGACGTGGGCGAAGAAGTCGACGAACTCGGCCGTGAGGCCCGTGTGCTGCTCGATGCGCAGACCGCCCCGCGCCGGGTCGGGCAGCTGCACGTTGCCCATGTCGGTCCCGGTGACCGCCAGGGTGGACCGCAGTACGGCCTTCAGGACGGCGCTCCGGCTGCCGGAACCGGACCGGTGCGCCTGTGTGAAGGTCAGGTCCGGTGCCGCCTCGCGCACCCGCCGCGGGAACCACAGGCCGTCCGAACCCTCGGGCCGCGGCACCGTGACCAGGACGCCCGCCAGCGTGCGCAGCTTGACGTTGTACCGCTGGGACGCCCGCTGCATCAGGGCGAAGGCGCTCTCACCGTCCGGCAGTGCGTACCGCTCCTGGATCATGCCCTGCGCCTGCGAGATCAGCGGGCGCACGCGGGCGCGGGCCCGCAGGTCGCGCACCTCGGCACGCAGGCGCTCCAGCTCGCCGCCGTCGGCGGCGGCACGCTCCGCTGTGGACATGAAACTCCTGGAGTGCCGAAGTCGTGGCGCGAAAGGGCCCGGCCGCGGCTCGCGCCGTCGGCCGGGCTCTCGCTCGGTCTCGTCGTCCCCGTCGCTCAACGGCTCACGGGGGTCAGGCGGGCTCCGTGACCGGTGTACGCGGCCCGGCCATCGGCGCCACGGGTCCGCGAACCGGTGCGGGTGCGGTCGCGAGCCACTGGTGAGCGGCCTCGAGGGCGCGCTCGAGGGTCCGGGTGCCGGTGGACACGCACAGCGTGTACGCCAGGTCGCGTACCCGGGGGTTCTGCTCCGCCGGTCCGCCGGTGGCTTCGGCGGCGGCCAGGGCCTCGTACTCGTCGACGAGCCGGCGCAGCACGGCGGGGTGGGGCCTCAGCATGGTGGTTTTCGCTCCTCGTGAAGGTCGGGTGGTCAGGCCGTCGTGGAGGGGCCGCCGCTGCCCCGGTTGCCCGTCTGCTGCCCCAGGACCTCGTCGCGCACCCGGGCGCAGCTGCGGCTGATGAGGCGGGAGACGTGCATCTGTGAGATGCCGAGGTGATCGGCGATGCGGCTCTGCGTCATGTCCTCGAAGAAGCGCATGTAGAGGATGGCCCGTTCGCGTTCCGGCAGACGGCGCAGGCCTTCCTTGGCGGACTCACGGTCCACGACGACGTCGTAGGACGAGTCGGCCGCGCCGAGGGTGTCCGCGAGGCTGTAGCCGTCGTCGTCGGCCGAGAGTTCGGCGTCCAGCGACAGGGTGCTGAAGCTGTCCAGGGCCTCGAGCCCGGCATTGACCTCTTCCTCGGTCAGGCCGGTGTGCGTGGCGAGGTCCGCCACGGAAGGCTCGGGGCTGCCCGGGTTCTGGGTGAGTTCGCGGCGTGCCACCCGCACCTTGTTGCGCAGTTCCTGCACACGGCGGGGGACCCGCAGGGCCCACATGCGGTCCCGGAAGTGCCGCTTGACCTCGCCGGTGATGGTGGGGACGGCGTAACTCTCGAAGGCACCCCGGCTCGGGTCGAACCGGTCGATGGCCTTGACCAGACCCAGTGCGGCGACCTGGCGGAGGTCTTCGATCGACTCTCCGCGGTCGCGGAAGCGCCCGGCGATGCGGTGGGCCATGGGCAGCCAGAGGGTGACCAGTTCGTCGCGGACGGCCTCCCGCTCGGGGCCCTCCTCCAGCTCCGCCATACGGGCGAAGAGGGAGGCGGTGTCGGGGGCGTCGTCGTGACGCCGCCGGCTGGCGGGGGTCGTCGTTTCGGGCGTGCCGGGACGATGGGTGGGCGTTTCGATGAGCATGCGGATTCGCTCCTGAACGGTGGTTTCAGGGACTGACCGCGGGAAGGAAGCTGCCCGGATCGCCTGGAGGCCTCCGGGGCAGTCATACCGCTCCCGCTGGGGCGCCTCCGGTCCGAAGCACGAATGTGCGTCTGCCCTGCACCCGGGGGAGCAAACTCCGCTTTGCAGTGCAATCTGTCGGGAGCTGCCTCACCGGCATTCAGTACAGGGGCACGACGGCGGTGATGCACTTGCCCCCGGAGGGCAGGTCCGACACCCGCACGTCGCGGGCGAGCCGGCAGACGATGGGCCAGCCGTGGCCGCCGTGCCGCATGCGTCCGTTCGGGTCCGTGCGTGGCGCGGTCACGGGCAGGGCGTCACTGCGGTCGCTGACCGAGACGCGCACGCCGGGATCGTCGACGTCCACCTGGAAGTCGGTGACGCCTCCGCCGTGCAGGATGGCGTTGGTCGTCAGCTCCGAGGTGACGAGCAGCGCGTCGGACAGGGCGTCCGTGTCGCACCGGGTGTGGGTGGCCCGGCAGCGTTCGGCCACGGCCAGCTCCACCGCCCTGCGCGCCTCGGCCGGCTTGCACGGCCGGGCCCGGTGAGACCCGGGCGGCTCACCTACGGATTCGATCATGTGCTCGTCGCACATTCTGCAGCTCCCCTGACAGCACGGACGGAAATACCGGGTCCGGACCGGGTTCCGTGGCCGCCCGCGGGGGCCTGCCCGGGGTCCTCGGACCCACTGCTCGAAACGGACTCGTGGCGTTCGGGACGCGCACCGCGTGAACGCCGCGGTCTCACTCTTCGGCTCACCGGTCCCCGCACCTGCAAACCTCCGGTCCGGCCGGAGGATGCGAAAAGACCTCGAACGGCCGGATGCGGGTGCCATCTCCGCGCGTTCGGCGGGTACGCGGTCCGCATGACCGATGTGGTGGATTCGGACGAGCTGTTGCGGCGCATCCGGCGCGCGAGGGAGTGCGCGCTCCAGGAGGAGCGGACATGGCGGACCAGGAGCGAGGAGCTGGGCGCCACCGACCCGCAAGGGGCCCGGGACGCGACCGTTCGGCAGATGTCCTACGAGGCGGTGCTGCGGGTGCTGGACGAGATCGTGACACCGGGCAGACACGAACAGGAGGGCTGACCGGACGGACGCCGGTGGCCGTCCGGGTGGGACCGGATTGCAAGGGCACACGCCGGGGACCCGGCGCGCATGACGGTCGACCACACGCGAGCACCGGTTCTGGAAGCCCTGGACGAGTACCGACGCAAGGAACGTCTGTCGTTCACACCGCCCGGGCACAAGCAGGCCCGGGGTGCCGATCCGGCGGTCCGGGAGATCCTCGGTGACGCGGTGTTCCACGAGGACGTGCTGGCCTCGGGAGGTCCGGACGACCGGCTGACCCGTGGGCGGGTGCTGCAGCGCGCGCAGGAACTGATGGCCGACGCGGTGCATGCCGAGCACACCTTCTTCAGCACGTGCGGCAGTTCCCTGTGGACGCGGGCGCCGACATCTGTGTGACCAGCATTCACAAGATGGGCAGCGGTCTGGAGCAGGGTTCGGTCTTCCATCTCCAGGGCGATCTGGTGCCGCCGGAGCTGCTGGGGATGCGTGCGGACCTGCTGGGCACCACCAGCCCGTCGGTGCTGATCTTCGCGGGCCTCGACGGCTGGCGGCGGCAGATGGCGCTGCGCGGCGAGGAACTGATGGCGGGTGCGCTGGACCTCGCCGCCGAGGCCCGGGCCGCCGTCGAGGAGATCGACGGACTGCACGTCAACGACCGGGACGACTTCTGCGGTCCGGGTCTGGCCGACGACCTCGACCCGCTGCCCGGCGTCATCGACCTGACCGAACTCGGGATCACGGGCTTCCAGGCGGCGGACTGGCTGCGCGAGCACCGGCAGATCGACGCGCATCTGGTGGATCACCGCCGTATCGGCGCGCAGATCACCCACGGCGGCGACCGGGACACCACCGGGCGGTTGCTGGAGGCGCTGCGGGACCTGGCGCGGGCGGCTCCGGATCTGCCCGGGGCACCGCGGGTGGAGGTGCCGTCGCCGGCGGAGCTGCGCATGGAGCAGGCGGCGCTGCCCCGGGACGCCTTCTTCGGCCCGGCCGAGACCGTGCCGGTGTCCGAGGCGGCCGGGCGGATCGCGGCCGAGGTGATCACGCCGTATCCCCCGGGCATCCCCGCCGTCCTCCCCGGTGAGCGCCTGACCGAACCGGTGCTGGCGTACCTGCGGACGGGGCTGGAGGCGGGCATGCACCTGCCCGACCCCGAGGACCCGGAGCTGGAGACGGTGCGGGTGCTCACGCGGTGACACGGGCGTGAAACGGGTCACGCGACCCGGTCTTCGGGTGCGCGTCCACCGCCTGAATGGTTTACGGTTCATATACGTGGTGACGGAGTCGACTCCTGGTCCTCCGTGCGTCACCGCACACGGCCCTGGCTGGTCCCCCCCGTCCAGCCAGGGCTTTTTCATGCCCGGGCGGCCTGCCGGAAGAAGTCGCGTACGCCGAGGTGCCCACGGCCCCGGCAGCGGCTGAAATGGGGTGAGGACCCCTTGGACACCGCACCGCAGTCGACCGCCCGGCGAGGAGCTCCACGCATGACCAAAGCGATCAAACTCCTGACCGCCCTGCCTCCGCCCCAGCGGCAGCTGCTGATGACGCTCGCCCGGGAGGTGTCGTTCCGGGAGGACGTCCGGATCTTCGAGGCGGACGGCACGGCCGACCGCTTCTGGGTCATCCGCTCCGGCGCCGTCTCCCTGGACCAGCAGGTGAACTCCCTGCAGCGGGTGACCGTGGCCAGCCTCGGCGCGGGGGACCTGCTCGGCTGGTCCTGGCTCTTCCCGCCCTACACCTGGGACTTCGGCGCGGTGGCGTTCAGCCCGGTGCGAGCCTACGAGTTCGACGCGGGGGCCGTGCTGGAGCTGTGCCGGGAGGACCCGCAGCTCGGGATGATGCTGGTGCGCAACGTCGCCGAGGTGCTGGCCCACCGGCTGGAGATGACCCGGGGCAAGCTGATGGAGCAGTACACGCTGCACCGGCGCGGAGCCTTGTGAGCCCTCAGACCCGGTAGCGGCGCAGCGCCGGTACGGCGGTGGCCAGCACCAGCATCACCGCGACGACCAGCAGTCCGCCGCCGGCCACGGCGGTGCGGGGGCCGAAGGCCGAGCCCGCGGTGCCGTGCAGCACGTCGGCCAGGCGTGGCCCGCCCGCCACGACGACCGTGAAGACGCCCTGCATGCGCCCGCGCATCTCGTCGGTCGCGGCGGACAGCAGGATCGCCCCGCGGAAGACCATGGAGACCATGTCGGCCACCCCGGCCAGGGCGAGGAAGGCCACCGCGACCCAGAGGCTGCCGCTCAGCCCGAAGCCCGTGATGGCCACGCCCCAGGCGACCACCGCGCCGATGACCATCAGGCCGTGCCGCCGGGCCCGGGAGAAGGTGCCGGAGAACAGCCCGCCCAGCACGGCGCCGACGGGGATCGCCGCGAACAGCAGGCCCAGCGCGAACCCTTCGCCGTACGGGGCGTAGGTCTGGGAGGCGAGCTGCGGGAAGAGGGCGCGGGGCATGCCGAGGACCATGGCGACGATGTCGGCGAGGAAGGACAGCAGCAGCACGGTGTGGCCGGAGATGTAGCGGAAACCGGCGGCGATCTCCTTCACGCCCGCGCGCCGCACCACCGTGCCGGCCAGGGGCGGCAGCGAGGGCAGCCGGTACACCGCCCACACCGTCACGCACAGCGCCAGCGCGTCGATGAGATACAGCTCGGGCAGGCCGATGACGGGGATGAGGGCGCCGGCGAGCAACGGGCCGGCCACCTGGCCGGTCTGCATCACGGTCGAGCCGAGGGCGCTCGCGGCGGGCAGTTCGTCCGCGGGGACCAGCCGGGCGATGGAGGCGCTGCGGGCCGGTGCGTTCAGGCCCCAGAAGGCCTGCTGCACGGCCAGCAGCAGCATCAGCGCGGCCACCGACTCCAGGGCGGCGAAGGCCTGGAGCCAGAACAGCAGCGAGGTGACGGCGATGCCGCTGTTGGTGATCAGCAGCAGCTTGCGCCGGTCCATGGTGTCGGCGATCGCCCCGCCCCACAGCGCGAACACGATCAGGGGCACGAGGCCGGCCAGGCTCGCGGCGCCCACCCAGGCCGAGGAGCCCGTGATGTCGTAGATCTGCTTGGGGACGGCGACGGCGGTGAGCTGACTGCCGACCGCCGTGACCACCGTCGAGCTCCACAGCCGCCGGTAGGCGGGGCGGCGCAGCGGGCGGGTGTCCATCGCCCAGCGCCGCCAGCCGCGCCGCCGGGGCGCCTCCCGGTCGGGTTCCCGCTCTTCGGTCGTGCTCTCGCTCGTGTCCACGCGCCGCTTCCTCGATGCTCGCTACATCTTTTGGGGCGGGGATCACTATCGCACCGGCCGGTCCGGCCACCGCGGCCGAGGTGTCAGCTTCCGGTGATGAGCACGATGCCGAGCACGATCATCGTGGCGGCGACCAGGCCGTCCAGGACGCGCCAGGCGGCCGGCCTGGCGAGGAAACGGCCGAGCATCCGGGCGCCGAACCCGAGGGCGGTGAACCAGCACAGGCTGGCCAGCACGGCGCCGAGGCCGAAGGTCCAGCGCAGCTCGCCGTGGTCGGCGGCGACGGAGCCCAGCAGGAAGACGGTGTCGAGGTAGACGTGCGGGTTGAGCCAGGTCATCGCCAGGCAGGTGAGCACGGCCCGGCGCACCGATCCGGTCGCGTCTCCCTCGGTCCGCAGTGCGTCCCCGTCCGGCCGGAACACCCGGCGGGCGGCCAGGACGCCGTAACACAGCAGGAAGGCACCGCCGATCCAGCCGACCGCCGTGAGGGCGCCCGGCCACTTCACCACCACCGCGCCGACCCCGCCGACCCCGAGCGCGATGAGTGCCGCGTCGGACAGGGCGCAGATCCCCACCACGGCGAGGACGGCCTGGCGGCGGATCCCCTGCCTCAGGACGAACGCGTTCTGGGCGCCGATGGCGACGATGAGGGACAGTCCGGTGCCGAAACCGGCGGCGCCGGCGGTGAAGGTGCTGGTCATGGCGTCGACGCTACGGAGGCCTCTCACCCGGGTCCAGCTAAAGATTCTTACGTATCATCAGCACACGTGATGATGACCGATCTCCCGCTGGACCAGGTCCGGACCCTGCTCGCCGTCGTGGACGAGGGGACGTTCGACGCGGCGGCGGGCGCGCTGCACGTGACGCCGTCGGCGATCAGCCAGCGGGTGAAGGCGCTGGAGCAGCGCACGGGCCGGGTCCTGCTGTTGCGGACCAAGCCGGTGCGGCCGACCGAGTCGGGTGAGGTGCTGGTCCGGCTGGCCCGTCAGGTGGCACGGCTGGAGCACGACGCCTACACGGAGCTGGGGCTGGCCGACACCGGGGAGCCGATCCGGGTGTCGGTCGCGGTGAACGCGGACTCGCTGGCCACCTGGTTCCTTCCGGTGCTCACTCGCGTACCGGAGGAACTGCGGCTCTGTTTCGAGTTGCGCCGCGAGGACGAGGACCACACGGCGGCCCTGCTGCGGGAGGGCGTGGTGATGGCCGCGGTGACCTCGTCGCCCGATCCGGTGCCGGGCTGCTCCGTGCGGTCGCTCGGCCGGATGCGCTATCTGCCCGTGGCCGCGCCGGACTTCGCCGCGCGCCACCTCGGCGGGAGTCTGGCGCAGGCGCTCGGTGAGGCGCCCGTGGTCGTCTTCGACCGGCGCGACGACTTCCAGGACGGTTTCGTCCGCGGGCTCACCCGGGGGCGCGGCGGCGCGAGCGCGCTGCGGCACTTCGTGCCGACCTCGGAGGGGTTCGTCGAGGCCGTCGCCGCCGGGCTGGGATGGGGCCTGGTGCCGGAACCCCAGGCGGATCCTCTGCTGCGTGACGGCCGGCTCGTCGGCATCGCCCCGCGCCGCACGGTCGACGTGCCGCTGTACTGGCAGCAGTGGAAGCTCGACTCGCCGGCGCTCGCCCAGGTGGCGGAGACGGTGACCGCGACGGCGGCGCAGGCGCTGCGGCCCTGAGCCCTCGATTCCCCGAGACCGGCCGGGCCGCCGCGCTGTCCGGCAACAGGCCCTGAGACCCCTGTCCCGGAAGGCCTCCAGCCGGGCCGCCGCAGCATTCGGGCAGCAGAGCCCTGAGACCGTCAGTCCCGCAAGACCTCCAGTCGGGCCGCCGCGCTGTCCAGCAGCATCTCCAGGGCCGTCGGGTAGGCGCTGTCGAGCATGCGGGCGGCGAGCAGCGGCGCCGCCTCGGCGATGCGGGGGTGGGTGGTGGCGGGCAGGTGGGCGTACGTGGAGCGCCACATGTCCTCGTCGGCGTGCAGCGAGTCGCTGGGCAGGGCCAGCGAGGCGGCGTCCAGCGCGGCGAAGGCCAGGGTCTGGTCGATGAAGGCGTGGTAGATGCGCACGGTGTCGGGCAGCGGGAAACCGGCCGTGCGCAGGACGTCCAGGACGGCCTCGTCGGCTGCCAGCTCATGGGCCCGGCCCGTGACGCGGTTCGTGGTCAGCAGGGCGGCCTGTGGATGGGCGAGATACGCGGCGTGGATGCGCAGCCCGAAGGACCGCAGGTCCGCCCGCCACTCCCCCGTGCGCCGCCAGCCCCTGAGGGCTTGGCCGATGAGCGCGTCGCCGATGGCGAGGGTCAGCTCGTCCATGCCGCGGAAGTACCGGTAGAGCGTGCTCGGGTCGGCGTCCAGGGCGAGGCCGAGCCGGCGGGCCGTCAGTCCCGAGCTGCCGTGTTCGCGCAGCATGCGCAGCGCGGTCTCGACGATCAGCTCCTCGGACAGCACGGTGCCGCTCTTGGTGGGCCTGCGCCGGCGGCGTTTCTCCTCGGGCACCACGGGCTTCGGCACGCTGGGCTCCCTCCTTATGCCAACGCCATTGACCTTAAGTGACGGGGCGGCGTTTCATCTCTCCAAGGGCGTGTCACGTTCTTCGCAAATAGGGAGTTTCTGTCATGCGTGTACTGCTCGTGGGAGCCGGTGGAGTGGGCGGCGCCATCACCCGGATCGCGACCCGGCGGCCGTTCTTCGAGGCCATGGTGGTGGCCGACTACGACCCGGCCCGCGCCGCGGCGGCGGTCGCGGCGCTCGGCGACGACGCGCGCTTCACGGCGGAACAGGTCGACGCGAGCGACGAGAGTGCCGTCGCACGTCTGCTCGCCCGGCACCGCTGCGACGTCCTGCTCAACGCCACGGACCCCCGCTTCGTGATGCCTCTGTTCCGCGCGGCCCGCGCCGCGGGCGCGACCTACCTCGACATGGCGATGTCGCTGTCCCGTCCGCACGCCGAGCGGCCGTACGAGGAGTGCGGGGTCAAGCTCGGCGACGAACAGTTCGCGCAGGCCGCGGACTGGGAGCGGGAGGGGCTGCTGGCCCTCGTCGGCATGGGGGTGGAGCCGGGCCTGTCGGACGTGTTCGCGCGGTACGCCGCCGACGAACTCTTCGACGAGATCGAGGAGATCGGCATCCGCGACGGCGCGAACCTGGCCGTCGACGGCTACGGCTTCGCGCCCTCCTTCAGTATCTGGACCACCATCGAGGAGTGCCTCAACCCGCCGGTCGTCTACGAGGGCGGGAAGGGCTGGTTCACCACCGAGCCGTTCAGCGAGCCCGAGGTGTTCGACTTCCCCGAGGGCATCGGCCCGGTCGAGTGCGTGAACGTGGAGCACGAGGAGGTGCTGCTCGTCCCGCGGTGGGTCGACGCCCGGCGGGTGACCTTCAAGTACGGCCTGGGCCGGGAGTTCGTCGAGACGCTGCGGACCCTGCACCTGCTGGGCCTGGACCGCACCGACCCGGTGACCGTGCCCGGGCCGGACGGACCGGTGAAGGTCTCGCCCCGGGACGTGGTCGCCGCGTGCCTGCCCGACCCGGCGACGCTGGGCGAGCGGATGCACGGCAAGACGTGTGCGGGCACCTGGGTGCGGGGTGTGAAGGACGGTGAGCCGCGCGAGGTGTACCTGTACCACGTGGTCGACAACCAGTGGTCCATGACCGAGTACGGCTCCCAGGCCGTGGTGTGGCAGACGGCGATCAACCCCGTCGTCGCGCTCGAACTCCTCGCGACGGGCGCCTGGTCCGGTACCGGTGTGCTCGGCCCGGAGGCCTTCCCCGCCCGGCCGTTCCTGGACCTGCTGACGGACCACGGCTCCCCCTGGGGCATGCGGGAGCAGTGAACGACTGTCCGGGAACGCCCTGTTTCAGCGGGCATCGACAGGTCACCCGAAAGAGAGTAAGCATCCGAGAGAGCACGTTTCTACTGCGATGCAGGTGACTTCGATGGACAACTGGCGAGACCACGCTGCCTGTCGGCACGAGGACCCCGAGCTCTTCTTCCCGATCGGCACCTCCGGCCCGGCTCTGTTGCAGACGGAGCAGGCCAAGGCCGTGTGCCGACGGCGCTGCCCCGTGGAGGAGCAGTGCCTGCAATGGGCCCTGGACACGGGGCAGTCCATCGGCGTGTGGGGCGGGACGAGCGAGAACGAACGGCGTGCGCTGAAGCGCCGCACGGCCGCCCGCCGCCGCTCCGGCTGACACCGGCCACCCCCGAGGGTCCTGGTGCAGCAGCGGGCGGCGTTCGCCACTCCTTGACGGTGAACGCCGCCCGCCGCGGCACCGGGACCTGTCGTGTGCGCGCAAGGCGGTACCGGGCGGTGCGGGTGCCCGGCCGGGGTTAGGCTCGCGGCACACCCGTCCGCCGCGGAGAGGAGACCGACCATGAGCGTGCGTGTGCGCCGTGTCTACGATCCCGCCGAGCCGGAGGACGGTGCGCGGGTCCTGGTGGACCGGCTGTGGCCGCGCGGCCTGGCCAAGGACGCGGCGCGGGTGGACGAGTGGCCGAAGGCGCTCACCCCCTCGACGGAGCTGCGCCGCTGGTACCACGCGGGCGAGGGCTCGTACGAGGAGTTCGCCGAACGGTATGAGGCGGAGCTCGCCGCCGGCCAGGCCGTCGAGGCGCTCGACAGCGTGCGCGATCTGGTCCGCAAGGGCGACGTGACCCTGCTGACCGCGTCGAAGACGCCCCAGCAGAGCCACGCCACCGTGCTGGCCCGCCTCCTCGGGTCCTGAGGGGACGGACCGTCGCTTCACGTCAGGCGGTCTGCTTGGCGGCCGCCCGCCCCGCCGCCCGGCCCGAGAAGAGACAGCCGCCGAGGAAGGTGCCTTCCAGGGCGTTGTAGCCGTGGACGCCGCCGCCGCCGAATCCGGCGACCTCGCCGGCCGCGTACAGTCCGTCGATCGGCTTGCCGTCGAACCCGAGCGCCCGCGAGTCGAGGTCGGTCTGGATACCGCCGAGGGTCTTGCGGGTGAGGACGTGCAGCTTGACGCCGATCAGCGGTCCGGCCGCCGGGTCGAGGATGCGGTGCGGGGTGGCGACCCGGCCGAGGCGGTCACCGATGTAGCGACGGGCGTTGCGGATGCCCTGTACCTGCGCGTCCTTCGCGTAGGGGTTGGCGATCTGCAGGTCGCGGGCCTCGATCTGGCGCTTGACCACGGTCGCGTCGAGGAGCGGCTTGTCGGTGAGTTCGTTCATCTTCGCGACGAGTTGTTCCACACTGCCCGCGGTCACGAAGTCGGCGCCCTTGCGCAGGAACGCGTCGACCGGTCCGGGCGCGCCCTTGCCGAGGATGCGCTCCTTGAGGAATCCGGCACGGTCCTTGGCGGTGATGTCGGGGTTCTGCTCGGAGCCCGACAGGGCGAACTCCTTCTCGATGATCTTCTGCGTGAGGATGAACCAGGAGTGGTCGTATCCGGCGATGTCCTCCGTGGTGCGCAGGTGCTTCAGGGTGCCGAGGGTGTCGTAGCCGGGCAGGTACGGTCCGGGCAGGCGGCGGCCGAGGGCGTCGAACCACATCGAGGACGGGCCGGGCAGGATACGGATGCCGTGGCCGGGCCAGATCGGGTCCCAGTTCCGCAGGCCCTCGGTGTAGTGCCACATGCGGTCGCGGTTGACCAGCCGGACGCCCGCCTCGGCACTGATGTCGAGCATCCGGCCGTCGACGTAGGCGGGGACGCCGGTCACCATCTCCCGCGGCGGGGTGCCGAGGCGCTCCGGCCAGTAGCGGCGCACGACGTCGTGGTTCGCGCCGATGCCGCCGCTGGTGACGATGACGGCCTGGGCGGTCAGTTCGAACTCGCCGATCGCGTCCCGGCTGGAGGCGACGCCCCGAGGGGCGGGGTCCTCGGCCAGAACCGTGCCGCGTACGCCCCGGGCGGTGCCGTCCTCGACGACGAGGGCGTCGACGCGGTGGCGGTGGTGGAAGGTGAGCAGTCCGTCCCGGGCGGCCTGTTTCGCGTAGCGCACGAACGGTTCGACGACGCCGGTTCCGGTGCCCCACGCGACGTGGAAGCGGGGCACGCTGTTGCCGTGCCCGTGTGCCGTGAGGTCGCCGCGTTCGGCCCAGCCGACGGTGGGCAGGAACGTGATGCCGTGCCCGTCCAGCCAGGACCGCTTCTCCCCCGCGGCGAAATCGACGTAGGCGCGGGCCCAGCGCACGGCCCAGGAGTCCTCGCCCTCCAGCCGGTCGAAGCCGGCGCTGCACCGCCAGTCGCTCCAGGCGAGGTCGAAGGAGTCCTTGATGCCCAGCCGCCGCTGCTCCGGCGAGCCGACGAGGAACAGCCCGCCGAAGGACCAGAAGGCCTGACCGCCGAGGTTGGCCGCGTTCTCCTGGTCGACGAGGGCGACCCGCCGGCCCTTGCTGGTCAGTTCGTGCGCCGCGACCAGGCCGGCGAGTCCCGCTCCGACGACGATGACATCGGCATCCATGGCGACCGTTCCCTTCCTCAGTGCTTCGTGTGATCGGGGGTGCCGCTGCCGTCGGTCAGCAGGGCCGTGAGCAGTTGCT
The DNA here is from genome assembly GCF_042262425.1 of Streptomyces sp. NPDC056373. Lineage (NCBI taxonomy): Bacteria > Bacillati > Actinomycetota > Actinomycetes > Kitasatosporales > Streptomycetaceae > Streptomyces > Streptomyces sp. NPDC056373. Next base: position 65,025 of record NZ_JBHJPX010000008.1, read on the forward strand.
TCAGCCAGACACGGGCGTGCTCCAGGTCCCGGTCCAGCAGCAGTTGCGTGGTGACACCGTCGTACGCCGCGACGACGGCGTGGGCGGCGGCGTCGATGTCGCCCAGAACGGCGGGCAGCGCGGTGTGCCCGCGGGCCCGGCCGAGCCGGTCGGCGATGGCCCGCCGCAGCCGCGCGCGGTGTTCGAGCAGGCTGCGCGCCACCTCCGGGTCGCGGGCGGCGTGCACGAGGAAGTCCGTCTTCACCAGGAGCCAGTCGCGGTCGAGGAGCAGCACGTCCGTGACGCGGTCCACGGCGGCGGGCACGTCGAGGTCGGGTCCGTCCAGGGCGAGCGCGCCGGAGACCTGCTCGGCGATCAGGTCGGCCCGCTCCTGGTAGAGGGCGAAGAACAGCTCGTCGAGGCTGGAGAAGTTGGAGTAGAAGGCGCCCCTGCTGTAGCCGGCGGCCTCGCAGACCTCCTCGATCGAGACGTGGCCGAATCCCTTGGCCGCGAACACGGAGAACGCCGCCCCGAGGAGGTTGGCGCGGGTGTGCACCCGGCGCCTGGTCACGCGTCCGGTGGTTCCGCCGGCCGCCATGCCCCGCCCTCCCTTCGATCCATTTGATGCCTTCGGTCGCTTCGATACACGACTGTATTGGATACACCAACGTATCGAAAGACCGATCTCACCATGGAACACACTTTCGATTCCGGGGTACGCTGGCTGCATGCACCTCCAGGGCTCCCTCTTCGACCAGGCCGACGAGCTGCGGCTCGGCTCTCTGGACGGGATCAGCCGTACCGACCTCGGTTTCGGCGCCTGGCTCGATGTGCTTCCCGGGTGGCTCACTGGCTCGGACGAACTGTTCGAACAGCTGGCGGCCGAGGTTCCGTGGCGAGCCGAGCGGCGCACGATGTACGACCACGTGGTCGACGTCCCCCGCCTGCTCTCCTTCTACGGCGTGGACGATCCTCTGCCGCACCCGGTACTGGCCCGGGCCAGGGACGCGCTGAGCGCCCACTACGGCGAGGAGCTGGGCGAGCCGTTCACCACGGCCGGGCTCTGCTACTACCGCGACGGCCGGGACAGTGTGGCCTGGCACGGTGACCGGATCGGACGCGGTGCGCGCGAGGACACCATGGTCGCGATCCTGTCGGTGGGAGCGCCCCGGGACCTGCTGCTGCGCCCGGTGCGGGGCGGCCGCGACACCGTCCGCCGCCCGCTGGGCCACGGCGACCTCGTCGTGATGGGCGGTTCCTGCCAGCGCACCTGGGAGCACGCCGTCCCCAAGAGCACCCGGGCCACGGGGCCGCGCATCAGCATCCAGTTCCGCCCGCACGGCGTGCGCTGACGGCGGACCGGACAACCGCGCAACACGACCCTCTTGGGGCGGACCCGGCGATCTTGGATCTCACCGCGTCTGCTTTCCTTCTCCCGTCGGGCCGGTACCGGAAACCACACAGGGGCAGGGCATTCATGCGGGCGGACGTACAGCACGTCGCGGACGGCACCTACCTGGTGCACGGCTCCAACACCAACTGGGTGATCCTCACCGAGGGGGACGCCGTGACGCTCATCGACACCGGGTATCCGGGTGACCGGGAGCAGGTCCTCGCCTCGCTCGCCGAGGTGGGCGGCTCCCCGGAGGCGGTCGCGGCCGTGCTGATCACCCACGCCCACAACGACCACCTGGGCTCCGCCGAGTACCTGCGCACCACCTACGGCACGCCCGTGTATCTGCACGAGGCCGAAGTGCCGCACGCCCGGCGCGACTTCCTGCACCAGGTGTCCCTCGGCACGGTGCTGGGCAACGGCTGGCGACCGGGCGTGCTCCCGTGGGCGGTGCACGCGCTGCGCTCCGGCGGCACGACACACAACCCGGTCAGGGCCCCCGAGCCCTTCCCACGGGCCGGCGCCCTGGACCTGCCCGGGCGGCCGGTGCCGGTGCACACACCGGGTCACACCGGCGGGCACTGCGCCTACCACCTGCCCGGCACCGGTGCGCTGGTCTCCGGGGACGCCCTGGTCAGCGGGCATCCCACGTCCCGCATCGAGGGGCCGCAGCTGCTGCCGGACATGTTCCACCACGAGCGGCCCCGGGCCCTGGCCTCGCTGGACGTCCTGGCGGAGCTGGAGGGCGAGCTGCTGCTTCCCGGGCACGGGCCGGTCCACCGCGGGCCGGTACGGGACGCCGCCCTCCGCGCCCGGGAACGGGCCCTCTAATCTGATCTGACGATCGGCGGCGAGACAAGGACACCCGGCCCATGGCACTGCAGATCAGCGCGACCAACCCCGAGCACCCCGCGCTCTTGCTGGAACTGCCGTGGGACGTACCTCTGGAGGAGTGGCCGGAGGAGTACCTGGTGCCGCTGCCGCGCGGCATCTCCCGGCACGTCGTGCGCTACTCCAGGGCGGGCGACGAGGTGATCGCCGTCAAGGAACTGGCGGAGCGCCCGGCGCTGCGCGAGTACGACATGCTGCGCGACCTGGACCGGCTCGGCATCCCGTCGGTGGACCCACTGGCCGTGGTCACCGGCCGCACCGACGCGAGCGGCGCCCCGCTGGAGAGCGTCCTGGTCACCCGGCACCTGGGCGGCTCGATGCCGTACCGCTCGATGTTCGAGACGACCATGCGGCCGGCCACCATGCACCGGCTCATGGACGCGCTCGCCGTGCTCCTGGTGCGGCTGCACCTGGCCGGGTTCGCCTGGGGCGACTGCTCGCTGTCCAACACCCTCTTCCGGCGCGACGCGGGCGCATACGCCGCATACCTGGTGGACGCCGAGACCGGCGACCTGCATCCACAGCTCAGCACCGGGCAGCGGGAGTACGACCTCGATCTCGCCCGCGTGAACATCAGCGGGGAGCTGCTGGACCTGGAGGCGTCCGGGGCGCTGCACCCGTCGGTGGACCCGGTCGAGTTCGGCATGGAGATCTGCGCCCGCTACCGCGGCCTGTGGGACGAGCTGACCCGGGCCTCCGTCTACCCGGCGGGCAAGTACCACTACATAGAACGCCGGATCCGCCGCCTGAACGACCTCGGGTTCGACGTCGCCGAGATGCAGATCGAGCACGCCTCCAACGGCGACACGGTCAGCTTCGTGCCCAAGGTGGTCGACGCGGGCCACCACCAGCGGCAGCTGCTGCGTCTGACCGGTCTCGACACGGAGGAGAACCAGGCCCGGCGGCTGCTGAACGACCTGGAGAGCTGGATGGCGACCCAGGACGACTACGCGCCGGGTGATCCTCCCCCAAGTTCTCGGCTTCGCTCGAACAGGGGGGACCCCCATGGCGCCCGCCCCGAGGTGCTGGCCCACCGCTGGGTCCGCGAGGTCTTCCGGCCGACGGTGCGGGCCGTGCCGCTCGAACTGCGCGGCGCGATGGACCCGGCCGAGATCTACCACCAGCTCCTCGAACACCGCTGGTACCTGTCCGAGCGGGCCCAGCACGACATCGGCCTCGACGCGGTGGTCGAGGACTACATCGAGAACATCCTGCCCAAGGCCAGGAAGACCCTGCAGCCGACGGCGGAGTGAGGGGCCGGGGCCCTCACAGGGGCGGCACCACCGCCACCGGGCAGTCGGCGTGGTGCAGCATCCCGTGGGCCACCGAGCCGATGCGCGCCCCGACGGCCGAGCGGTGGGCCCGCCGGCCCACGACCATCAGCTGGGCCGTCCCGGCCACCGACAGCAGCACCTGACTCGCGCTGCCCATCTCCACGTGCTCCTCGACCGGTACGTCGGGGAAGCGCTCCCGGAACGGCCGGACCGCGGCTGCCAGGCTCTTCTGCTCGTACGGCTCCAGTCCCCCGGCCTCGTCGAGGAGCTTCAGCGAGCCCGGGCTGTAGGCGAAGACGGGCGGCAGGCTCCAGGCCCGTACGACCCGCACGGTCGCCCCCCGCGCGGCGGCCGTCTCGAAGGCGAAGCGCAGCGCTTCGGCGCTGTCCTCGGGATCGCCCTGCTGGCCCACCACGATCTCCCGCCCGGCGGCCTCGGAGGAGGGCCGGTCGCCGGCCCGGACCAGCACCACTGGCCGGACGGCCTCGGCGATCACCTGCTGGCCGATCGAGCCGAGCAGGAATCCGACGATGCGGCCGTGTCCGCGCGAACCGAGCACCAGCATCTCGGCGCCGGCAGCGGCGGCGACCAGGGTGTCGGCCACCGCGCCCTCGATGACATCGGTGGTCACCGCGAGATCCGGATGCCGTTCGGTGACGGTCCCGACGGCCTCGGTCACCGCGCCGTGCACCCACTCGGCCTGGCTCTCCGCGTCCGCGGCGACCGCGCTCTCGATCAGCTCCGGCGTCTGGACCCGCCAGGCGTGCACCACGCGCAGCGGCCGGTCGCCCCGCACGGCCTCCCGCGCCGCCCAGGCGAGGGCCGCGAGGCTCTCCTGCGATCCGTCGACCCCTGCGGTGATCGGGCGTGTCATCCGGGTGCCTCCCTGGGCGTCGGTCACTGTGCCGCCCAGTCTTCACCACCGCCGCCGGTGCCCGCGCCCGTCGGAGCCGATCTTCGTACCGGAGCGCCGCGCGGCGATCGAACATACGATGGGCGGAGGTCGGCGCGGTGCCCCGGGGACGCCGTGCCGTTGAGTCGACCGCCCGGTGTGGGGGACGTATGGCACAGGCCGCCGATTCGGCGCGGACCGTCATCATGACCGTGGACGACGACCCGGGTGTCTCCCGGGCCGTGGCCCGGGACCTGAGGCGCCGGTACGGCGCGTCGTACCGGATCGTGCGGGCGGAGTCCGGCGAGTCCGCGCTGGACGCGCTGCGGGAGCTGAAGCTGCGCGGTGATCTCGTGGCCGTGATCCTGGCCGACTACCGGATGCCGCAGATGAACGGCATCGAGTTCCTCGAACAGGCCCTCGACGTCTACCCGGGCGCGCGACGCGTGCTGCTGACCGCGTACGCGGACACCAACGCCGCGATCGACGCGATCAACGTCGTCGACCTCGACCACTATCTGCTGAAGCCGTGGGACCCGCCCGAGGAGAAGCTGTACCCCGTCCTCGACGATCTGCTCCAGGCGTGGCGGTCCAGCGACTTCCGGCCCGTGCCCAGCACCAAGGTCGTGGGGCACCGGTGGTCGTCGCGTTCCTCGGACGTGCGGGAGTTCCTGGCCCGCAACCAGGTGCCCTACCGCTGGTACTCCGCCGACGAGCCGGAGGGACGGCGGCTGCTGGCCGCGGCCGGCGAGGACGGGCTGCGGCTGCCGGTGGTGATCACGCCGGACGGTTCGCCGCTGGTCGAGCCGGAGGCCGTCGACCTCGCCGCGCGCGTCGGGCTGGCGACGACGCCGACGGCCGACTTCTACGACCTGGTCGTCATCGGCGGCGGCCCGGCCGGTCTCGGCGCGGCCGTCTACGGCGCGTCCGAGGGGCTGCGGACCGTGCTGGTGGAGCGGTCGGCGACCGGCGGGCAGGCGGGTCAGAGCTCGCGCATCGAGAACTACCTCGGCTTTCCCGACGGGGTGTCGGGGGCGCAGCTCACCGACCGGGCCCGGCGGCAGGCGTCGAAGTTCGGCGCCGAGATCCTCACCGCGCGCGAGGTGACGGCACTGGAGGTCAACGGCGCGGCCCGGGTCGTACGGTTCTCCGACGGCTCGGCGGTGGCGGCGCACAGCGTGATCCTGGCGACCGGGGTGTCCTACCGTCAGCTGGCGGCACCCGGGTGCGAGGAACTGACCGGTTGCGGGGTGTACTACGGGTCGGCCCTGACGGAGGCGCCCTCCTGCCAGGACCAGGACGTGTACATCGTCGGCGGCGCCAACTCCGCGGGACAGGCGGCGATGTACCTGTCCCGGGGCGCCAAGTCGGTGACGCTGCTGGTGCGCGGCGAGTCACTGGCGGCGTCGATGTCGCACTACCTGATCCAGCAGATCGAGGAGTCGCCCAACATCCAGGTCCGGGCCCGCACGGTCGTCGAGGCCGCGCACGGCGACGGCCGGCTGGAGCGGCTGACCCTGCGGGACGTGGACAGCGGGCAGACCGAACAGGTCGACGCGCAGTGGGTGTTCGTGTTCATCGGCGCCGCCCCGCTGACCGGCTGGCTGGACGGGACGGTGCTGCGGGACGAGCGCGGGTTCATCCTCGCCGGGCCGGACCTGACCCCGGACGGCCGCCCGCCGCAGGACTGGGAGCTGGACCGGCCGCCGTACCACCTGGAGACCAACGTGCCCGGCGTGTTCGTGGCGGGCGACGCCCGCTCGGAGTCCGCCAAGCGGGTCGCGTCCGCCGTCGGAGAGGGAGCCATGGCCGTCATGCTCGTCCACCGGTATCTGGAGCAGTCGTGAGCGGGCGGTCCGTGCCCTGCAACCCGCAGGAGATCGGGGCGCTGTTCCTGTTCGAGAAGCTCACGCCCGAGCAGCTCGGCAGGCTGTGCAGCGAGGGGCGGGTGGAGCGGTTCGAACCCGGTCCCGTGTACACCGAGGGTGAGCCCGCGACCTGCTTCTACGTGATGCTCGAAGGCACGGTGGTGCTGTACCGCCGGGTGGGCGGGGACGACGTGGAGGTGACCCGGACCTCGCAGCGCGGGGTGTACGCGGGGTCCATGCAGGCCTACCTGGGCGACCGGGTGCGGCAGGTCTACAACAACTCCATGCGTGTCACGGAGCCGACGCGGTTCTTCGTGCTGCCCGCCGACACCTTCGCGGGCATCATGCAGGAGTGGTTCCCGATGGCGGTGCACCTGCTGGAGGGGCTGTTCTTCGGTTCGAAGAGCACCCAGCGGGCCATCGGGCAGCGCGAACGGCTGCTGGCGCTGGGCTCGTTGTCCGCCGGGCTCACGCACGAGCTCAACAACCCCGCCGCGGCGGCCGTACGGGCGACGGCCACCCTGCGGGAGCGGGTCGGCAAGATGCGCCACAAACTGGCGATCATCGCGCAGGGGTCGTACTCCCCCGAGGTCATGGCGAACCTCATCGACATCCAGGAGCGCACGGCCGAGCGGGTCGCGAAGGCACCCGCGCTGAGCCCGCTGGAGGCGTCCGACCAGGAGGACGCCGTGACCGACTGGCTGGACGACCAGGGCATCGAGGAGGGCTGGCGGATCGCGCCCACCTTCGTGCAGGCCGGCCTCGACGTGGACTGGCTGGATCAGGTCGCGGCGGCGGTGGACGAGGACATCCTGCCGAGCGCGATCGGGTGGCTCAACTACACCGTCGAGACCGAGCTGCTGATGGACGAGATCAACGACTCGACCGCACGCATCTCCCATCTCGTCGACGCGGCGAAGCAGTACTCGCAGCTCGACCGCGCGCCCTTCCGACACGCCGACGTGCACGAACTCCTCGACTCCACGCTGCTGATGCTGTCGGGCAAGATCGGCAAGCGGATCGAGGTGGTCAAGGAATACGACCGGACGCTGCCGAGGATCCCCGCCTACCCCGCCGAGCTCAACCAGGTGTGGACGAACCTCATCGACAACGCGGTCGCGGCGATGCACAGCGCGGGCGGGGAGGGGGCCCTGACCGTGCGGACGGCCGCGGAACACGACCGGCTGCTGGTGGAGTTCCGCGACACGGGCACAGGCATCCCGGCACAGGACCGGGAGCGGATCTTCGACCCCTTCTTCACCACCAAGCCGGTGGGTGAGGGGACCGGGCTGGGGCTCGACATCTCGTGGCGCATCGTGGTCAACAAGCACCACGGCAGCATCCGGGTGGAGTCCGAGCCGGGTGACACGCGTTTCCAGGTACTGCTTCCGCTGACAGCGGCCGAGGAGGAGTCTGCATGAGTGGCGAGAACGGGATCGACCCGACCGCGCGGCCCAGCGGCAGCGGGTGTGCCGGGTGTGACGCGGCCGGGGGATGGTGGTTCCATCTGCGGCGGTGTGCGCAGTGCGGGCACGTGGGGTGCTGTGACAGTTCGCCGGCGAAGCACGCGACGGGGCATTTCCGGGAGACCGGGCATCCGTTCGTGCAGAGCTTCGAGCCGGGTGAGGACTGGTACTGGAACTACGAGACGAACGAGTTGTACGAGGGCGGGCCGGAGCTGGCGGAGCCGGTGAGCCATCCGGTCGACCAGCCGACGCCGGGGCCGGCGGGGCGGGTGCCGGCGGATTGGGCGAAGATTTTGCGGGCCTAGGCGCTTGGGGCTCGCTGTCCGGTGGCGGCTGCGGGTCGTGTCCGGTCGATCGCGCAGTTCCCCGCGCCCCTGAAGCAAGAAGGTTGGTTCTGTGCAGCAGGCTTCATCGGTCACGCCCGTCGTCGGGCGGGACGCCGAACTCGCGCGCCTTTCCTCGGTACTGGAGCATGCACGCGGCGGTGAGGCCCGGGCCGTGCTGATCGCCGGGGACGCCGGGGTCGGCAAGACCCGGGTGCTCGACGAGGCCGGGAGGCAGGCTGCCGCGGCGGGCATGACCGTGCTCACCGGGCACTGCGTGGATCTCGGCGACGTCGGGCTGCCCTATCTGCCCTTCACCGAGATTCTCGGGGTGCTGGCCGCCGACGAGCGGTTCGCCGGCTCTCTCGCCACCCATCCCGTGGTCGAGCGGCTGCTGGGGGCAGGATCCGACTCCGCGCGGGACGTGGACGGGCGGCTGCGGCTGTTCGAGGGGATGGCCGGGCTGCTGGCCGAGGTCACGGAGGTCACGCCGCTGCTGCTCGTGCTGGAGGACCTGCACTGGGCGGATCAGTCGTCGCGTGACCTGCTGCGGTTCCTGCTGGGCCGGGGCGTGCTCCGGCGCCGGCTGGCGGTGTTCGCCTCGTACCGGGCCGACGACCTGCACCGCCGGCATCCGCTGCGGCCGCTGCTGGCGGAGCTGGTACGACTGCCCGTCGTCGAGCGGATGGAACTGCGGCCGCTGGCCGATCACGACGTGGACCGGCTGGTGCGGGCCCTGGAGCCGCGGCCGCTGCCGGACGCCACGGTGCGGCGGATCGTGGAGCGGGCCGAGGGGAACGCCTTCTACGCGGAGGAGTTGCTCGCCGCCACCGACACCGACTCGGGCGGTGTGCCCAGTGGACTCGCCGATGTGCTGCTGATCCGTTTCGAGCAGCTCTCCGAGACGGCGCAGCAGGTGCTGCGGACCGCTGCCGTCGCCGGGCGCCGGGTGGAGCACGACCTGCTCCGGGAGGCGGCCGGACTGCCGGAGGCGGAGCTGGAGTCGGCGCTGCGGGAGGCAGTGGGCCGGCAGCTGCTCGTGGCCGGCGATGCGGACACGTACTCCTTCCGGCACGCGCTCGCCCGTGAGGCCGTGTACGCCGATCTGCTGCCCGGGGAGCGGGCGAGGCTGCACGGGGTGTTCGCACGGCTGCTCGCCGGGCGCGGGCGGGCCGAGGGGGCCGCCGAGCGCGCCCACCACTACCGGGAGAGCCACGACCTGCCCGAGGCGCTGGCCGCGTCGCTGGAGGCCGCCGACCACGCCCGGCGCGTCGGTGCGCCGGCCGAGGAGCAACGGCATCTCGAAGCGGCCCTGGACCTGTGGTCGGCGGTCGGTCCCGGGGCCCGGCCCCCGGGCGTCGAACGGGTGACGCTGATGCTGCGCGCGTCGGCGGCGGCCGCGCACGCCGGCGAACTGCACCGGGCGGTGTCCCTCGCCCGGTCCGCGCTGGCCGGACTCGGCCAGGACGCCGAGTCCGAACTCGCCGCGCGGGTCCGCTACACCCTCGCCGGGAACCTGCTGAGCGTGGACAGCCTGACGGCGGCGTTCGCCTACAGCAGTGAGGCCCTGGCGATGATCCCGGAGGAGCCGCCGTCCCCGACGTGGGTGTGGGCGGCCGCCACCCATGTCCTGGCGGCACGTCACGTCGGGGAGAACGAGACCGCGCTCACGGTCGCCCGCCGGGCGCTGGGGGTGGCCAAGCGGCTGCGGGTGACCGACGCCCAGGCGGACCTGCTGATCTCCCTGGCCGTTTTCGACGGCCAGGGGCGGCGCGGCCCGGAGGGCCGGCGGCTGCTGGCCGAAGCCAGGGAGCTGGCCCGGAGTTCGGGCAACGCGCCCGTGGAGCTGCGCGCGCTGTTCAACCTGGCCATGGGCTGTTACGAGTCCGGTGCCCTGACGGAGTGCGTGCCCTGGCTCACGGAGGGCCTGGACCGGGCCCGGCGTGCCGGGCTGCTGTCGTCGACGTATCCGCTGGAGATGCGATACCTGCGGCTGCTGGTGCTGAACGTGCTGGGCCGCTGGGACGAGTGTGTGCGCGCGGCGGCGGCCGACGCCGACGTGCTGCCGGCCGCCGGCGGGTACACCATCGGTCCCGCGCTGTACGTGATGCTCGCGCGCGGTGACTTCGCGGCCGCCGACCGCGCGCGTGCCCTGCTGGAGGGGCCGTTCGACTGGATGGCCACCCTCGTCGCGGGCATCGTGCTCACCGACGCGGCGGCACTGCGCGGGGATCCCGAGGACGCGGTGCGGTGGATGCGGGCGACGGTCTCGGGCCTCATCGACGAGTCGGGTACCCGCCCGGACGTCACGGTGCGGCTGGCAGCGCTGGCGCTGTCGGCGGTGGCAGACGCGGCGGCCGGGCTGCGGTCGGCCGGTGACGAGTCCGGGGCCCGCCGCTGGACGGACACCGCGACCGAACTGGTGGAAGTGGCACGGACGACGGCCGTCCGGGACGACGGCCCGCCTCAGGGCCCGGAGGGGCAGGCGTGGCTGGCCCGGGCCGAGGCCGAGTGGATCAGGGCCACGTCGGGACCGGACGCGGCCGCCTGGGCGAGGGTGGTGACGGCGTTCGGCTACGGCGACGTCTACGAGCGGGCGCGGTGCCGGCTGCGGTACGCCGAGGCCCTGGTGGCGGCCGGGCGGCGTGAGGAGGCGGCGTCCGAGGCCCGGGCGGTGCGGGAGATCGCGGACGGCCTCGGAGCCACGCCGCTGCGCGGACAGGTGGACGACCTGGTCCGTCGCGGCCGGCTGTCGGACAGGCCCGGGAGCGACGACCGGGCCGCCGTCCTCACCGCGCGCGAGCAGGACGTGCTGCGGCTGCTCGCCCTCGGCCGCAGCAACCGGCAGATCGGCGAGGAGCTGTTCATCAGCGGCAAGACGGCGAGCGTCCACGTCTCCAACATCCTCGCCAAGGTGGGCGCGTCGAGCCGCGGCGAGGCCGTGGCGATCGCCTACCGCGAGGGCCTGATCACGCCGGAGCCGACGACCTCCGGCTGACCGCCGGGGCAGCCGGCCGAGGCGGCCTGCGGCCAAGGCCCCGCCGGCCGGCCCCTGTCGGGCCAGGGGGAGTGTGGCGCCGTGCGGGGCGGAGGCCTCGCGCGGGGCCGGGTCCATGCTCTTCGGACCGGCCGGGCACGTGCGGCTGCCGTGTCGTCACCGGTTGCCGGCAGGCCCTGGGGCCTGCCGTTCGGATCATTCCGGCGCCGCGGGACGTCACAACTGGCCGGCCCCGCAGTCGAGGCTGTCCAGGTCGACGGCATCGGCCATCGCCCGCATCCCCTGGTCGTCGGGGTGCAGGTGGTCGCCGCCGTCGAAGGCGGGGCGGATCCGCTCGGGGTCGTCGGGGCTGCGCAGGACGCGATCGAAGTCGGCGACGGCGTCGAACTCGCCGCTGTCGCGGATGAAGGCGTTGACCTGCCGCCGCACCGCTTCCCCGGCGGGGTCCCATTCCTGCCAGCCCTTGTAGGGGGCGATGGTGGCTCCGACGACGCACTTCCCGGCCGCGTGCGCCCGGTCGATCAGCCTGCGGTAGCCCGCGATCAGACCGGCACCGGTGGCGCCGGGTTCGGCCTTGATGTCGTTGACGCCCTGGAAGAGGAAGACCGTGCGCACGCCCGGCAGCGAGAGCGCGTCGCGCTGCACCCGGTTCAGGGCGCTCTGCCCGGGGCCGTCGAGGAGGACCTTGTTCGCGGCGATACCCGCGTTGGCCACCCCCTCGACCCGGGTGCCGGTGGACTCGCGCAGGCGGCGGGCCAGGAAGTCGGGCCAGCGGCGGTTTCGGTCGGTCGTGGAATGCCAGCCGTCGGTGATGGAGTCGCCGAGGGCGGCCACGGCGCCCGTCTTCTCGTGGGGCCGGACGGCGACCGCGTCGAGATAGAACCAGGAGCCGGTCCGCTGCTTCCAGTGGGCGGCGCTTTCCTCCGCGGCGTGGTCGCCGACGGTTTTGTAGGACGTCTGCATCGCCAGCCAGTGTCCGGTGAGGGCTCCGGCCGCGCGGGGCACGTACATGCTGACGGCGAGGGTGCGCCCGGCCGGGACGCGGCCGGGCAGCGGGTCGCTGTAGACCATGCCGCCGGCGGGGACGGTGACGGAGCGGTGGCCGCCGAAGGTCAGACGTCTGTTGCTGCCGGGGACGAGTGCGGCGCCGCCCCGTCGCAGGCCCGCGTGGACGTTGGCGAACGTCACCGGCTGGTCGCCGAAGGCGTTGGACAGCCGCACCCTGAGGCCGCTGCCACCCACGCTGGTGCGCACCATCAGCCGGTAACCGCGGCCGGCGGCCGTCTCGCCCACGTGGCCGGCGGAGGAGGCCCAGGTGACCACGCTGGGCCCGGCCGCCCTCGGGGCGCTGGGCGGCGGGCTGGGCCGGCCCCCCTGGGGCACCGTGCCGGTCCCGCATCCCAGCGCGACGCAGCAGGAAAGGGCGGCCAGGACGGCTCGGCAGCGGGGGCGTGCGGTGCGGGACATGCGTCGGCGCTCCTTCGGCCGGTCGGGGCGTGTGCGGGTGGAGGTCGTCTGGGCGTACCCACCGTAGTGGTGCGGTCGGAAGTGCTGTGCAGGTGGCTGGCCTCCACGGGCGTGCTCCTCGGCGGGCGGGCCGTCCCTCGCGGCCGGAGGAGCGGTGTGAGCCGTGGCCGGACGGAGCGGCCTCCCGCGTGATCTTGGCGGAGGGACACGCTCCGGGCGAGGATGCCGGTATGAAGGGTGACCTCTTTTCCAGTGAGCACATGGTGCGGCCCGCCACGGCGCCGGGCATGGCGGTCGAGAACGCCAAGTGCATCCGGTACACGGTGAACGGCGAAATGCTCGCCCGGCAGGGCGCGATGATCTCCTACCGCGGCAATCTCCAGTTCGAGCGCAGGGGCCAGGGCGTGGGCGGCATGCTCAAGCGCGCCGTCACGGGCGAGGGGCTGCCGTTGATGGCGGTGCGCGGGCAGGGTGAGGCCTGGTTCGCGCACGAGGCGCAGAACTGTTTCATCGTCGATGTCGAGCCGGGCGACGAGTTCACGGTCAACGGCCGCAACGTCCTGTGTTTCGACGCCACGTTGTCGTACCGCATCGCCACCGTGAAGGGCGCCGGCATCACCGGCGGCGGCCTGTTCAACAGCGTCTTCACCGGGCACGGCAAGCTGGGCCTGGTGTGCGAGGGCAGCCCGCTCGTCATCCCGGTATCGCCGCAGTACCCGGTGTACGTCGACACCGACGCGATCGTCGGCTGGACCGCGGGGCTGCAGACCTCGCTGCACCGTTCGCAGTCCATCGGGTCGATGCTGCGCGGCGGCTCGGGTGAGGCGGTGCAACTGCTGCTCCAGGGCGAGGGGTTCGTCGTCGTCCGGCCGAGCGAGGCGACACCGCACAAAGCCGGCCAGCACTGAACACCCATCAGGTGATCTGCGCCTCACAGGCAACCCGGTCCGCTGCGCCGACGTCTTGATCGGCAACAGGTGCTGCCCCGGCCCTTGTGGCCGGGGCAGGTTTCCACACCCCTATACACCCCATGTATACGCAGCATGTATACATGGGGCGCATACGGACCGAAAGGCATCGATGTACGGCAAGGCATTCGCACCGGAGTACCAGGGCGCCCTCACCACTCTGTCCGTCAACTCCTCCCTGACCGACGTCCTGGCCGCCGGCACCGAGCAGTTGAGAGCGGCCGAGCGCGCCGGACAGCCCGGGGAGGCGGCGCGTTCCGGGCTCGCGGTGGCCGAGGCGCACCGCCGGCTGGGCCGGATCGAGGACGCGGACCGGGCCTGGAAGGCGAGCTACCGCGCGGCCCGGGAGGCCGGGGACGTCGGGGCGATGGCCTGGGCACTGTGGAGCGGCGGCACCCTGGCCCGGCAGCGCGGCGCGCTCCGGCTGGCCCGCAGACTGCTCCAGCTGGCTGCCGACCTCGGCGAACGCGGCGGGGACATCGTCGTGCGCGGATACTCGCTGGCCGGCCTGGCCGAGACCGGCCGCATCCAGGGCGACTACGAGTCCGTCGGCAGACTGCACGAGCAGTTGCTCGCCGAGGCCCGGCGGCGCGGGGAAGCGCGGCACACGGTGTGGGCGCTGGAGGGCATCGCGCAGATGCACCGCAACACCGGCCGCTACGACTCGGCGTACGCGCTGTTCGAGGAGGCCGCCGAGATCGCCGCTCGTGCCGACGACCGCCGCGGCCACGCCTGGGCGCTGCGCGGACTGGCCGACGTGGTGTCGGTACGCGACCAGGACACCGAGCGGGCCCTTCAGCTGCTGAGCGAGGCGGAGACGACGTGCCGTGCGATGCGGCTGTCCAGCGCGCTCGCCTACAACCACAAGATGCGCGGCAACGTCCTGTACCGGGCGGGGCGTTACGAGCAGGCGCGCGTGCTGTACGAGCAGGCGCTCAAGGAGTTCCGCGAGATGAGCGAGCCGCGCGGGGAGGCGCTCTCGCGGCTGGGACTCGCCAAGTCCCTGGCCCGCCTGGGCCGCGACCGTGACGAGACGGCGGCCGAACTGGCCGACCTCGCGGGCCTGCTGGAGCGCATCGGGCTGCAGCACGCCCGCCGGATGGTGGCCAGGGCCCACGAGGAACTCGGCATACCGTCGGCCGGGCGGACGACGGGGGCGACCCTGTGACGGCGCTGCCGACGACGGTGAAGACAGCCCGGAGGAACGCCACGACGGCACCGGCACCGGCCACGCAGGGGTCGCCGTCCAGGGAAACCGGACAAACCGCGCACCACGGCAGGAGGCCCCCGGCCACCCACGCCCTGCCGTCCCGGGAAGCCGGACAGTCTGCGCTCGAGGACGCGCCGGCACCGGTCGCCGCCCGGCCGTCACGGCCGGGCACGGCGGCCGAGGCGACCGCCGCGGCGCGGACGGCGCTGCGGGGCGAGGCGCACGTTCGCGCGGTCGGCGCCCGTGACGTCCCCGCGGTGCTGGGCCGCTGCCGCGCCCTCGTCCGGCCCGCCCTGGAGGAGGCCGTGGGGCGGCTGCACCCCTGGGTGGGCGAGATGGCCGCGTACTCCTTCGGCTGGTGCGAGGTCGGGGGTGCTCCGGCCGCGGCCTCCGGCGGCAAGGGCGTGCGGCAGGCGCTCGCGGTGCTCGGCGCGGAGGCGGCCGGTGCGCGGGGAGAGGCCGGCGTGGCCGCGGCCGTCGCGGTGGAACTGGTGCACACCTTCTCCCTGCTGCACGACGACATCATGGACGGCGACGCGGACCGGCGACGCCGCCCGACCGTGTGGAGGGCCTACGGCACGGGGCCCGCGGTGCTGGCGGGCGACGCCCTGTTCGCCCTGGCCGTCGAGACGCTGGCCGCGCAGCCCGGTGGTGCCGCGGGCGTGCGCACGCTGTCCGTGGCACTGGGTGACCTGGTGCGTGGGCAGGCGGACGACCTGCTGTTCGCCGACCGCCCGTGGACCGGCCCGGAGCGGGTGCGGCCCGACGAGTACCGGGCGATGGCGGAGCAGAAGACGGGCGCGCTGCTGGGCTGCGCGGCCGCGCTCGGTGCCGTGCTCGGCGGCGCCGGCCCCGAGACGGCCGCCGCGCTCGACCGGGCGGGCCGGCACCTGGGGGTCGCGTTCCAGATCGTCGACGACGTGCTGGGCATCTGGGGAGACCCCGGCGTCACCGGTAAACCGGTCCACGGTGATCTGCGCGAGCGGAAGAAGACGTTCCCGGTGCTGGTGGCGCTCGGCTCCCCGATGGGCGGCCGGATCGCCGCACTCCTGGATTCGGGTGCGGCGACCGACACGGCGGCCGCCCTCATCGAGGAGGCGGGCGGCCGTGGGGGGGGGGGGGCGGGGGGCCGGCCGGGGGGGCCCCGGCCGGGCGGCGGCGAGCCCCGGGGGGCCGAGGGGGAGCGCGGCGAGGGG